>JAPLFN010000037.1 GCA_026390655.1 Candidatus Kapaibacterium sp.
AAAAAGCCTGCTGTTGCAAATAAAGGAGATGTTACGTTAGCTACTATTCATGCTATTAAGGGTTTAGAAGCGGAAATTGTCTTTATTATTGGATGTAATGAACTTAATTTCCCGTGTAAGGCTTCAGATCATCCAGTTATTGAAGTTGTAAAGTTAGGCATGCAAGATTATGATAAAGAGGAAGAAGAAAGAAGATTGTTCTATGTTGCAATCTCAAGAGCAGTTTCTACTCGAGTTTCGCCTTTATCCAGAGTGAACTTGTTGAGCATTCCCGAGCCATCTTGCCGGGCGGTTCTAACCGTTGTTCCGTCCTCAAGACCTACAACACGAATAACATCTCCACGGTCGTCGTCGATACCGTTTACAATGGACTCCTGGCCAACCGCTCGAGTTTCTGTGTACATCAATGGAATAGTCACAAAGCTTTTTCCGGCCAGCGTTGTTGGATACATTACGTCGTGCACATTGTTGCGGACGAAGTGTGCACCTGCCGCAAAAATGCCTGTTGGTGGCAATACATCGGGCATTCGCATGATGGCGCCCTTGGTATGTCCAGAGACTACGCCGATCGGCTTCGTTGACGTGATCGAGGTTCCAGAGAGGTCGGAAGAGAAGTCGCGGACCTTCGATTCTTCTACCTTCGACTTGATGAGGAAGGTCTCGCCGCGCATTAACGTGACAGTCTGGGAAGCCCTCTTTGCAACGGATGGAGCATCAATTCCACCCTCGGTATCAACCGTGGGAGTATAGGTCACAACCGTGTTGTCTTCACTAGCGATGATGAGGATCTGACTAGGACGGTACTTGTTTCCTGGTGGTTCTTCGTATCTATCCAGATAGAAGTTCATTGAATAGTAGGCCGTTCCCCACGACTCAACAGGAAGGTGCTGGGCCGTCTCTCCATTGCCTTGCCATGCCTGTTGTGTTGCAACAGAGAATGGTCGGTCACCCGTGGCACTGATGCCATAGCCCTTGCGAGCCTGTGACTCAACGTTCATGTAGGCTGTAGAAATCGCAACCTTAGTCACTATCCCTGGTACGATCCTTACCACCTTGTCGATCCTCGCCACATCTGTGATCGAGGCAGCGGTCGTGATCCTTACCGTTGTTGTGTCCCTGGAAGACAACAGCAACAACATCGGCTGTGGAAGGGGCTTCTCTGTTGGCGCAGCCCAGACCTGGGGGAACGCCACCATATACCGTCGGCCTTCCGTGATCAGCATTTTACCACGTGTAGTCTGGCCAAGAGCCGACAGCTCAGTAATCGACATCAACACAATGAAGAGTATAATGCGCATCTGGTGTCCCTCAATTACGTCAAAACAACTCACGTCTAAAAAGACAACTCACATCTAAAAACGTTAACGAACAACCATCACAGGGGCAGTGGAAACTACGCTGTTGAGAGTCATAACAAGGCGATAGGAGCCACTGGAGAGTTGGGCCACGGGTAGAACAACAACGCGGAGAGATGGTGCAACAGTCTCATTCACGAGGGGCATGATTTCCCCGGTTGACGAGATAAGATCGACGCGGAGCACTCCGCCGTTGCTTACAACTATCTCTGCCATTCCATTTGAGGACATTGGATTTGGTGAGATGCGAATGAGCGAGGATACTGGCGCCTCCTCATCTACATCTACTGTACCGTCGATGAAGAGTCGTGTGCTAACTGGCCGATGATCAGAGGTTGTTGTTGAGTAGGACGTGAGGAAACGCTCAGGAGTCTCAAGGTACGTGCGGTAAAACTCACCACGTAGCTCATTTGAAAGCAAGATGTGATCGAGAAATGAGCGATTGAAACCAACGTAGGATGATAGGCCTTGTGCTTCAAGGGGGGCTGTTGTAGCCAGCCAATTTTGAGCATCCTCGGTGAACGACAAATAACAAGAAGGTAGAAGGGAGTCCACATTTGTACCAAGGAGACGGTCATTGAAGTCGCCCATGACAATTACATTGCTGTCCGCATAGAAATCGCGGAGGTATGCATGAAATGTCTCTGCATCTGTTTTGCGGCGTGCGTAGTCCACCATGGCAGTAGCGGAGTCTGTTGCCTTGGCGTGGAGGTCGAACACAATGATCCGTTCAGTAACCGTGCCGATGTGGGCATCGAACGTCATGCGATATGGATAGCGCCCGTTGGCCCATGCCTGTGCTCCACCGTTGACGGCAAGACCGGTAGAAACAGGTGTGATCGTCTTGGTATTATAGATATAGGCAAGCTTCTGCTCCGACGTAATGTCCGTTGCAAAGAATCGTGCATAGCTACCTTGAATAGAGTCGCTCAGTGCTGCAAGCGCCTCATCTGTCACAATCTCTTGCAATGAATAAATATCGGCCTTGATGGTATCCATAACCGTACGGATGCGCGTGCGTTGTAAGTTCTTATTCTTCGGACCCTTGGTAGTGTCCGTAGATCCATACCATTCTAGATTCCACGTAGTAAGATCGAGCGTAAGATCCTTCTTCACTGTATCCACTGTGATAGGGGGCAGGCCAATGTCCTGCGCTAGACGCGGAAGGATCTGGTATGCACCGCGGAATTGACTAACAATGCCCGTAACATCAACTTCGCCTGTAGGGATCTCAAGATTGTTGGTGCCGATTTCGCATGAACGGTCAATTCGAATCACGATATCATTGCCGGTGTTGTCTATTGCACTGTAGCTGCGATTGCCTTCGAAGCGGCCAACCTCCACGAAACGCAAACGACGCATTTTTACAAGTTGGGCTTCGACCCCTTCGCCTACAAGAGGAATGGAAAGGTTTCTCGGAGATGGCTCAATGCGTCCCGTAGGAATAACGGTGAATCGCAGATCGGCCCCACCTAATTGTAACAGGCCCGTTCCCGGGGCTCCCACTGTATTGCCGAACTCGGCAAGCGTACCCTTTTCCACTACTACTGAGTCTCCAATACGAACAGCAGTTCGCATGTTCTCATTGAAGATCGCCATCCCTCCGGTCTTGTCCTGGATGTAGGCAACGTTGGAGAGCTCGATCGATGAGCTCACGCGGCCTGCGATCTTGGAAACTACGGACCCAATCTCTTGCTTCCTTGCGTCGGCGATGGATATAGGATCTTGTGCCATTAGCACCGAAGCAAAACATGCTACGAATGCTGCAACGATAGATATGCGGACAGTCATGTGTGTACCAAATGAAAAAGTGTACTAAAAAATCTTCAAGGTTACGCGGTCGACAAGTGGCGGCTCTGCATCATACGAGTAGAGCATATAGGATTGGCCGGATTTGATTGTGACATTCTGTAGGGTAGCAATAACATTCGAGGTTCGTCCCTCTCGAACTTCGAATGAGTAGGTCCCGGGTTGAATACTCTTGTAGTTCAGCGAGCTGATGCCGGGCTCGTATTCCTCTGGAAGAAGTTTTTCCCCGCCGGTGATCCACACCTCGAGAAAATATGCCTTGTCAACGGTCTCTGCCATGTGCGTGAATCGAATGACTGAGTTCGGTGTGTTTGAAGGAAGAAGCGTGTCCTGTATCTCGCGACGAAACTCGACGAGACTCGTTGTGTCTCCTCGAACAAAGAGGATCACACGGCCACCGCCACCAAAAGTATACTTCAGGTTGCTACGAAACACCTTGTCTGGGCTTCCTATCGTGAACGTGACGGGACGCCCTGCGGAGACCTCGGTGAACTGCGACGCATCGCCACGAGGTACATCGACAACCTTCGTGCTGTCAATCGTTACGCGCGACACAGGTACATTCTGAGTAACGTTTGCGATACGCACCAACGCGGGTTCTGGCGCTGGGAATGTGATAACACCGGAGTCACATCCAGTGAGCATGGCACCGATAAGTATGACGAGGAGGCCAGATTGCTTCAACATTCGCCCCCTTAAAATGTATAGCGCATGCCGAGTTGCATGCGCCAGCGTGAATAGAAATTGTCGGTGGTATAGATTCCAGGCTGACCGTTAGTGATCGGTTCCGTGTATGTCATGCGAAGTCGACCTTGTGAATCAAATGGTTTGCCGTTGTTATCGAGGACCAGACCAAACAGGTTTGCGCTCTGGAAATTCACATACCGCTGCTGTCCCCAACTGGAGTTCAACAGATTAAGCACATTCTGTACGTCTAGTGTGAACTGCACTGAGTGTGTTGAGAATGCGGGGAACTCTTGTTGAATCCGAAGATCAAGTTGGTTGATCCATGGCTCGCGAAGTGCATTGCGAGGGAGGATCTTACCCTGATATTCTTTCAACACGGGGTTGTTATCGATCAAGGACATAATCTGCGACCAGATCTGATCCGGTGAGCGCAGGTCAGTTGCGTCAGTGGGAGCGGGTATCACGATCTTGGTATTATAGTCTTCGCTTCGGGGAACATACACCAGGTCATTCCCACCGGCGGCATTGTCGCCGTTATAATCCTGGGCATATGATAGGGAGTAGGGACGTCCGGAATTTCCCGAGTAGAATACTCCGAATGATGTCCAGATTCCTTTCGTCCATGTAATGCGATATGAACCACTAACCGACACACGGTGCAGAAAATCAAAGTTCGATGTTCCAACCGTGGCGTTGTTTGGGTCTATTACATCCGTGCCGGACCATTGTGAAGATGCCGTGGCAGCGGTCGAGGAATTGAGGTCTTGAGTGCGACCAAAGGTGTATTGTATCATCGCCGTTAGTCCGGGGATATACTTGTTCGTTTCGTCGATTTTCAACTGTCCCGAGATACTGTACTGTTGACCCTCAGATCGGGTTCGCATGAGAATCACCTGGGTGAATTTGCGATCAACTAACGAATCAGCATTTGTTCCTGCATACAGTGGTCGGCCGTCAAGAGGAGAAACACCAACGAGAGTGTCGGCGCCCTTGATGAACGTCAGGTTAGATCTACGGAGATTGAGATTGGTGTAGTCTACCTGGTTGATGAATAGACCGTACATGCCTTCGAGTGTAAACACGATGCCCTTCACAAGCTGGATGTCCGTTGCCAAGGTTGATCTCCAGACTTGCGGCATACGGAAATTCTTATCTGTGATGTTAATCGCTGAGGTATTGATGGGGCTCCCGGGGTATCCCGAATCCCCAGGCCGTGGGGCTGGGACACGCAGATCCCAATTGACCGGTACTCCTCCGCTCGTAATAGGATTGGGGAGGTTATTCCCACCGAGTTCAGCGCGAAAGAGATCCATTCCCGTATTTGAATACTGATTGGACAGCCAGACCCCGGCAACTCGGCCGGTAAAGACGCCTGTACCTCCACGAAGCTGCCAGGTCTTATCTCCAGAAACATCGTAGTTGAAGCCCACACGCGGAGAAAACAGGAGTGTCCCTGACGGCACCTCGCTCGTAGACATCCCTGGAAAGGCCTGAGCAAAAGCTGGATTCTCGTACGGTGTTGTGAGAAAGATCGGTGCATCAATGCGAAGGCCACCGGTCATCCTGAGAGCATCGTTCACTTGCCACTCGTCCTGCGCATACAAACCAAGTTGCATCATATTCCATGCCGCACGCGGTGATGGGTTGTTGCCAACTACGCTGTCATTCGCATAGCTTACGCGGTAGTAATTAGCGTGCCCTGCCTGGTAATCTTCTACGGTTGCAAATTGATAGCTGCCGTAATAGTCTTGGATGAAGAGATTGTTGAAGCGCGAGAACTCGTTATGCGTTCCAACGGTGAATGTGTGGTCGCCAAGGAACCACGTAAGATCGTCGGTAAGAGCTATAAGTGTTTGATCGAGAGCGTTGGCTTGCGAGCTTCGCTCAGGCCCAAGGATAACGTTGAGTCCTGATCCAACTTGAACGCGGACTTCAGGAAAAGGTATTGGATTGCCGTTGTTATCCGAAGGCAGAATGCGTGAATCATTCGTCTGAGTGTATGATGCGCGTAACTCATTAGTGAGCTCAGGAGAAAAGACTCCGTTCCATTGAAGCACTGTTTGATTGTTGATGCTCTCAAACGTGTTCATCCTACTCGTAAGACTGTAGTTGAGGTTGTCACGTTGAAGATTGCGATCCTGAATACCATACGTGAAGTTGTGTCGCAGCTGGATCTTGTTCTGATCATCGATGTTGTAGTCGAGTCTCGCAATGATGTTGACGGTATTGTTCAGGATATTCGTTGTTCCATACTGTCCTGCGTCATAACCGTATGTATTGAGTGAGATCTTCTGTATCTGGTCAAGTACCGAAGAATTGACCGGAAAATTATTGAGCGCGGTTGGATCATTGAGGGCCACTTCAATCGGCGTTGAACGCAGTCGCCCTTCTGCTGTCACATGGAAGAGAAGCTTATCCTTAACGATCGGTCCGCCGACACGCCCACCAAATTGGTAGTCATAGAATTTGTCAAAGGGGCGTTTCGATGCATCTGGACTAGGGCCTACAAGGTCTTGATTGCGTCCAAAGAAAAACACCGATCCATGGTACTCATTTGTGCCGCCACGAGTTATTGCGTTTACGAGGCCGCCTGTGAAACCGCTTTGACGAATGTCGTACGGCGACACATTTACTCGAATACGCTCAATGGCATCGAGGGATAGAAAGTTTGAATTTGCTTGAGAGCCTGCAGTACCGGCAGCTCCAAGTGCGAACACATCATTTGCAACTGCTCCGTCGATCTGGAAATTGTTAAAGCGTGAATTCACACCCATGATACTCAGTCCCTGCAGCCCATCGCTTCCAGCCGTTTGCGTTTGGTTTGCATACGGGTTCATACGCGCAATGTCGCTAATGCTTCGATTGATCGTTGGCGCAGCGCTGATAGCGGCTTCGTCAATCACAGAGCCGGAGCCTGTCCTGCTTGCGTCAAAGATCGCGTCTCGCTGAGCGGATACTACAATTTCGTTGCGCGAGGATGCCGATGACTGCATCGAGATGTTCACCAACGTCGCATCACCGACGTCGACCATGACGTTGCGTGTTGTGTCTGGCCGTAACCCTACGAACGTCGCCACGAGTGTGTACGTGCCAGGACGAACGCCCTTGATGAGATACTTACCCTTACTCTTTGAGATGGTGCCGTACGCTGAACCCGTAGATGCAGAAATGATCTTGACCGTGGCACCGAGGAGTGGTGCGCCATCGCCGGTAACGGTTCCCGTGACCGAACCTGTGGTTACACCTTGAGCAACCAAGGAGACAGGCAGTGTGAGGAATGACAGACAGGTGAAGACGGCGGCACAAAATTTCATGACATCCAAGGAAGCGAGCTGTTTGGGGGCGGTCAAAAGTAAGGGATTTCCCCTCTGCTGAGAGAAGCCCCCGTATATTCGTTTCATGACAGAGGCAGGCTCATTATCCCCAGTATCCGCAAGGTCGGCCTTACACCTTGCGTCGCTTCTGGACCTTTCCACCCGTGCAGCAGAATACGACTCAGCAGAGCCGATCCTCAATGCCGCTCTTTTGAGCGTGATGGGAAGGCTTAAGATATTGCGTGCATGTGTTTTTCGGCCCGTTCATAACCAATTTGAACCGGTTTTGAGCAAGGGGCTCAAGGCTATTTCGGTGCCTACGTTTGAGCTTTCAGGTCCTGCATTCGCTCACGAAACACCCGGTGCAGAGCCCCTTGCCAAGCTTGGAGTCCACTGGTTGATCCCGTTGCACCATCAGGGGAGGGTGACAGCTCTGATCTGTCTGGGCAAGACAATGGATGGGGTAGAGGATCATCCCGATGTACGAACGTATATCGACCTCATGCGCTCGATCCTAGCAATTGCCATGCATAATGCTGAAACAGTGCTTTCTCTTCGCCAGACCACACTAGAGGTTGAGAGGGGGGCGCAATTAGTCCGGTCGCTCTATGAGTTCTCTCGAGAGTTCACCGGAGTAATGGATAAGAAGTCGATCATCAGGCTGCTCAGTCTTCGGCTCATGGGGCAGCTCATGACATCGAGTTTTGCCTTACTCCTTCAGCCGGATTTTGGTGACGAGAGTGTGATCGTCAATCGGAAAGAGGCCGAACGCTTGGGCGAACTTCTTCCCGACGTATTGGCGCTTACTGAACCGGTTCGAACAATCGACCTTCTGGAAACTGATCCATTGCGGTTGAGTTTTGAACGCTTCAATGTGGGGATGGCCCAATGCGCAAGAATTCACGCATGCTGAGTTAGAGTTCCTCGAAGCAATAGCGAACATCGTGATAACTGCGATCGAAAATGAACGTCTTGAAGGCGAGCGAGCCGAAATGCAGCGGCTTGAGAACGAGCTAGACATTGCCGCGAAGATCCAAACGGGTCTTCTGCCATTGCTCATGCCACCTACACCTGGTTTGGATGTTGCGGCTGACTCTCAGTCGAGCCGGCAGATCGGGGGCGACTACTACGATATCATTCAGCTCGACGAACAAAAGACGCTTCTGGCAATCGCAGACGTTTCCGGTAAGGGTGTGCCCGCGGCTCTGTTGATGGCTAACGTGCAAGCTGCGCTTACCGTGCTAGCGAGACTTCGACTACCATTGACTCACATTGTTGATCATATCAATCGACTGGTTGTTGAGAACACAGAGCCCGAGGTTTTCGTAACAATGTTCTTGGCGGTTATCGACACGGCCACAAACACGATCGAATACGTGAATGCCGGGCATAATCCACCAGTGCTTCTACGCGGGAACGACGTTCACCTCTTAGAAATGGGCGGCGTACTCACCGGAGTGCTGATGGATCCTCCTCCATATCGGATGGGGGTTGGAGGGGTGGGTTCAGGTGATATCCTTGTTCTCTATACGGATGGTGTTACAGAGACCTTCAACGGATCGGGACACGAGTATGGCGTTGCCTCGCTTGTGGAATGCCTACGCGGGCATCGTATGGAGCCGTCATCGGATATTTTACAGTCAATCAAAGCAGAGCTCCGTGCATTTTCGGGCAATGCGAATCTCGCAGACGATACATCACTTGTTGTAGTAAGGGTTACATGATCTCGCTTGAAACCTGTTTTCGCGACGCCGCACATGCTCAGCGTCTTGTTGTTGGTGAAGCGGTGGAACCCTTTGCCAGAATTCCGTACGAGCAAGAGCTTGTTGTTAAGAGGTAGGGGGCAGGTGAGACTCCTTCATGGAGACGGCAGTGATGCGTACGGTGCAAGCCCCTTAGAGCCCCTATATCATGCAGAGATCTATAGCACGATTGAGAAGTTGCTGGACGGTCTCACACCGATGGTCTCTGGTGCCGTTAACCATGTTATTCTTCGTGGTACCTATGAAGAATTCGCCGTCATCATTAATGTCAGAGGCCTTGATGCTCGCGTTGTGAGGTCGCTACGAACATTGGCTGAACGTGTGCAGAAAGCACACCCAAGTGTTATGCATGCGTGGATCTATCACGACCCCAAGGGTAGTAGATACTACCTCGACCTTGAACGGCCGGCAACTGGCGTAGGAGCCAAAAAATTGTATGGCGCTTCGGCGTGGATGCAAACCATCGGAGATGTAACATACCAGGTGGGCGTATTCTCTTTCACGCAAGTGAATCTTGCGATGACGCAGCTGCTCATAGACACCGTAAAGGCGCATGCCGGCGTAACTATAGATGACACGCTCTATGATATCTACTGTGGGTATGGACTCTTTAGTGCCGCACTAGCAAAGGATGTTCAACGCGTCATTGCCATCGATGGTGAAGAAGCAACGGTGGATAATGCGCGTTATACGATTCGTAGGGCTGGTGGGCAGGTAACAGCTATACGTCAGGTTCTTCGTAATGGTGAGGATATGAGAACGGTTGTCAACACCATCCAAAAGATGTCGCGAAAAGATCCGGCCGCTTCGTCTAATGTGGTAATCCTTGATCCGCCACGTTCGGGCACAGCCGAAGGCATGATCGCAGAAACTGCAACAGGTCTGGATCCTCGAGTTGTGGTTGAGGTCTTTTGTGGTTCGGAAGAGATCCACCGAAGCACACGTGAATGGAAGCAGGCAGGGTATGGTCTTCAGCGCATCACACCCCTTGACCTCTTCCCTGGCACCATGGGCATGGAGTTCGTGATCACCTATGCAAAGGGATTTATCTCCGATGCTCCTGAGCCCAACCAAACACTTCGACGTAGCGTCTCGCGGTGGCAGCGATAGAGTTGTCGCGTGCCATTGCGTTTCGACGTATGTGCGTCCAATGTGGTTCGCGTTTGTAGAGTCGAAGCGCCGCATCCATCGCATGGCTTAGGGCATCTCCGGTGTAACGGTGGAAGAGAACTCCGGTGTTCACAAAAGAAATCGGATCATAGTCCTGCACGGTATCTGCTAATCCACCAACAGACCGAACGATAGGGATGGTACCGTACGCTAGCGCAAACATTTGCGTAAGACCGCATGGCTCAAACCGAGATGGCATGAGATAATAGTCTGATCCTGCCTGGATGCGGTGTGAAAGCGGCTCGTTATAGCCAGTTCCAACCTTTACATGATTCGGATACCGATACGCGAGGTTGAGAAGAAAGTCTTCAAACTTGGCTTCGCCGCTTCCGAGGATGACAAGACGAATGCGATCTTCGGCTACGAACGCTTCGATCGACGACATGAGAAGAGAGATACCTTTTTGCTCTGTAAGACGTGTGACCATTCCAACAACGGGCAGGTCACGCTTGATTTCTGAGGGGGACAGACCAACTTCCTTCAGGAGAGCCCGCTTATTAATGTCTTTCTTTGCAATTGTCTCTGAGCTATACGGAACTGCGATGTGCTCGTCGTGCATGGGGCTCCATGTACCAGCATCTATCCCATTAAGTACACCGATGAGATCTGCACCACGGGACTGCAAAGCCCCTTGCAAGCCCATTCCCTCGGGAGTCCAGCGGATCTCTTGCGCATATGTAGGACTTACAGTGGTGATCTTGTCGGCAAACAGGATGCCTGCCTTCATCGCGTTGAAGATGCCGTCCTGCTCGTACCAGCTGCCAGTATAAAACTCAGATGCAGGGAAGCCACAGAATTCCATTGCACGTTGAGGGTCGTACATCCCTTGGTATGCCATGTTGTGAATGGTGAACACGCCCGCCGTATGACGGAAGAACTCGTCATGATGATAATGTACCTTGAGCATCGGCATACACGGTGCCGTGTGGTAATCATGGGCGTGGATCACATCTGGACGAAAGTCTAATGCTCTGGCAACTTCAAACACAGCTCTGCTGAGGAAGATGAAGCGTCGATCATTGTCTTCGAACCCCTCATGATAACCGTAGATGCCGGGGCGGTCATAGTAATCACTCGAACGCAGGAAGTACACCGGTATTGTTGTGCCGGGCAGAACTCCATGCCACACTTCCGCGCACTCTGTCCAGGTGCCGAAGGGGACGTCGACAAGCATGTCTGTCTTCTCGATGCCGTACTTTTCTTTATCGATCGTACCGTAGAGTGGTAGAATCACAACCACATTGTGCCCGTCTTCCGCCCACGCCTTTGGAAGCGCTCCGGCCATGTCGGCGAGACCACCGACTTTGGCAAATGGGGTTACTTCTGCTGCTGCTACAAGTATGTTCATGGTGTCATAAAGGATGCGTTAACGGGATGGCAAATATACGTGTCCATCTCTGCGAAGGCGGACCGAGCCTTTTCAGCGTTATCCACAGATGTGAACAAGCCAAACATTGTTGATCCTCTTCCACTCATCGATGAGAAGATCGCACCTTGATCATGTAAACGTGCTTTAACGTTGGCTAATATGGGATTTAGCTCAAAAATTCGAGGTTCGAAGTCGTTCCTGAGGTCTTCTCCGTTAAGACTATTGTTGTCAAGTAGTTGTACGAATTTATCCACCAAATTATCCTTGACTTGTTCACCGCGTATCCCCAGTGTGGAATACGCCATTGCTGTATCGATGTGAATGCCCGGACATATGAGTAAAATCGTCCATGGAAACGAGATGTGTAGCGGAGTAATATGCTCGCCCCTTCCCTCCACGAGGCTGATCCCCGCGTGAAGAAAGAAGGGCACGTCGGATCCAAGTTTTTCTGCCAACGGTGTGAGCAGTTGGATGATTAAGGGCGAAAGGGTGTGACCATTGATCATTGCCATCGCCAATAACGCGGTTGCAGCATCACTTGAACCTCCACCTAGACCACCACCGGTAGGGATGCGTTTTCTGACGGTTATCTTTGCGCCGTGGTTCTCTGATGGAAATGTCGAAGCATAGAGCTTCATCGCTTTACTTACGAGGTTTTCATTTGGCGAATCTGTAACAGGGGGGATGCAGACGACCTCCTGCGTGTCGGCCTCCTCAATCTCCAGCGTGTCATGGAGATCAATGCCGACAAAGATCGACTGAATGTCGTGATAGCCATCTGGACGCTTACGGATGACCTCAAGGCCAACGTTTATCTTAGCGCATGCTCGAAGGGAAAAGGCATTCATCTGGGTTCATGACAGTGAAGGATCATGCGAAGTTATGACAGGCAACAAAGCACAGATAACATATTCGAGCGAGATCGCACGAAAAGGCATTCATCTTGCTTCTTTGTTGATCCCGATCATCTATTTGCAGCTTGAGCACAGCACGGGACTTCTCGTCCTTGTAAGCATGACAGCGGCTTCTATCGCACTTGATGCCTTAATGCACTATCATGAACCCTCCAGGAAGTTTAAACTTTCAACCATGGGGCACCTTCTGCGCCCTCACGAACGTCACGAGGACCGCTTTTTACTGACCGGCGCTTCGTGGGTGCTGATTTCTGCAACATCCACATTCCTTGTTTTCCCAACGCTGATCGCTGTGACGGCTTTTAGCGTCCTCATAGTCAGCGATACGTGCGCTGCGCTTGTGGGACGTAGATACGGGAGCAGACCCTTCTTAGATAAGAGCGCGGTTGGCGCAGTTACCTTTATCCTTAGCTCGATGGTTGTGGTAGTGGTGTATGGAAAGATCTATGGGCCTGCGTGGCCATTCTTCGCCATTGGAGCACTATCCAGCATCGTTGCGGGAGTGGTGGAGGCAGGATCTATCCGGATGCGTCTCGATGACAATCTCTCAGTACCTTTCAGCTTTGCTATCGTTATGTGGGCTTTGGGCGTGCTGCTAGTTTACCTCGGCTTTCCTGATTTCATCAATACAATTTCATGACCATGTCTACACGTATACCAAATTCGACGCGGTGGGTGTTTGTGATCCTTTTTGGTCTCGGCATTGGTGTTGCCGCGTTCTATATGTGGTTCCGATTTCAGGCAACGTCGTTGGATGGATTCTATGTGGAAACGGATGGTTTTACTGACGCACGCGGAGGCGAGATTGCATCAGTACACTTTATCAAGGTTGAGTCTTACGATTCACTGAAGATTATGCGTGTTGCAGATGACATCATAAAGAGTGCTTTTGCAAGCAAGTCCATTGATGAAAAGAAGAAGCGTCGATTTCTTTTTCATTTCTTCGTCGGAACAGACACTTCATCTCTCACACCAGAGATGGTGGATGAGTTGGCGTATACGAATCCGTCAATAGAGGACCCCGCATCGACGCTTCACATGGTCTCTAATGGGTACGTGATCCAAGTAACATTTGCCCCCTTGGCACAACAACCGCAGAAGGTTGAATCTCGGCGAACACAGTTCTTCATGCCTCGGCCGGGAGTTAGCGCGCAGACCATTAAATAGTCGACCTCATTTCCGAAACTGCACGTCCTTCCATTCGGAAAAGAGGTGTTTGACTTTATTACGCTGGTATTTCCCTGTGGAAGTAACTGGCAGTTCGTTTGTAACAACGACAACTTTTGGGCACTTGTGAAACGGCAGATTGGCTCGACAGAACGCTAGTATGGATGCCATGTCTGTAGTTCCATCAAGCGGGACTATGAGTGCGCCCACTTCTTCTCCATACATATTGTTTTCGAAGCCAACACAGATGCCTGCCTTAACGCCTGGAGCACGATTGATGACCTCGTCGATTTCAAGCGGTGCAAGGTTCACGCCTCCACGAATGATGAGCTCCTTAATGCGCCCCGTAATGAAGTAGAAGAAGCGACCTTGTGAATCTGCAATACGGAAGCCTTCATCGCCCGAACGGAACCAACCGAAGGCAAACGCTTCAGAGTTTGCTTTTTCATTGCCGTCGTAACCTCTCATAACGTTGGCTCCACGAATCACGATCTCGCCACGATCACCGTCGGTCACTGCCTGACCCTGATCATCGTGGATAGCCATTTCGTTCGATGGAATTGCTACTCCTATTGACGGGAACCCATGATCCTGCATCCACGATCTGTGTTCCTCAGCAGTAAGGTCAGTGGGAAGAAAGCAAGAATAGCACGTTGTTTCCGACAGTCCATAGCCGTGCATGATCGGAATGTCATACGTCGATTCAAAACGCTCAGCAAGTTCACATGTGAGGGGGCCGGCACCACAGATTATGTGTCGAAATCCATTCTTCTGTACATCTAGGCTATCTGCCTTGCCTTCTAAAAGAAGGGCTAGAAGCGTCGGCACCACACTGACAACGTTCACTTGCTTATTCTTTATTGAAGAAAAGAACCGATGTACTGAGAACTTCCGGTGTAGGACAACAGAAGCCCCCACAATGAAAGGAGTAACGTGCGTGACGATCGTGCCATTCACGTGATGAATAGGGAGCACGCACATCATCTTTTGATCATTCGTGATGCCATGCCAACGCGCAATGTCTTCGCCATCGGCAAAGAGATTTTGCTGAATAAGAACAACGCCCTTAGGTGCACCGGTTGTCCCGCTTGTATAGACGATCATGCAGTCATCCCAGCGCATATCGGTCTCGTCATCTGGCCAGGCCAATGGCTCGCATTCACGAAGCGCTGCATAGTACCTTGAGTTACCCGAGTCGGTGTCTACATCGACGATGTCAAGTCCGCTATTGCCAACGGCCGCGTCGAGACGGGTTCGATACTCGGATCGACAGAGCACGATATTTGCGTTGCAATTGTTCACGATGTACTCAATACGCTGGTCATCTTCCGTCATATTCAACGGCACGGCGCATGCACCGATAAGCCAACATGCGAAGTAGGCAATAATGGTATCGGGATGGTTATGCCCCGCGATGACAACTCTATCGCCCCTCACCACTCCACGTGTTGACAGATGGGTGGCGCACCTTCTTGACACATCAATGAAGGCACTATACGACCATGCCGTTCGCTCGCCGCCCTCATTCACGTATTCCATCCACGGCTTTTCCATGTAGGTGGCGTGGTTGAAGCGCATAAGGTGACCCCAACACAAATGCGACTGTGGCACTTCGTGTGCCTGGCGTCCATAGGAAGATCTAGCAGGATGTGTAGATGACGAGTTCATGAACAGACAAAAACGGTAGAGAAGTGAAACGACCGTAACTTCACAGTACGATAGGTATGACCGAAAATAACCCCTTAGCTGAACATAGGCCGCATGATGATCGATCTGCGAAGTGATACACTAACTATTCCCGATGCAGGAATGCGTGAAGCAATGGCCATGGCCCGCGTTGGAGATGACGTTTACTCAGAAGATCCTACTGTTCTAGAGCTTCAGGATCGTGTGGCAGCAATGTTCGGTAAGGAAGCAGCATTGTTCGTCCCGAGCGGAACGCAGGGTAACCAGATCTGCATCGCCTTACACGCATCAACAGGTGAAGAGGTGATCGCCGAGAGAAATGCGCATATATTTCATTACGAAAACGCTGCAACGAGCGTGATCGCTCGAGCTCAGATTCACGCGATAGGTTCCGAAAATGGGGCGATGGTTTTGGAAGATGTTCAGGAAGCGATTCGACCCTCGGCCTACTACTATCCTCGCACGGCCCTGATCGCTGTTGAGAACACGCATAACCGACACGGAGGTACAGTACTTCCCTTGAGTTATCTGCGCAACCTGCGGAAGCTTGCTGACCATGCCGAACTACCAATACACTGCGATGGAGCTCGGATCTGGAATGCCATCGTCTCATCTGGTGTTGATGCAGCAGATTACGGTGAGCTGTTCGATACCATGAGTGTGTGTTTAAGCAAGGGGCTTGGGGCTCCCATTGGGTCGCTGATTCTCGGATCCCGCGAGATCATCGAGCGTGCACGGCGCTGGCGCAAGATGCTTGGAGGTGGAATGCGGCAGGTAGGGATTCTGGCCGCTGCCGGACTGTATGCTCTTGACGTGAATCTGCCGAAACTTGCGGAGGATCATCGCCGCGCACGGCGCTTTGCAGAGGCGTTGGCAAGCACTGATGGCATCGAAATTGACGTTGCACGGGTGCAGACAAATGTGGTTGCCTTTCGGGTGCCAGCCTTCAATGACGGTGAGTTCATGTCCGGTTGTTCTGACCTGGGGCTTCGTATTGCTCCGATCAAGCCGGGCACTATGCGTGCCGTTTTCTACCATCAAGTATCGGATGATGACTGCGGGGCGTCGATAGATATCGTTCAAGATGTTGTACGTTCACGATAAGACTGCAACGCCCCGTGCCTATCTTTGCAGGCACTCTAACGATGGATCTTTATGCGTACATCAGATAAAGAAGAAGCAACTGTTGATCACGGCCCGGTGACAATTGAGGGTCACGGGACCTTTCATCACAGATTACATAGCCGAGTACGTTCGTACGATGTTGATCGCCAGGGGATTGTACACAATGCAATCTATCTCTATTGGCTTGAGGCTGCACGCATCGAGTATTTCCGCGACATCGGTGTGCCGATCGATCGTGCGTCGTTTGTAACGAAGCATCGTTTTGTGGTGGTCAAAACATCGATTGAATATGCCGCCGCGGCACAGTTCGACGATCCGTATACCGTCTTCACTAGAGTGCCCTTCGTGAAGAATACGTCCTTTGGATTCGAGCATGTTATCTGCCATGAGAACGGAACGGTCTTAGCTATTGCCAGCAGTGTTCTCGTGCACCTTAACCCCGCAACACATAAATCCGAACGCATCCCCGATTCCTATCGCGCGCTCATTCGCGAGTTCGAGGGAGATGCCGTGTTGTTCGCAGAATAGTTGATGTATACGACATCAGGCTAGTACTCGATCGTCATGAGCGCCCTGTTAGAGGCGTACCTATTAACGTTTGGATCTGCTACGAGTATTTGGAAAGAGCCCTTGATCAGGTGCTCTTCACGCACCTCGTAAAACGCCATTCTGATCTGTCTACCCTTGTCGTCCGTTGGCCA
The DNA here is from genome assembly GCA_026390655.1 of Candidatus Kapaibacterium sp. Lineage (GTDB taxonomy): Bacteria > Bacteroidota > Ignavibacteria > Kapaibacteriales > Kapaibacteriaceae > UBA10438. The sequence goes on from JAPLFN010000037.1 coordinate 17,061, forward strand.
CAGAAATGGAATCCACAGCAAATTGTTTGGTGTGAGGTACTCTCCTGCTACCCATGAGTTAGCTGTTATGCACATCGAATACACTCCGTTGCACATGGTATTGTCGGTGGCGAAGCAGAACTTGCGCACAAAGGGTACCGAATCCGAGCTGCCACGAATCGTATCCGGCAACGAAAACTCTAGTCGAGGTATAGTAAGACGGTAGGGTGTGCTATTCTTCTCTATCCAAATGGTGTTGAGAAATGCCGTGTCAGTAACGATAGCTTCGTAAGCGCTGTCGCCGAAATAGTAAAACATCGAAAGCCGCATTGGATGCACTGCGCCATCCGTATACGCCTTCGTACGATCAACGTCAAGCTCCAATGGAGTCTTGCATGCGTACAAGACAACAGCGGTAAGCAACACGAAGAAGCAGACTATGCTCTTATTTCCACGTGCCGAGGTCGATGCTGAGACCATAAGAAAGTCCCCACTTCGTGGAGGTGAACCACGAGTTTTGGAAGGTGTAGAAAAGCGCAGAACCATCAAGTCCTACCGTGAAGCGAACTGGTCCAATTGGCTGATAGGCCAAGCCCACAGTTCCTCGAGCTACAGGTCCCTGCGAAAACGCAGCTCCAACTGTTGCGAGGGCAAACGGGCTAAGGCCGGGTAGAATTTCAAATGTAGATGGTGCGAATTGGTAGGTGGCCCCAAGCCAAAATATAACGGGGGTTTGAGTCCATTGTGTCTCGCGATATCCGTCAAATCCTGTGAACGTTTGCTTGAATGACTCAGTCCCCATTTCCACGCCGATGCGGTGCATTGAAGTGAGCGGAACGGTCAAAGAGAACGCTGTATTTGGTAGCGCCGTGGACCTCACACTTTCAGGGGTTGGTTCAGAAGAATTCAACCCACTTGCAAGCGTGCGGAAGCCGAAGGAAATCGGAAGTCCGCTTTGACGTGGTGACATCCGATCAGCTCCTATGATTCCCTGCGATTGAGCCGAACCGAATGGAGCAGACGTGTACGAATCTGATGTCAGAAATGAACGTGATGATGACAGAGGATCAATCATCGTAGCCGGAAGCACTTCCACTTAAGAGGATGGGGTGTCTTCTACAACGGGCGCGTCAACAACCTGCTGGGGTTGAACCTTCACTTCGGGAACGTCAGCCAGTTGAACGACACGTTGGC
>JAPLFN010000058.1 GCA_026390655.1 Candidatus Kapaibacterium sp.
CGGAACTTGTGGAAGTTGCTGATCTGGTTGAGTTACCTACAGATGGAACACTCGTTCATATTCTCGTGGATCGCATCGTAGTGCGAACGGACGATGAGACAGTGACCCGAATCACCGATTCTGTTGAGCAAGCCTTTGATGCCGGCAGTGGTCGTGTGATCATTCGCAACATCGACACAAATCAAGACATGCACTTCTCATCTCTTTTTGAGAGCGCACGAACAAAGACACCGTACATAGAACCTGAGCCGAGACTCTTTTCGTTTAACAGTCCGTTTGGTGCGTGTCCTACGTGTCAGGGGTTTGGTCGCAGCGTTGGCGTGGACATGAATCTCGTCATTCCTGACAAAAACCTGAGCCTTCGTCGCGGTGCATTACACCCCTTCAGGGGTGAAGTATTTGGCGCCCATCTAAAGACATTGATCTCCGATGCGCCCCTTGAAGACATTCCTCTCGACAAACCATTTTATGAGCTTACGCAAGAGCAAGTGGCGCTTGTGATGAAGGGCTTTGGGAAGTACGTGGGGGTTGACGGGTTCTTCCGCATGCTTGAAGAGAAGTCCTATAAGACGCACTACCGTGTGATGCTGAGTCGGTACCGTGGATACACATCGTGCCAAAAGTGTCAAGGCTCGAGGCTCCGTACCCCATATATCGTGGGTCTGACGTTACGTGACGCCCGAGACCATTTCGATGCGTTAACGCTGACCGGCAATGAGGAATCGATCGTAGGTCAGATACTTATAGAGATCAGACGACGCCTGCATTTGTTGTGTGAGATCGGCCTTGATTACCTATCACTGGATCGGCTTTCTCACACGTTGTCAGGGGGCGAGTCACAACGCATCAATCTTGCAACATCATTGGGCTCGGCACTGGTTGGCACACTCTATGTGCTTGACGAGCCGAGTATAGGTTTGCATCCGCGAGATACTGACAGACTCTTGAGCATCCTCCGGAAGCTTCGAGGGCTCGGGAATTCCGTAGTGATCGTTGAACATGATCTCGATGTAATTCGTACCGCCGATCACATTGTTGATATCGGCCCCCTTGCAGGGGAACATGGCGGCAACGTTGTTTTCAGTGGGTCACTACAAGACATGGTGGACCATGGAACATCGGTAACATCAGACTACCTGACCGGACGAAAACAAGTGAGCGCGAAGAATTCATATCGTAAGGGTTCGGGCGACCTGCTTGTTGTCAGAAAGCCTCTACATCATAACCTGCGTGGCGACGATGTCACCATTCCACTTGGAACGTTAACAGTGGTCACAGGTGTCTCTGGATCTGGTAAGAGCTCACTCGTTCATGATGTGATTTACGCCGGTATTCAACGAATGCTCGGAGGATACTCCGGTGAGGTTGGTCCATACGAGCGTATGGAAGGTCTTGAACACGTTACCGGAATCGAGATGATCGATCAGGCGCCGATCGGGAGATCGAGTCGTTCCACGCCTGCTACGTATACAAAGATCTTCGACAACATTCGGGACGTGTTTGCCGCAACGCAAGTTGCAAAACAATTAGGATGGAAGCCGGGACATTTCTCCTTCAACGTCTCTGGTGGTAGATGCGAGGTCTGCGAAGGGGCTGGCACAGTAACTATTGAAATGCAGTTCTTGCCCGACATCGAATTACCATGTGAGGCTTGCAATGGTTCGCGTTTCAAACGCGATGCTCACCATATTCACTACAAGGGGAAGTCAATCATTGATGTACTGGGGATGACCGTAGACGAGGCGATCACGCACTTTGTTGCCTATCCTCGGATAGTTCAGAAGTTGATGATTCTGCGAGATGTTGGGCTTGGATACATCCGTTTAGGTCAACCTTCAACGCACCTTAGTGGAGGGGAGGCGCAACGGATAAAGCTCGCTTCTCATCTAGATGCCCAAAATGATGGTAAGATGCTCTTTGTGTTTGATGAGCCAACTACCGGACTTCACGTTCATGACGTTGCCGCATTGATGGCAGCATTCGATAAGCTTGTGGACAGAGGTCATACACTCATCGTGATAGAACACAACGTGCATGTGATGGCTGCAGCCGACTGGATCATTGATCTAGGTCCCGAGGGCGGAGATCGTGGAGGAAGGATAGTGGCAACCGGTACACCAAAGTCACTAGCCGGCAACAGCGAGTCGCACACGGGAGTAGCACTTACCCAGTTCTATCAAGAGATCGGTCTTCTTACGGCAAAGAAGCGGATGAAGAAGACAGTCTGATGAAAATTGGTACGATCATACGAGTTGTCCTAGCAACATCTGTACTAACCATTGCCATCTGGTTTGTGTTTCGTGGTGTAGATATAGAGGCTATGATTTCAATCCTTACCAGATCGAACATGGCGTTGCTGTTACTTTCCTTACCCATCGTCATTGCCTCCCACGTCGTTAGAGCTCGACGTTGGCAGACACTCCTCATTCCGTCAGGTCACACTACTCATATCTCAACAGCATTCAACGCAGTGATGATCGGCTATGCTGCAAACATGTTTGTTCCTAGGTCGGGTGAGTTCATTCGCCCGTGGGTCTTCTCTCGAAGAGAGAGCATTCCAGTGGGCACCGCGCTCAGCAGTGTGCTCATTGAACGAGTGCTTGACGTATTGTCGCTTCTCATCGGTATTAGCTGTGTGATGTTCTTTGCACCGGGGCGCTTCGCAGAGATCCTACCTGGATTCACTGCATCCGGGATTGTTCTTCGTCTTGGGCTTCCGATCGGTCTTCTTGCTGTCA
>JAPLFN010000085.1 GCA_026390655.1 Candidatus Kapaibacterium sp.
GAGCTCTTTAAATGATTCAAGATCGGCGATGGTCTCATTGTTGAGGCCGTCTCTGAAGGTCTTCACAGCAGTTACAAGTGCCTCGTTACCTGAGATCGTAGAAGCCGCTTCTTCCGACAAGGGGCTAAGCAAATCTCCGAAAAGATAGTCGGCAAAGTCAGGGATGTCCTTCAGAAAGTGGATGCGTTCCCGAACAAGTACGATCACTGACGCAACAAACGCAGGATCAACGTATGCGAAACCTCGATCACTCAAGAACGGAAGCAGCTGGCCTGCTAACACAGCAGAATCGGTGGTTTTAAGATACTCGCCATTCATCCAGTCTAGCTTCTGATAGTCGAACACAGCCCCGGCCTTATTCACCCGCTCAAGAGAGAATTCTTTTATCAGCTCTTCCATCGAGAAGATCTCTCTGTCCGTACCAGGGTTCCATCCGCATAGCGCAACGAAGTTGACGAGAGCGTCAGGAAAAAAGCCCTTATCGGCAAAATCTCGCACCATTACGTCGCCGTGTCGTTTGCTCATCTTGGACCGATCCGGATTCAACAGAAGAGGAACGTGGGCAAAGATTGGCGGGGTCCAACCAAAAGCTTCATAAAGCAACACGTGCTTGGGTGTTGATGGCAGCCATTCTTCGGCACGGATAACATGTGTGATTTCCATCAGATGGTCATCAACAACATTGGCGAGATGGTACGTTGGGAATCCGTCACTCTTCAAGAGAATTTGATCATCGATCTCTCGACCGCTAAAGACAACATCGCCACGTACGGCGTCATGGAAACGAACGTCTGTGTGAAGGGGCACCTTGAGGCGTATCACATGTTGTGCATTCTCTTCCAGCAACCGAGACGTTTCTTGCTCACCAATGGTATACTGATTGCGCATCGATGAACGGTCATACTTCGGTGCGATACCGGCAGCCTGCTGACGCGTGCGCATCGCATCGAGCTCATCGGACGTGTCGAAGGCATAATATGCCGATCCGCTCTCCACGAGCTGCATTCCATATTTGCGATAGAGATCAAACCGTTCGCTTTGCGTGTATGGGCCATGACGGCCACCCGCGTGAGGGCCTTCATCAAAGACCACGCCAGCCCAAGCCAAAGAAGTGATTTGTTCCTCTATAGCCCCTTCTACAAGTCGCGTACGATCTGTATCCTCAATGCGAAGAATGCATGTACCTCCATGATGCTTGGCAAAGAGAAAATTGTATAGTGCGGTCCTTAGACTTCCTATATGAAGGAAGCCGGTAGGGGATGGGGCAAATCGGACTCTTACACTCATACGAAACTCTCCACTTCGGCAAAGGTCTTTTCAGTTTCAAACACTCTCACACGGACTGTATCGACGCGGTGTCCCGCTGGTAGCTGGGATATCACATGCTCAAGAAGCATCCGTGCGATATTTTCAGCCGTTGTTGGAAAGTCCACGTGAACGGCTTTCATCGAGTGCTCTTCGAGAAATGCGCTAACGATGGTGTCGGACGTGTCACAAAGAAAGCAATGATCAAGCTCGTCGATCTTGTTTTGGATGAGAAGCTTCATATCGAAGTAGTCCATCACCATGCCGTGTGCATCGGGTTCTCCCGTTAGCACAACGTGCGCTTCATACGAATGTCCGTGAATGTTTTTGCATAGCCCATCATGAAATGGAAGGCGATGCCCCATTTCCCAACGGAACTGTTTGGAGATCGTGGTCTTCATGATCTAGGCCTTGGTGTGTTCAACTTCGATCACACTATGGATACCGCCACGGGTCTTCCATTCTGCGGTGACCTTCATCCAGACCGGATCGCATACTTCAACGAGATCATCAAGGATCTGATTTGTAACGGCTTCGTAAAAAATGCCTCGGTTGCGGAAGTCGAGGTAGTAGTACTTCAGCGCCTTGAGCTCAACACAGACCTCATTGGGAACATATTGTACAGAAATGGTTCCGAAATCAGGAAGCCCTGTCATTGGGCAAACTGAAGTGAATTCGGGATTAACGTGTGTGATGACGAAGCGACGCCCGGGGCGTGGGTTCGGAAATGTTTCAAGTTCCATGGGTGCAAAATAACGAAAATGGAGGGGCACGGCATGCCGTGCCCCTCCATTTGATGTATCACTGTCCGCATGTTGCTATGCGAGACTCAAAGATTCTCAGTCGAATGGAATGACCATTGGGAGCATCAGCATCGAGTGTTCAGTGAGGCCGATCTCAGCCAATTGAGCTGCATGCTGCACCTGCATGCGCATTCCTGCAGGTAGAGAGTGCATGAGCTGTGCTGTGGTTGACTCGGACCCTGTTATGGAACTCATAACGTGCTTCACAACTGCCGCCCGTGCCTCCGTGTTGTCCTCGTCGTCCTCTCCCAGACCAAACATCTTGAGGATCGCCGCAATGTTGTCAACACGTTCTGGGTATATGGAGATGTTGACTTTTGTATTCTCATCAACCCCAATACGCTTTTTAACAAGGCGAATCGCGTCATTGAGTCCACCGGCAACATCGATCAGCCCGGCTGAAAGCGCGGCTTCACCGGTCCACACACGACCGCGAGCAAGAAGACGCGTCGATTCATAATCCTTCTTACGTGAGTCAGCCACTTTCTGAACGAATCGACGATAGATGCCTTCGCCGAGAGCGTGGAATTGCCCCTTGTCTTGATCTGTAATCGGCATGAGCGGATTCATGAAGTTTGCCGACCGGCCGAATGAAACGGTATCCATTGTTACCCCGATCTTTCCCATCGTACCCGAGAAGTTCGGAATGGCCATGATCACACCGATAGAGCCCGTGATCGTGGCAGGATGGGCAATGATCGTGTCGCAAGCCATTGCGATATAATAGCCACCGGATGCTGCAACGTCACTCATCGATGCATAGATCGGTTTCTTCAGACGTATTTCACGGATCTCAGCCCAGATTTCGTCGGACGCATAAGCGGAGCCACCGGGGCTGTCAATTCGCAGGATGATAGCATCCACATCGTCGTCGTCCCTAGCGGCGCGCAGGTCGCGGATGAGTGTCTTCGAGTAGATGCCGCTGGCATCGAACGGGTTGGTGTTCTTACCTGAGCTGATAGGTCCGGATGCATAAACGATCGCAATACCTTTGCCGCTAACATCATCAGACTTTGCAGCCTTTGAGTTCATGTACTGCGAAATCGTAACTGTGCGAAGTGAAGGGTGTTCTGTGGAATCATCAGGGTTGAGACGACGGTGGATGCGCTCCTTCAACTCTGCTTCGCGTGCAAAGCCATCAATCAGATTGTAGGACTTTAGCGAATCCGGAACGTACATCCCCACATCCATCAGGCTACGAACCTTGGCTTCGTCAAGCTTGCGACCAGTGGAAACGGCCTTTACGAACATCTCCACACGTTGGCCCAGTTTTCGCGACTCATAGATTCTGCTGCCGACTTGTACTCTTCAAATTGTTCAACATGCCACGTAACACCGATTTTGTCGAACATCCCCTTCATGAAAGGGGCTGATGCACCAAAGGCGTTGAACTCAAGTAGGCCCTCTTGTGGCATAAAGATCGAGTCGGCTGTTGTAGCCAGATAATAATGCGCCTTCGTTCCCATTTCTATAAACGAGTAGACGAACTTTCCAGACGACTTGAATTCGAGGATAGCATCACGAACTTCGGCTAGCTTGGCCATGCCAATCCCGCCACCACCCGCCCGTAGATAGATGCCCTTAATATGGTCGTCAGTTTTTGCCTTTCGTAACACAGAGAGTACATCGAGAAGCGATGGACCTGACGGACCGTCATTGCCAAAGTTGAAGGCCATCTGTGGTTTGTATTCAGGGAGGCCCCCTGACAGATCAACGATGAGGACGGTTTTGTCCCGTACGTCAACGCTCTTTTGGGGTGCGTCAACGTTGGAAACGATCATGTTCACAAAGACGCCAAACACGGCGACGATGATAATGAGGAGTCCCGCGATGACCGCAACAGGTATCCACCAACGTGATTTCCGGCGTGGCCCATATCCTGAGCCTGGAGGTGGTGGAATTGGAGAAGGGGTCTGGTTATCTTGCATGAGTACATCTTTCACAAGTGGCGTAGAAGTGGCCCAAGTACGGGCGCATGTTCCGAAGGTTGCAAAACGCCAAGATACGTCGCAGAATCCATGTCATCCAGCACTACACCGCATTCACTCCGCCTCGAAGACTATACCTACACCCTCCCGTCGTCTCGGATAGCCGCTCATCCGCTTCCTGAACGCGATCAGAGCAAACTACTTGTGTACCGCGCACAGCCGGGAAACATCGAACACAGTCACTTCCATGACCTTCCTCTGTTGCTTCCGGAGTGTTCGCTGATCGTTGTCAATCGAACACGGGTGATAGCGGCACGTATCCTCATGATGAAGCCAACAGGAGGCACGGTAGAGGTCTTGCTGACAGATCCGGTGCGCCCCCTCAGAGACCCGGCCGTTGTCCTTGCATCCTCTGAACGATCCGTCTGGAGATGTCTCATCGGCGGACGTCATGTGACCTCAGGGATGATCCTCAAGGAGCCCCATACAGATCTTGTGGCAACGGTTATTGACCGTGATGGAACGGAGGCATTCGTTGAGCTTTCTTGGGAGCGCAACGTTTCTTTGTCGCAGGTGATATCAGAGGTGGGCCACCTACCATTGCCACCGTATATCCACCGCGAGGCTACGCCAGAAGACGCGGAGAGGTATCAGACGGTCTACGCTGTGGAAGAGGGCTCCGTGGCCGCACCAACAGCCGGATTGCACTTTACTGATGAAGTTTTTGACGCATTGGTGGAGAGGCGCATTGACCGCACCGAGGTTACGCTCCATGTTGGCCTTGGAACATTCAGGCCAGTAGATGTTGATGATGCTCGAGATCACGTTATGCATGAAGAGCGATTCGGAATTACGAGGTCTGCCCTTGGAGACATCCTCGGCAAGGTGCGCAGCGAGACCCCTTGGATCACTGCCGTTGGAACTACATCAATTCGCACCCTTGAGTCCATCTATGCATTTGGAGCGAGGCTCCGCAGAGATGGCGTACAAGCACATGACAATGCGGATGTCTCGCAATGGGAGGCATTCGATTCTTCACTCGATGGATGTACACGAGAGCAAGTGCTAGAGACGATCATCGAGTGGATGGATTCTCGAAACATGCAAGAGCTGTGGGGCAATACGATGCTGATGATCGCGCCCGGCTGCCGTATCGCAATGGTGGACGCGCTCATCACAAATTTCCATCAGCCGGGAAACACCCTCCTACTGCTCGTTGCAGGGTTTTGTGGTGACCCAGGCTGGAGAGATGTGTATGCATCAGCGCTTTCGAATGGCTACCGATTTCTCAGTTATGGCGACTCATCGCTTCTCATCCGCACGCAGTACTAGTTCTCTCGACGAGCAATCACGCGAACAAATGGCGGGTCGATCGAGATCACGCGTACAGATGACGGCGCTACCACGCGAGGGACTGTATATCCATTCGCCGGGCGCTCGCTGATTTCCGCGTGTACGTCTCTCGCAGTGACGGCCGACACGTCATCTACTCCACCACGCACAACAATGCGCACTCGAGAAGGGCGCACCTCTAATGCCACTGTTCCGTGCGATGTTGTTAATACAACCGGGACATCCATGATGGTCAGTTCAGCAGACTGCTGCACATTTACCGTAACAGGGATCAGTCGGGGAACCACACTGATCAATGACATCATGGAGTCGTTCACAGGGATGTCAACAACGGCCGACTCATGAAGATCATCTAACGATAACCGCTGTGTAGACCAATGTTGAATTCTATCAACGATGCTCTTTGTCCCACGGACCTCAACCTCTTGAAGAACGGAATGTGGCTGAGCACCAAGCACGAAGCCCACTCTGCAAGCAATGTTGTGTTGGATCAAAAGCGGTACGCGTTTGACCGTGAGATCTCCTGTAGCAAGGGCGAGCTCGCTTGGTGCTACAGAGATCGTTCTGATAGGAATAGCAGAAACGATACCTCGCAAGAGATCGGGGCTTTCTGCCGTGTAGGTGGACGGGCCTGTCGGTCGGAGTTTCTTTAGGTCAAGAGTGCAAGCCGCAGACTCTGTGAAATACTTCAGATTCAACAACTGTAAGCCAGATGCCCGAACTCGAAGTGTGAGAGTAGGGGGCACAGTAGACAACAATGCCTGATTTGGTGGAGACAGCACCACAAAGGGAACTACAAGGTCATCCTCGTATGAACGCATGAGGGAAACGTAGACCCAAAGTCCTACACCAATGCCCAATGCACCGAGTAGCGTTAAGAAACTGAAGCGTCGTGCTGCCATGAGAGGTCTCTTGGGTCGTCTTCAAAATGTCGACGAAGATCCTCGCGGCGCTTGATCATCGACGTGATCTGGTACATAAAGCGCTTGCGTTCATCTATATCGATTGTGCTCTCGATCGTTTGAGTCATGATATCGATTCGTTGATGGAGACGGTGAATCTCAATGTTCAACATCGCATCGCGAATGGGCCTCGCAATATCATATGTAGGCACTTCAACGTTGAATCTTCCCCAGGATTCGCTTGGTGTGTTCGCGGCAAAGAGAATGTCGGCAAGTTCTCGACGCTCATCTGTTGATAGATCCTCGTCATTCAAAACGTGTTGAACCACCTCACCATGCTCTTCTTCCGCTACGAGTATCCGGCGGAAAATGCGTTGACCGCCTTCACTCCAAAAGGTCTTCTCTGTAACGTGATAGTCGTGAAGTATGAGCGCTAGTCCGTTCTCAACCGTTAGGGACACGCGAATAAGTTCGCGCTCAGGCGGAAGTAACACTGCCACAAGTCGAGGAATCTCCGTCTGTGGGGTCCTTGCCGGCGATGGGTCACGTCCTCGTTGTTGATCGAATGTTCGGTTCGACGCTCTGCTTTCAACTCGACTACTCGTACTACGATTCATGATCTGACGCAGTTCGGAGCCTAGCATGCCTTCATCAAGTCTAAACGTATCGGCAAGATCCCGCAAGAGAAATTGATGGCGAAGTCCGTCTGGTATCGAAGCTATCCATTCGAGCATCGTACGGACTGCCTTTGCCTGTTGCACTGGATCGTTGAGTAGACCTTGGTGTCTGAAACGGTCCGTCTGAAATGCCAGCCACGAAGGTGCATTTTTAATGAGGAGACCAAGGGGCTCTGCACCGCGTTCTCGAACGAGTGAGTCTGGATCAGTGCCAGGTGGAAGCATGATGCACTTCACGTCAAAGCCACCGGCGAGACCAAGTTCTATGCCGCGCGATATCGCCTTCTGTCCTGCCTCATCACTGTCAAACAAAAGAACGATTGTGTCGGCATATCGCTTAATGAGTCGGAGCTGGTCTTGCGTAAGCGACGTACCCGAGCTAGCGACGGTTGCTGAAAAGCCGGCTTGATGCAATGAGATCACGTCTGCTTGACCTTCAACGAGGATCGCCGTGCGATGCTCGGAGATCGCACGCTTTGCCCTGTCTAGACCGTAAAGAACTCGACTCTTATCGAAGACGATGCTCTGCGGAGAGTTGATGTACTTCGGTTGGCCAGGATCGTCCGTGAGCGTTCTCGCGCTGAATCCTACTACTCTGCCGGCATCATCAGATATCGTGAACATTGCCCGGCCACGAAATCGATCGTACGTCTTGCCATCCTCACGAGTGATCACAAGACCGGCATCAACAAGATTTTCAATTGAATAGCCCCGTTCCATAAGGAACTTCATTCCTGCGTCCCAAGAGGCAGGTGCGGCGCCCAGTGTAAAGCCGTCTATGACCTCCTGTTGAAAGCCACGTTTGGAGTAGAACGACCTTGCAGGGGCACCATCGGAAGAGGCGAGAAGGTCGTGATAGAAGGAAGCGGCTTCTCGTAGCGCTCTGAGCGCGGCATCCTTCCGAGCGAGCTCGCCCGTAGGATCGTCTCGTTGCTCTTCCGGAATCTCTATGCCACCTCGCCTTGCAAGATGCTGCACAGCATCCACAAATCCCATGTGAAGGTGTTCCTCCACAAACGTGATCACATTTCCAGCCTTGCCACAGCCGAAACACTTGTAGATGCCACGTTCGGGATTGACGTTGAACGAGGGTGTTTTCTCATTGTGAAATGGACAAAGTCCCAGGTAGTTCTTGTTGGAACGCCTCAACTTGACGTGTTCGCCGATCACGTCCACAATGTCGGATTGTGAGCGCACTTGATCGATGATATGTTCGGGAATACGCATTGAGTGCTATTGGTCTATCATCACTGATGAGTTGTCTGTACACCGAAACAAAAGTTCGGCTATTGACTTCTTCGATCTCGGCGAAATCATGTCAGGCGCTACCTCATTGCAAGGGGCTAGCACAAATCGCCTCTCCTCCATTCTTGCGTGAGGAACATGCAAGTCATCTTCATCAATAATCTCATCCCCAACAAGAATGACGTCGATGTCGATCTCCCGTTCGCGCCAACGCTCCCGCTGAGCTCTGCCTAACTCCGATTCAATCTCCTTGCACCTGTCCCGAATCTGCACACACGTGAGGTGCGAAAACCCGACGATAGCTGCATTGATAAAGTCCGGTTGTGCCGTGTATCCGACTGGCTCCGTCAGCCAAAGGCTGGAGCGCGTTGTGTTTGTGAGTATATCTCGCTCAATAGCCGTCATAGCAACACGAATGTTCTCGCGGGAGTTGCCAATGTTGGAACCAAGGGAAAGTAGGACACGAGATGGCACGATTAGTCTTCTCGAACTACTGTTACTTCGGCCTCTACGTGGTCCAATACTTGTTGGATAGGCACACTGAGTTTGCGGACGCGGGTGGTCGTCTGCCTCACCGCAGGGAAACGGTCAATGATGGCCGACGCAATATCGTATGAGAGCGTTTCAATGAGCTCACATGGTTCGCCGCTCATATGCTCATTGACGAGGAATAACAACTCTTCGTAATTCACTGTGTCGCTTAGATCGTCGCTGACCACGGCCTTCATTGTGTCATACCAAACGTCCACGTCTACTTGATATCTGCCGCCCAAATTCCGTTCTTCCTCGCGCACACCATGGAAGGCAAAATAGTCGGCGTTCGAGATGGACAGACGGGTAAGAGTAATTTGGCGCTTCATACGTGTTCCGAATAGTGTTGAGGGAGACCCCGAAACTAGCCCCGAATTCGGTAATTTCGTGCCATACATTGCAATTCAAAGGAATACATATGGCTATGAAGCCAAAACTTGTCGACGCATTCAACGCCCAGATCCAAGCTGAATTCCAAAGTGCCTACACGTACCTTGGAATGGCCGCGTGGTTCACAGAGAACAATCTTCCCGGTTTTGCGCAATGGATGCGCATTCAATGGCAGGAAGAGACCATGCATGCAATGAAGCTCCATGACTTCTTGCATAGCAGGGGAGAATCGGTAACACTCCGCGCACTGGTAGCCCCTTCCAAGAAGTATAGTTCGGCGGTGCAGGTCTTTGAGCAGGTGCGGAAACACGAACAAAGCATCACAGCAAGCATCAATGATCTTTATGAGCTAGCGCTCAAGGAGAAGGACCTTCCGTCGCAGATTGTCTTGCAATGGTTCATCAATGAGCAGGTTGAAGAAGAGGCACTCGTGATGGAGATCATCGAACGTCTGAAGCTTGTTGGATCTGATGGACCTTCGGTCTACCTCCTCGATCGTCAAATGGCGGTGAGACCTACACCAACCACAGGCACTACAGCATAAACCGGAAAGCAGATGTACGAACTATCGCAACGTAGAACGCAGGAACTCCTTTCTCATCTCCAAGGAATGGAGATAGCAGTTCTGGGCGATGTGATGCTTGATCGCTACTTCTGGGGTTCAGTACATCGCGTTTCGCCTGAGGCACCGGTTCCGGTGGTTGACATTGATAATGAAAGTTACCACCTAGGCGGAGCGGCAAATGTGGCGACCAATCTGTTGGGGCTCGGCGCCAAGCCCCTTCTTTGTGGAGTAGTTGGTGACGATTCATCCGGTAGACTTCTGTGTGATATCATGGCCTCGTCGGGGATGGATCCGTCGAGCATGGTCATCGAGCCAAGCAGACCAACAACAGTCAAGACGCGTGTTATTGGCAACAATCAACAGATCGTTAGACTCGACAGAGAATCGATGCAACTGTCATAGAAAACGTCGCCAAGATCCTACGAGGACGTACCGAACTTCGTGCTATCATTTTAGAGGACTATGATAAAGGCTTTCTGTCCTCCGGTCTCATAAGCATGGTTCTATCCATTGGACACGAGCGCAATATCCCGGTATTCGTAGACCCTAAACACCGACATTTCTTCGACTTTGTTGGGTGCACTCTTTTTAAGCCAAATCGCAAGGAAGCTGCAGACGCCTTGGGCATCGGCCTGAGGACTACTGCGGATGTGCAGATTGCAGGAGCCAAGCTCTTAGAGCGACTCCAGTGCGAAAGCGTGCTGATCACTCTCGGTATGGAGGGCATGATGCTGTTTGAGAGCAATGGAAACGTCAGTGGCGTTCCAACGCGGGCAAAGAATGTCGCTGACGTGTCGGGCGCTGGTGATACCGTTATTGCAACGCTGTCAGCGATGGTGGCATCGGGAGCGTCAATGCGTGAGGCTGCGGCATTGGCCAATGTTGCTGCAGGCTGTGTTGTTGCAGAGCCGGGAATTATTGCGATCACATCGGATATGCTCATACAAGCCATACATGATGACGAAGCATCGGACGTGATCCCGTGATCGTCACAACAGATATTCAACTCAATCACTTGCGAGATGATTTGCGAGCTGCCGGAGGCAAGATCGTGTTTACGAACGGTGTCTTCGATATTCTACACGCCGGTCACGTAACCTACCTCGAAGAAGCTCGGGGTATGGGCGATGTACTCGTATTGGGTTTGAACTCAGACGCATCGGTACGTCGACTTAAAGGGCCGGACCGCCCATTGAACTCTGAAGTCGACAGGGCTACGGTTTTAGCCGCACTGCGAAGTGTGGATCATGTTGTGATTTTCCGAGATGATACGCCCCTTACCGTTATCGAGATCTTGCTCCCAGACATCTTAGTGAAAGGGGGCGACTACACGCGTGACACGATCGTTGGAGCGGATATAGTGGAGGCCAATGGTGGCATTGTGAAGACCGTTCCGTTACTGGAAGGAAGGTCTACAACATCGATCATCAATCGCGCGCGAACGGTTTAAACCACGTTTCGCCGATGCTGATTGTTGTGGTAACGCGAACAAAGTACTCGTAAAGAGCTCCTGTAGACGGACCCCGGTACCCACCCTGCACTGAGAAATCAACGGTAGAGCTGGAACCAAGCGGGAAATACTCGTCGATACCTGCGCCTTTGAAGGTATAGTATTGCCGTTGGAATCCGAATCCGGCGCGATAGCCTAACTTCTCGACGAACGTGGGAGTATAGCTTGCTGCCGGACGATTGAATCCAAATGTTGCGCGAAGACTTCGAACATAGGTTGCGTCAGAGCGCGGATTTACATCCACTCGTGAATGGTCTGCCCATTCCAGGTCGACACCATACGTCGACCGTCCGTTGCGAATCGACGCGCCAATCCCGAAGCCAAACGGGAATTGTGTAGAGGACTTTGCTACAACACTTGAATCGAAGTACTTGTTACCACTCAACTCACCGGCAGCGCGATAAACCGTATTCATCGTCCCAGTGGGACCGCCCGATACAAAAGCACCAAGCGATAGATTTGGGGTGGCACGATAGTATAGACCTCCGCGGAAGAGTACACCGCGTACATCGTACGAAGCCGTTGAGCGTACTCGCTCGTTCAGACCATTTGCGTAGATATCGTCTGCAAGAGTGATAACACCAAAGAGCGTTTGTATAGAAACGCCGCCGTAAAAATTCCCAAGTCTACCGGATGCTCCTATTTGGATGCTCGATGTTCCGCCGGTCCCTGTTTGAACACTCTTTCCTGAAAGGGGCGTTCCGTCGATATCGGTCAACAGATCTCGCTTAACGATATAGTTCACAGAAGAATAGGGCAGAACGCCAAAGGAGATCCCGAATCCGTGTGCCGTGTCAATTGCGAAGAGTGCCAATAGTCCGTCGATCTCACCATTGTTCTGATTAACGGTGCTGCCATTATCTGATACGTGATGTTGACTGAACTTATAGCCAACTTGGAGTCGGGTAAAAACAGACATGCCGAGTAGAGCCGGATTCACGATATTGATCCCATGATCACTTGCCATGGCGATGGACGTGCCCGCCATTCCATCATACAGTGCGCCAACTGATCGGCGTATATCACCAAGACCAATTGATGAATAATTAGAGCCCCCTTGTGAAAACGAAACGAGGGGAACGCATGTCAGTACAACGACTATGAAAGCGTAGCGCATCATTTAGCGAACACGCCCGGAATAGTGTACGCAACGGTGACGCGAGGTCGCAGTGACGGGTCATCGGCAAGAGTATAGAATCGCAGCCTATTCATGCGCCATGAATCGTAGATCCCCGATGGTTTGACGTACAGGTCTGCTGATCCGCCGCTTCTTCGAATCAGCTGAAGAAGTGGACCAATGTTTGTAAACACATAGACCCCTGAGGAGTCGCCCCGCGAAGCAAGTTCAATAACCGATCCTGTTGGAGGAACATAGCGCAGGGAAACCACCTCATCGCGGCCATACAGACCATACTGCGAGGCTGCATTGTTTACACTAATGCGCAAAGTGCCGCCGATGATGACGGAATTCTTGGGCACGGAGTCAAGGCTAATTCTCAAGAGCGACCGGTGAACGCGAGCCCCCTGAACAACGAGTTCGCCTGCTTGTGCAGCCGGTGTATTGACAAGGCTCGACACAGCGCTTTCAACATAGAAGGTATCGAGCGCTTGAGAGGTATCGCGTTGTTTTGTGATAACTCGGAGTTTCATCACCTGAAGGACATTGCGGAGATTTCGAAACTGTCTGATCACTGATGTATTCGTTGGCAAGAGCACTATCCCAAACACATCCTTTACAAGAACTGAATCTCGTCCGGCTACCATCCACCGCTTCACGGCGTCCTTGTCGAAAGGTACTCGTAGAACAGTATCGGCCGGAGTAGTGACAGATCCCGAGAACGTGCTGACAGGATAATCTGTTAGGGAATAATAATCAGTGCTTCCATCTGCAGCCCATATTGAATCCCACGTAACATTTGCAGACCACGATTTTTTGAGTTCTAACGCGGAGAAGGCAACGGTTCGGTCAGTAGTATCGCCGTACCGGTATTCTTGAGGGTACATCTCTAGGTCGGCGTTTACAATGTCATACGTTGAGTCAGCGCCCGCATTCGGATAGTTGATGAACTCCATGAATACCCGCGCCTGGTCCGTAGGCGTATTCCCAATGAGGAAATATGCGCCATTCACAAGGGGTTCTCGAACTGACGAGGTGCTATCGGCTGTAAAGAGAGCTGCTTGAAGCGATGATAGCGCGTATATCGTGTCTGTGCCTGGTACCACCTCTGAACCAACGCTCGTTGGGAGGTCGTTACATGAAGATAGGATCGCGCTAAGAGCAATGACCGGAATGCAGAACGCGTGGATACCACGCCACGAAGCTGACACAGTTATTTCGTTTCCTTGACCAAGTTGCGATAGAACTCGTCATACCCTTGTGCCGAAGGCACCCAGCTTACCGGAGTAGACATGGCGTTGCCGACGATCCTACTCCAGGCTTCGTGTGACGCATGTACCTTTTGAGCGCGCTTTACTGTTTTTACGATGTCCGCGGCGTCGGTCTTCTTGATGATAAAGGAATTTCCTGATCCTTTTACTTCATCTACGTCGGTCATCTCTTCGGCGATGCCGCCAACATTTCGAATGACCGGAATAGTGCCATACGCAAGCGCAATTCTTTGGAACTGACCACTAATCTCGTGACGGGATGGTTTTACGAGAATCGTTGCGCCTGCCATAAGATGATGCAGGTACTCCTCGTCATATCCAACACGCACGTGAACTTGATGCGGGTTCTTCTTCATAAGAGCATCAGCTGATTTCCGCAGGGGCGTTGGAAGATCCGTTGCAATGACTACTTGTAGCCCAAGTTGTACCAACTCAGGTATGGCTGCAATGAACGCGTCCGCGCCACGATCCTCTGTAAGGGGGCCAATGAATGCCGCCACCATTGTCTCAGAATTAACAGTGAGACCGCTACTCTTTTGAAGTGCCTCTCTTGCGGAGTCTTTATTGGAAAGGTCCGTGACGTCGTACTTGGTCTTGAAATTCGTGTCAGTTTTCGGATTCCAGTGGAGCAGGTCAATCCCATGCCCAATGCCCACAAGGGGTTTCTTGTGAAGAAGTGGCAGCCAGTTTTCCTTGAATTCCTTGTTTGCGGTGAGCTCTTTGGCATAGGTTGGAGAGAGAGTAGTGACTCTATCAGCAAATGAGAGGCCTATCCGTAGGAAGTTCATCTTACTCTTGTAGCGTCCCGGAGCCATGCCTTCTTCAGTGAGTCCCGTTTTAAGGAGAGACTTCACCGGGAAGACGCCTTGTTCGTTAAAGTCTGAGATCGTCATAACGATCTTCGTTTTCTTGAATTCCTGAGGGTAGCGTGTACGTATGTATGCAGGAATCAACGCCGTTTGCCAACCGATGCAATGAATGATATCAGGGAACCATCCTAGCAGAAGGCACGTTTCCAAGACTGTGCGGCTGTAGAAGATGAATCGATCGTCATTATTGGGGAAGGTTACCCCTGTATTGATGTCAGCTTCAATCCCCTTATTCACATCGAGGTAGTTAGAATTCGTTGTGATGTACGATTGAACCTTTACGCGCGGGTTGTTGATTGAACTCGACTTGACCGTAGCCGGGTGAGCTTCATTCCCCACGGGAATCGGAATATCGCGGAGGCGGTTGATCTCGTGGATTCTATTTTTCCGCTCCGAGATATAGCCGTATTTGGGCATCATGGCGCGAATATCGTGTCCCACCTCTCGCACGCCAAGACAGTGTGCATAGCAGAGGTCGGCGAATTCGGACGTCTTAATGAACGGGTAGATCTCGCTCGTGACGAACAGAATGCTTAGCGGTTTTGCCATACTACTTCGGTGTCGTGATTAGTCTATAGGATTGGTCGAATAGCAAAAATACGGCATTCGACCGCTCGTTCGGCGTCATGGGTGCCGTATTTTGGCGGCCCCCACCCATTTACCCTCACTTTTACCACGGAGAATTGAGCTATGCAGTATCGACTTTGGGCGGCAATTGCCGTGACAGTGGGCGTCATTGGGGCTGCGCTCGTGCTCAGCTCGGCGTGGGCAGGTAGTCATCCCAGGACTGAGAAGATCATTGTTACGGGGCTTGCCCAGCAGGACTTCGTCAGCGATCTCATTGTTTGGAGGGCCTCATTCTCGCGTACCGGAGCCACAGTTGCGGCAGTATACGGCCAGATAAAGGCGGATGCGGACCGAGTGAAGCAGTATCTCGTATCGAAGGGGATTCCGCAGGATGCAGTTATCATTAGTTCGGTGGATATCAACCCCGTCTACAGAAGTGTACAGACCGGAAATCACTATGAGCAAGTCTTTGACGGGTACAATCTCAACCAAAACGTACAGGTAGAGAGTAAGGACGTAGACAAGGTTGAGGCGCTATCTCGAGAGATAAGTGAGCTGATAGACGCGGGCATAGTGTTGAACTCCCAGCCACCTCAGTACTACTTCACCAAGCTGGCCGAATTAAAGCTAGACCTTTTAGCTAAAGCATCGAGAGATGGGACCGAGCGCGCGGAGAAAATTGCAGAAAATGCTGCAGGCCGTTTGGGTAAGCTCTTGCGGGCGGATATGGGCATTTTCCAGATCACGGCACAGAACAGCAACGAAGATTACAGTTGGGGTGGGGCCCTCAATACAACCTCTAAGCGCAAAACGGCGTCCATCACTGTTAAGATGGAATTTGACCTTTAATTGTTCCTCTCATTTTAACAATTACGGCGTACCCATTTGGTAGAGTGGTTCGATACCCTTATGTTTGTCTCCCCTCAAGCGGCAACGGTGCCAAAAAGAGTGGAAATGATGGGTGTTCTTTGACAACAGGAAGCAAGCAGTAACAAATAATGGGTAGGACAAATGTTCTACCCCCGTCATGGAGTGCACTGAGGAATTTAGAAATAGAGGAAACAGTGTCCATGCGATCAATTCGGAAAAAACAACAACAAATAGAACTAGAATCAAAACTTTCTATACAACGGAGAGTTTGATCCTGGCTCAGGACGAACGCTGGCGGCATGCCTAACACATGCAAGTCTAGGGGTAGCAATACCACTGGCGCACGGGTGAGTAACACGTAGGTTATCTGCCCCCATCACAGACATAACCCCGGGAAACCGGGGCTAATATCTGATGAGGTCGCGAGATCAAAGCTTCGGCGGATGGGGATGAGCCTGCGGCTGATTAGCTAGTTGGTGAGGTAACGGCTCACCAAGGCGACGATCAGTAGCTGGTCTGAGAGGACGAACAGCCACACTGGAACTGAGACACGGTCCAGACTCCTACGGGAGGCAGCAGTGAGGAATATTGGTCAATGGGAGCAATCCTGAACCAGCAATGCCGCGTGTGGGATGACAGGGCTTCGCCTTGTAAACCACTGTCGGACGGGACGAAAGGAGGCCACGGGCCTCTGGGACGGTACCGTCAAAGGAAGGGTCGGCTAACTACGTGCCAGCAGCCGCGGTAATACGTAGGACCCGAGCGTTGTCCGGATTTACTGGGTATAAAGGGTGCGTAGGCGGCCTTGTGCGTCAGAGGTGAAATATCCGGGCTTAACCCGGAGGGTGCCTTTGATACGGCAGGGCTTGAGTGCGAGAGAGGATGATGGAATTCCTGGTGTAGCGGTGAAATGCGTAGATATCAGGAGGAACACCGGTGGCGAAGGCGGTCATCTGGCTCGTAACTGACGCTGAGGCACGAAAGCGCGGGGATCAAACAGGATTAGATACCCTGGTAGTCCGCGCCCTAAACGATGTATGCTTGGTGTTGGGTCCGCAAGGACTCAGTGCCGTAGGGAATCTGATAAGCATACCACCTGGGGAGTACGATCGCAAGGTTGAAACTCAAAGGAATTGACGGGGGCCCGCACAAGCGGTGGAGTATGTGGTTTAATTCGATGCAACGCGAAGAACCTTACCTACTCTTGACATGGTGGGAATCTTGCAGAGATGCGAGAGTGCCGAAAGGAACCCACACACAGGTTCTGCATGGCTGTCGTCAGCTCGTGTCGTGAGATGTTGTCTTAAGTGACGCAACGAGCGCAACCCTTGCCTTTAGTTACCATCATTTAGTTGGGGACTCTAGAGGGACTGCTGATCACTGATCAGAGGAAGGGGGGGATGACGTCAAGTCATCATGGCCCTTACGAGTAGGGCTACACACGTACTACAATGGTCGATACAGAGGGACGCAATACCGCGAGGTGGAGCAAATCCCACAAAGCCGATCGTAGTCCGGATTGCAGTCTGCAACTCGACTGCATGAAGCCGGAATCGCTAGTAATCGCAGATCAGAATGCTGCGGTGAATACGTTCCCGGGCCTTGTACACACCGCCCGTCACACCATGGGAGTGGGTTGCACCAGAAGTAGCTAGGCTAACCGCAAGGAGGCCGGTTACCACGGTGTGATTCATGACTGGGGTGAAGTCGTAACAAGGTAGCCGTAGGGGAACCTGCGGCTGGATCACCTCCTTAATACAGAAGGCAGGTGATGGAGGATCTTGAAAGAAGTTGAAAGATGGAATTTAAGATTAGTCACTTGCCTAGTAAGACATGATAACGCACTGTCACGTGGCTATCGCTTATTTGCTTTTAGAGAAAGAGAAGTTTGTGTTTTTATAGTTTAGGGGTTTGTAGCTCAGTTGGTTAGAGCACACGCTTGATAAGCGTGGGGTCGGTGGTTCAAGTCCACCCAGACCCACCACCATTGCTGGGGCCATAGCTTAGTTGGTAGAGCGCTTGCCTTGCACGCAGGAGGTCGTCGGTTCGACTCCGACTGGCTCCACCAGCTTTAAAGAGACATTAGAATCAAACTCACTCGTAAGTGATTTTGATTCTAATTTCTGATGATAGGAAATGAGAGAGCTGTAAAAAGCGAATTGAAGATGTTTAACAATAGAATAGAGCCCAAATTAAAAAAGAGTAAGTAAAAATTAATGTAAAGAAATAGGGGTTCAGAAGTAAGAGAATAAGATTTATCTTATTTAATTATGGAAGAACAACACTGCAAAAATTTGTGAACTTGCGTCTTAGTATGAAAAGAAATAGAGATAGATCTGAACATATCGTGAGTATAGGGTAAAACCTGTATAGAGTGATATGATCAAGAAACAAAATGCATAAGGTGGATGCCTTGGCAATCAGAGGCGAAGAAAGACGTGATAGCCTGCGAAAAGCTTCGGGGAGCTGGCAAATAAGCAATGATCCGGAGATGTCTGAATGGGGCAACCCGGCACAGTAATGTGTCATGGTTTAATGAATACATAGTTAAATCAAGCGAACTTGGGGAACTGAAACATCTAAGTACCCAAAGGAAAAGAAATCAACCGAGATTCTGGGAGTAGTGGCGAGCGAAACTGGAAAAGCCCGATATGGAAGGGGTAGATAGGATAGGAGAAGAGTCTGGAAAGGCTCACGACAGAGGGTGATAGTCCCGTATCTGAAATCTTGTTTACCGTGAATATCAAAGAGTAGGCCGACCCACGTGTAAGGTTGGCTGAAGATGGGGGGACCATCCTCCAAGGCTAAATACTACTGATTGACCGATAGTGAACTAGTACCGTGAGGGAAAGGCGAAAAGAACCCTAATAAAGGGAGTGAAATAGACCCTGAAACCTTATGCATACAAGCAGTGGGAGCGGACTTGTTCCGTGACTGCGTACCTTTTGTATAATGGGTCAGCGAGTTAGTGTATGTAGCGAGGTTAACCGAATAGGGGAGCCGTAGGGAAACCGAGTCTGAATAGGGCGCATAGTTGCATGTACTAGACCCGAAACCGAGCGATCTATCCATGTCCAGGATGAAGTGTGAGTAACATCACATGGAGGTCCGAACCCGTTAATGTTGCAAAATTATGGGATGAGGTGTGGATAGGGGTGAAAGGCTAAACAAGCTCGGAGATAGCTGGTACTCCTCGAAAACTATTTAGGTAGTGCCTCATGGATTACTGTTGGGGGTAAAGCACTGTTTCGGCTAGGGGGAACTTAGGTTCTTACCGACCCGATGCAAACTCAGAATACCAACAAGTACGACCATGGGAGACACACAGTGGGTGATAAGGTCCATTGTGGAAAGGGAAAGAGCCCAGACCTACAGCTAAGGTCCCAAAGAGATAATTAAGTGGAAAACGAAGTGGGAAGGCGAAGACAGCTAGGATGTTGGCTTAGAAGCAGCCATCATTTAAAGAAAGCGTAATAGCTCACTAGTCGAGTCGGCCTGCGCGGAAGATGTAACGGGGCTAAATTATCCACCGAAGCTTAGGGTCTACGTATTTATACGTAGGCGGTAGAGGAGCATTCTGTAAGCCTGTGAAGGTGACTTGAGAAGGTTGCTGGAGGTATCAGAAGAGCGAATGCTGACATGAGTAACGTAAATACAGGTGAGAGGCCTGTACGCCGAAAATCTAAGGTTTCCTGCGCCATGTTAATCAGCGCAGGGTGAGTCGGCACCTAAGGTAAGGCCGAAAGGCGTAGCCGATGGAAAACGGGTTAAAATTCCCGTACTTCTTGCTTATATGCGAAGGGGGGACGAAGAAGGCTAAGTGATCCTGGCGGTTGGTTGTCCAGGTTTAAGCTTGTAGGGAGAGATGATAGGTAAATCCGTTGTCTCGTTAATCCTGAGAAGTGATGACGAGGTCTCGTAAGAGACTGAAGTGACTGATGCCCTGCTTCCAAGAAAAGCCTCTAAGTTGGAGTAAGCAAGGAACCGTACCATAAACCGACACTGGTGGATGAGTAGAGAATACTAAGGCGTTGAGGGAACTTGGGTGAAGGAACTAGGCAAAATGACACCGTAACTTCGGGAGAAGGTGTACCTCATTATTGTGAAGGGCTTTACGTCCAGAGCGAGAAGAGGTTGCAAAGAAGAGGTGGTCGCGACTGTTTACCAAAAACACAGCACTCTGCGAACTCGTAAGAGGAAGTATAGGGTGTGACGCCTGCCCGGTGCTGGAAGGTTAATTGATGTGGTTCGGCGCAAGCCAAAGCTACTGATCGAAGCCCCAGTAAACGGCGGCCGTAACTATAACGGTCCTAAGGTAGCGAAATTCCTTGTCGGGTAAGTTCCGACCTGCACGAATGGCGTAACGACGGCCACGCTGTCTCCACCCAAGGCTCAGTGAAATTGAAATCGCTGTGAAGATGCAGTGTACCCGCGGCTAGACGGAAAGACCCCATGAACCTTTACTATAGCTTTGCACTGAACTTTGTTGATTGTTGTGTAGGATAGGTGGGAGACTATGAAGCGGTGCCGCTAGGTGTCGTGGAGTCAACCTTGAAATACCACCCTGTAATGAATGAAGTTCTAACCTAGGCCCCTGAATCGGGGTTGGGGACAGTGTATGGTGGGTAGTTTGACTGGGGCGGTATCCTCCTAAAGAGTAACGGAGGAGTACAAAGGTAACCTAGGCATGGTCGGAAATCATGCTGTTAGCGCAAAGGTAGAAGGTTGCTTGAATGC
>JAPLFN010000040.1 GCA_026390655.1 Candidatus Kapaibacterium sp.
TCCGCTTTGATGTCTTCCTTATGCCACAAGCAGATAGCTCGCACCGCGGCGATGTGGTTACCCTCCTCCAACGGAGCTGCGGCTTTAAGAGAAACGCAACACTACCACAATTGGTGAACGCGGCCTAAAAGCCCCCTTACCCCTGCATTTGCGCGCGAGCACGTTCTCGCGCCTACCCACGCCTTGGATCTTCTGGATCTGGGGCGTTTTTCGTTGAAAGGGGGCTCCTATCAGCACACGTTGTACCTTGTAACCCATGAACAAAAGAGTTGTCGGCATAGATGTCGCCAGAGCTGTCTCGATCATCGGAATGATCATCGTCAACTTCCGAATAGCACTTGGTGGACAAGGCACGGAATGGATGGAGCAGTTATCAGGCTTTTTTGATGGTAAAGCGTCGGCAACGTTTGTTACGCTGGCAGGTGTTGGCATTGCCTTCATGACAAACTCAGCGGTCAAGACGGTAGATGCCATGCAGCTGAAGGCAGCACGGATGCACATCATAAAAAGAAGCGCATTCCTCTTTGTTGTGGGGCTCTCGTACTATCTGGTATGGCCGGCCGACATTCTACACTACTACGCTATCTATATGCTGATACTCGTGCTTCTGTTGCGGGCGTCTGGCACAACGCTGTTGATCGTAACGGGGCTCCTTGTGAGCCTATACCCACTCCTCCTCTTTCTCTTCTCGTATGAAACGGCGTGGGACTTTACCACGTTTTCCTACCAAGACTTTTGGACGCCTGTAGGCTTTGTCCGTAATCTGTTCTTCAACGGGTTTCATCCCGTTGTTCCGTGGCTGGCATTTATGGTTCTAGGATTGTGGTTTGGGCGACAGGATCTAACGGATACGCGATTTCTCAAAAAGACGTTTGTGTATAGTCTGGTTCTCTTCCTTGCCATGCATGTTGTATCCTATGCAAGCGCAGATGGCGTCTACGGTCGGTTGTTCGGCCTAAAACCAATGCCACCCCTGCCGGTCTATATGATCGTTGGATGCAGCTTTGCACTAATAGTGATCACGGGGTGTATCATTGTCTCGAGGAAACACGAAAAACATATCGCTATCCGGTCGCTCAAAAAAACAGGCCAATTGGCCTTGACGTTCTATCTGGCACACGTCATCATCGGGATGGGAGTCCTTGAAGAACTCAACCCATCGAGAATGGGAACGTATCCGATCGAGTTTGCGTTATCGTATGCTGTAATCTTCGCAATATCTTGCATAGTGTTTGCTGTGGTGTGGACTAAGTACCGTACCCGAGGTCCGCTCGAGTGGATCATGCGAAGGTTCACGGGGTGAATTGAGAACAGATCGCATTGTACTATTTGAGCAACGTGGAGTCCAGATCCCACGGTAATAAACGGGGCGTTTTCTGAAAAGCCATACGAGTAAGAAGCATTTGAGTCTATAACATGTATAAGAACTTCACTCTAGCTGACAAACTGCTCTTTGCGTCCGCGTTGCTCTCTCTGGTTTACTCCGAGGTGCTATTCTTTAACGGAGATACAACCGCAGCGATCTTCATAGGTATCTGGGTTCCAAGCATCCTAGGGTTTGGTATCTATTTGAAACTGCTAAAAGGAGATAAGAAGTGAATGACTCTGCGCCAATCCTTTCTGGTCTCGTAATCTACTTTGCCGGATTCATTACGATACTGTTCTCGATCGCCTGTAGCTATGCCCTAACCGATGGCTGGAACTTTAAAGGCGAAGGCAAGAGCTGACTCCGCCTACCGCAGTACCTGCACCAACTCATGAGTGTTCTCTAATGACGAATGACATGTAGGAGTAGCAGCGCATCATTCCGGAATGTATGCCCGAAAGTAGATTGTGGTTCAACGGTCACCATCTGTGTCGTTAGTCGTTGCATCGTTGCAACGGTTACCATGTACACACCATTGCTCTCAACGTGCAAGGCTGTTTCTTTCTGGGTCGCACGTGTCATTAGCACTAGCCGACCCAATGCATCGGTGACGGTGATCGTGGCGTCGTCCGTTGGAAGTACGATCGTAAACCGACCGCTTGATGGATTCGGGTGAATAGTGGAAGAAACGCTTTCACTATGTTCTTCGACACTGGTAACGGTGTTCAGCTTGGCAATGAAGATGTCCGACTTTACCGTGCTGGTGTCCAGGAGAGATAACGCGTCTCCGAAATGAATTGTGTCAGAAAAGCTACCGGCTAGATAGATTCCATGTGGACTTGCGACCGCTGCTCCTGTGACATAATCGTTGTGGAGTCCTCCGCAAGATGTAGCCCACACAAACTCACCGGACTCGTTCAATTCTGCAATGAATACGTCGTTGTCACCAGCGCAACTCAATGAAAACGACCCAAAGCGAATTGGCTGATTGAAATAGCCACTCACAAGTACTTTCCCGGAAATGTCGAGGCAGACGTTGCTCGGAGTGCCAATCCCAATTGACCTATTTACCCAGACAAAACTTCCGTTGGCATCACATTTCGCAATACACACGTCAGTCCCCACACCGGATGTTCCAGAGATACTGAGCGAGCCAAAGGATATGGTTCCGTGATATTGACCGGTGATGTAGGAGTTACCGTCCGTATCGATATCAATAGCCCTACTAACACAGTAGCCTGAACCTGCACCTGCCGTTTGCCCCCACATAAACGCTCCCGAAGCGTCAAACTTTGCCACGAAGATGTTTGACTCAACATTTCCCGCAACGATGCTATCGGAGTTGGTAAACTTTATCGTGTTAAAGTAGTTTCCAATTACATAGCTGTTTCCCTTTGAGTCTGTCTTTATACCGTTCCCAAAATGGGAAAATCCGTTATTGATTTCCTTCCTGAGCCAAACATTGTTGCCTGCAATGTCGAACTTGGCAACAACAATCTTGGAGGAAGAATATGGATACGGCGTAATGTGAAAATCACCTACCATGTAGACATTCCCAATGCTATCTCTGCTTATTCCACCCGCATAGTCAATGCCGGTGTCACCAATGGATCTCGCCCAAACAACGTCCCCATTGCCGCTATATCTCGCTACGTATACATCGTAGCTCCCAGATGATGTAAGCGATAGAGGAGGTGAAGTTCCCAGAATTGCAGTGTCGGAAAAAGCGCCAATAATGGAGATATTCCCAATCGGATCTATGCATATTCCACCGACGGAGATTGTGGGACCATGAGCAGCAATTCGCGCCCATACAAACTGTCCGTTGACGTCATACTTGGCGATGTACACGGAAACGCCACCAGCACTCAAGAGTAGAGTGTTGCCGAATGATGTGGAGTCGCGGAAGGTGCCTGTTATATAGCTGTTGCCCAGGGCGTCTACATCGATTCCATTGCAATTGTCATTGTCGATCCCTCCGGCTTTCGATGCCCATTGCCACGTCTGTGCATGTGCAGTTCCGAAATGGCATAGTACGACAGTGACAATCAGCAGAAAGTATGCTCTCATCCGGTTCATTCGATCATTAAGAGCTTGCTCTTATGTGTCGCCGTGTTGATCACGACAACGGGGCCTGCGAAAAGGCCGTCGCGGTTTAGGGTACCGTTCGAAGTAGTGACGGTAGTGGTCAAGAGTCTGCCCATGATGTCGTACACATTCACGGATGCGTTCACCCACGCGTCGCGCTCATCTCGTTGGTCTTCCTCTACTCCAGTTACGGCAAGCGGTTCAAAATGAATGCGCGACCCTGGGGTTGGCACGCCGTTCATCGCTGGGAAGGCCACGGTTCGTGCAGTGTCGATACGGGGTGATGCTGGGTCGCCATAGATCCATACCTTGCTGAACATTTCCGAAAAGTCGTTTGCTTGGAGTGAGATCCCCGTAAACGGTCGAGCTTGCGGGTTGGCGATCAGGCGGGTATTCTCGGAGCTTGGACCGAACAGCAAATCGATAGCCCCATCATTGAAATGATAATGGATCTCAAAGGAAACAACATTTGGAGCGCCGAGATCGGCGATAGACACAGAATCGAATCGTACCTGAAGCATTGGGTCATTGAATGTGATGACGTTCCGATATCCGATCATCGCGCCCGCTACGGTACTGTCGAGCGTAATGAAGACGCCATCTGCAAGAGCGAGCATCGCCGGCGTGCTGATAAGGAACGAGCCATTGCCGGAAATGTATACCTCTACGCTGTCGGCCGGCTGCACTGTGAAGCCAAACAATGGCATAGGCTGGTTCGGTGTAGGGATTTTGATCAATGTCCCAAGTGTCCACGGTACGTTCTGCAGTCGAGTTCCTTCAAAGGGTAACCATGGCACGTCAGGACTAACTCCAGAAAACGTAACTCGGTACGGGGCTTGCCCTGCAAGGGTAGCACTGAGACAACAACCGAACATAGCAAGGGTAATGAGAAAGCGCCTCATTGCAGACTCCAGTGGTGATTGGAAGTACATGGTTCGGCGCATCAGACAATGCGTGTTCGAAGAAGGTTACATTGGTCGCGCGAGAGCATGCTCTCGCGCGACTAAGCGTAATTTCTGCAAGAACTCGGTATTATGCTTACGAAAATGGGGCTCCTGTTGGAAGCAACGAATAACGAATGACGAATA
The DNA here is from genome assembly GCA_026390655.1 of Candidatus Kapaibacterium sp. GTDB lineage: Bacteria > Bacteroidota > Ignavibacteria > Kapaibacteriales > Kapaibacteriaceae > UBA10438. The sequence continues at coordinate 4,543 of JAPLFN010000040.1, forward strand.
CTAAAACGTATGGGAAGGCGCTAGGGAAGGACAAGGTTACTGGGTACAGTATCAAGTTTATGACGCTCGGCGAAAACGTGAAGAAAATTATTCAAATGTTACGAACGCACTCTATGGGGCAACTTCATGATTGAAAGATATTTGACGCCTACCCAGGAGTCGGGACGAAAATTCTTTATGCGAAAGATCTCGGGTTCGGTTGTGATGCTGAATCTGCTGCGATTTCGAGATATCGCAGACTATAGTGAGACTCCCGAGCTCTCTCCTCCTGAGCCAATCACAGGTGAGGCAGCATATCAATTGTACATCGAACACACTCTACCATATCTCGAGAGATCCGGCGGTGAGATTGTTTTTATGGGTAGTGGCGGAGACTATCTGGTTGGACCGATAGACGAGCGTTGGGATTCCGTTCTATTGATTCGTCAGGACAGCGTAGAGAGCTTTATAGCGTTTGCTCAAAACGAGGAGTATTTAAAAGGCCTCGGACATAGAACGGCTGCATTAGAGGACTCAAGATTGCTACCGTTGGTGCAGACGAACGACATCAACTCTGATAGATATTAGCGTATGATCTGCAGCAACTCACTCTTCTGTTCCACAAAGGGGGCTCCTGTCGGAACCTTGCCGGCCCACACGCGCGTATGCGAGCGCACAACGCCATACTGAGGCGCAACTGCCGCTTCATCAATTGTGATTACGGGACCAACACCCGCATCGTTGCTTGGCGTGCTGGTTATGATCATGGTTCCCACACGCATAACGCCTATCGCTAGGGTGATGGTAGTGTCGGGGTTGCCAACTACGATTCGGTTTGTGTAGATCTGTGAGATGGTGTCTAACACGCCCGACCGTAATGTGTCATAGAAGACGGCAAGCGTATCGCCTGCCTTTGACCCAACACGAAGGATAGGGAACCACTTGTTGTCCTTTGATCCCTCCATGTTGATTCCCGCAATGCGGAACGGCAACAGACCTCCACTGAAGGTGATGGTCTGCGCTCCGCTTGTACCGGTGATGGTCTTCACAACAATGGAGTCGTGACGCACTGATTGGCTGGGCGCCTCGGAGGTCATGATGTATACAGCCCTGTCACCAACGCTGTAGTTGAAGGTGTTTAACACCATGCCTGTTGGACCGTCCGGACCGGTGGTTGTTGTGCAACCACCGCCGACGAGAACTGACAACAACATTGCAGCGAGTACTTTCATCGTGAAACAACTAAACGGATTCGCGATACAACAACGCCCGATTGCTCAACACGCAGCACATACACGCCGGATGCCATTGGCATGGCGGATGAAAGCGGTAGGGAAGTTGCACCGGCTGTGATGTTGTAGGTGCCGATAACGTGGCTGGCACCTGTGAGGTCGCTGATGGTCATGGTTATGGTTGCGTCCGACGGGGATGTAACAACAACAACGGAGTTGTCTGAAACCGGATGCGGCGCAACGCTCATGCCCCAACCGTTTTCAACAGACTCGATCACATCGGTGATCGTAAGATAGAACGCTACCGGTGTAGACCAGCCGCCACTTCCACAAGTGTTCTTGCCTCTGCACTCCCACATGAAGCTTCCTGAGCCGATGCTGGAAATAGGGATCTCCTTTGACAAACCGATGCATGCGGTGTCTTCGTACACAACAGCAAAAGGTGCAGTGGTGTTCTTGATGCGCACGTGATAACTCGTTGCGTCATTGGATGCGGTCCACACAAACTTTATCATCTCCTTGCTGTCGACAAACTGTTCACCCTTTGGTGATGTGCCGGTGGTTGACGTTGGAAGCTTACCACCCGTGGTAAATGTGTTGATGCTCGACCATGTGCCATTGCCAATGCCGTTCACGCCACGCACACGCCAGTAATACTTGGTGTTGCACTTTCCAACGCTAGCACTCGCAGTGCCGTTTGCACTTGTACCCGATGCCACTATCGATGCAGGTGTGAAGGTCTGCGTAGTTGCGATCTGCCACTCATAGCTATCTGCCAACGGTGTAACAATCCAGGAGAGTGCAATGGTAAGGGGCTGGGCAACAGCACCATTGGCAGGGGCGGATAACGTGATCGCACCTGGTGTGGAGAGCGCTGGAATGAAGTCAAGCTTCACGTTGTCACCATTAAAATCTACAGACTTCACAACGGGTGCTGCTAAGCCCCCTTCAGAAGCGGTAACGCTCACGGAACCAGGTGTGGAGAAGGGGATCGCGTATCCACCGGATGTGCTGGTGACGGCGAATGCGCTGCCACGCGAAGGCTGGATCTTGACGCCGGCAAGACCCTCGCCGATGTCGTAGAAGCCGTTGCTGTTTTTGTCGCGGTATACAACGCCGGTGATATAGCGTACACTGCGGAAGCCGAAGTCCTGGGTGATGACGTATGGTCCTACGTGACCGGACTGCAAGCCCTGATCGTTGATTAAGATGCCAATGCCGATCTCGGTAAAGAGGTATCCCTTGATGTTCATGATGTTTGTGCGGTGACCAAGATCAATTTGATTCTGAGCACCCCAGTCAACGTTGAGGCCACAGTGTCCGTGCCATACTGACTCGCTGTATGCCGCAACGTTCTCTCCATAGGTTCCCTGCGAGGCATAGCCTACCGCGGAGTATCGCTTACCGAGATCGTCTCCGTTACTGCTGTTATGGCCCTGAAAGTTATTCGCATCCATATCCGCAGAATGACCCTTGGCAGCGGTGATCAATGAGGGATGGAAGGCAAGGGGCGGCTTTTGCGCATATGTTGTGAAAGCCTGCTTTGTAGCAGCCTTGTTGATGTTGAAGAACGAGTACGCCGAGAGCACACGAGGGTCATCGGTATCCATCAGCCGGATGCCTTCTTCTGTAGGGTTGGCACGGGCACGGTTGATCATCTCCAACATGAGCTGTTCTTCATTGGATGGGTCGCCGTGACTATACTGTTGCGCAGTAAGAGAGATAGCGCTATATGCTAGAAGGAAGAGAACAAAGGTCTTCGCCATTACAAATCTCCGCGTTGAGGTCGAATAAGAATTTCTTCAAAGTGTGTTCGTGGATTATCATAGGACGCAACGAGCATCTGCACGGCATCGGCAACGTCCTGTGCCTGCATCATGCGAGCGCCGTTCGTGTCGCGATCTTCTTGAGCCCAAATCTCGGTCTCGGTGGCACCAACAAGAATATCGGTAACCTTCACATGACTATCACGCACTTCTTGTCGCAGTGATCTCGTCAACGCCAATGCACCGGCCTTGGAAGCCCCATACCCGGAGCAACCGGAAAAGGCGCTTATCGCAGCAACGGAGTTGATGGTGACGATCATCCCTCGCTCGCGCTCGATCATCTGAGGGAGCACGGCCTTTGCACACAGAAACACGCCACGTAGGTTCACCGCGATCTGCGCATCAAATTCTTCTAAGGACATTTCAGCAAGGTCTTTGAACACGCCGATGCCCGCATTGTTGATCAATACGTCAACGGTGCCAAAGTGTCCAACAGCCGAGGCATGAGCAGCGGAGACGCTCTGTGGATCCGTAACATCGCAAGGGGCTGTAAAGGCATTTTGGGAGGGGAGTTGCTCGGCAACCTGCTGTAAGGTTGACTCCGTACGACCGCTCAAGGTGATACGATGACGTCCACCGAGGTGCTTGGCAATCGCAGCGCCGATACCACGGCCTGCACCGGTTATCCAGATGTGTAATGATTGAGGCATTTCAGCCCGCAAGATAGCGCAAAAGGGCTTCTGTCTCAGGTCCGAGCTGCATGCCCCTTCGCCCCATAACGGTATGCATCACGGCGATGGCCTTGTTGACGTTGTAGGGTTCATCCAACCAGCGGAAGGAGCCGATGCTTTTCGGTGGTGGACCAACGCTCACGATGTTGTTGCTTACGCCGCAGACGGTGCCGGTAGAGAACATGGTGCCGATGCCGGCCTTACTATGATCGCCGATCATGAGTCCAATGAACATGCGTTGCGTGTCTTCGGTGCCCCATGGCATGTCAACGTTGATATGACCATACGTGTTCTTCAAGTTTGATGTTGTTGTACCCGCACCAAGGTTAACCCACTCACCAAGATAGGAGTGTCCAAGAAAACCGTCGTGAGCCTTGTTGGTAAACCCTTGGATGATGCTGTTCGCACACTCGCCTGCTACCCTACACGTAGGTCCGATGGCAACAGCATTGAGGGAAGCATGAGGCTTCACCGTCGTATCTCTGCCGATAGCCACAGGCCCCTTCACAACAACAAAGGGATCGACGCGTGCGCCATCGTCAATGATGATCGGTCCGGCAGAATCATCCAATACTGCAGTGGTGTGCACCGTAGCCGACGAAGAAATCAGACGATCAACTAAACGAGCATCCCACGTGATAGACGCATCTATATGATCGAGTGTTTGCCACAATCTATTGATGATCGTGCCCGTGCATTCAACTGTCGGGCAGGCGTCGGCATCGAGAGATTCAAGATGATCAATGGCGTGATTAGGCGACGGAAGAGGCTCGGCAATGTAGGCCCCTACCGGGTGTCCGCCGCAGGTGACAAGGAATGATGACGTGCTCTGTACGCAGGTGTCGACAAGCTGACGCATTACTGACGGTGAGAGCAGCACATTGCCGGCGATGAGGAGCGTGTGCGCCTGCACAAATGCATGTGTGTCTGGGTAGCGCTCAACGAACGACCGTAGATGTTGATCGCGATGGGAGACAACACTGACGGTTGTTTCGGGGATCGTCTTCTGCCACCGCTCAAGAATGGTATAGAGTCCGGTGCGCATCTCCCATGAACAATGCGTAAGTGCAAAAGGGTAGAGGCCCTCAACACCTTCATGTTCTACTAACAGGATCTGCACAGCTTTCATCTACAGCTTCTCCAGCGCGTTTGCGAGTGATGCTTTGATGAAGGCTACAAACAAGGGGTGTCCGGTAACAGCGCGCGACTTGAGTTCCGGGTGGAACTGCACACCAACGAACCACGGATGGTTAGGAAGCTCGATCACCTCAACAAGTCTGCCATCGGGAGAAGTGCCGGAGATCTTTAGCCCCTTACTTGTGAGTTGTTCCGTGAAGTCGTTGTTGAACTCATAGCGATGACGATGACGTTCACTGATATGCTCGCTCTTGTATGCAGCGAATGCACGAGATTTCTTTTCGAGGTGACACGGATATGCTCCAAGACGCATGGTGCCGCCCTTTTCCGTGACCTTGCGTTGCTCGGGCATCAGATCGATCACATTGAACTTGTTCTTCTTGAACTCCGTAGAGTTGGCAAGGGGCATGCCAGCCACGTTGCGTGCGAACTCGATCACAGCGCACTGCATACCCAAACAAATACCGAAGAACGGAATGAGATTCTTGCGCACGTGCTCAATGGCCAAGATCTTGCCTTCGATTCCGCGTGAGCCAAAGCCGGGGGCCACAAGGATTCCGTCGATGTCTGCCAACAAGGTCTTTACCGTGTCCTTGGTGATCTCTTCGGAATCGATCCATCGCAGATTGACGCGCGTGTTGTTGATGGCACCGGCGTGGATGAATGCTTCCGTAATGCTCTTGTAGCTGTCAGGGTTCTTGTTGTACTTGCCAACAAGGCCGATGGTGATCTCGTGTTTTGGTGACTTGATCCGATGGACAAAGCGTGACCAGGTATCGAGGTTGAGTTTCGATTTCTTGAGGTTGAGTTTTTCACAGACGATCTCGTCAAGCTTATGCTTGGCGAACATCATAGGTACTTCGTAGATGGTCTGCGCATCGATCGCTTCGATAACACTGCGCTCTTCCACATTGCAGAACAACGCGATCTTAGCGCGTATTTCACGGTCGAGGCTTACCTCGGCGCGACATAGCAACAGGTCTGGCGTGATACCGAACTCCATCAGCGTCTTTACAGAGTGCTGCGTTGGTTTCGTCTTTAGCTCGCCTGCGCTCTTGATGTAGGGTACATACGTTAGGTGGATGTCGAGAGCGTTTCCGCGACCTACTTCGTGACGAAGTTGACGGCATGCTTCGAGGAAGGGGAGAGACTCAATGTCTCCAACCGTGCCACCGATCTCGATGATGATCACATCAAACTTGCCATCAAACGCACGCATGCGTTTTTTGATCTCGTCCGTGATGTGCGGAACAACCTGCACCGTCTTGCCCAGGTAGCCCCCTTGACGCTCTCGTGTGATCACGTCAAAGTAGACCTGTCCGGCCGTTGACGTATTCTGACGAGACATGCTCACGTCGAGGTAGCGCTCGTAGTGTCCGAGATCGAGATCCGCCTCGGCTCCGTCGTCCGTTACAAACACTTCTCCGTGTTGGAGAGGGTTCATTGTACCCGGATCGACGTTGATATAGGGGTCGAGCTTTTGTACGGTAACGCTAAAGCCGCGTTGCCGCAAGAGCAGACCGATGGATGAAGATGCAATGCCCTTTCCTAGAGAAGAAAGAACCCCGCCCGTAATGAAGATGAACTTCGACGTCTTCGGCACAAGACACCCGGTTGATGAACGGAAGAGTGGTGGTGTCGTGACTATGCGCTGGCGCAACAGATGGACGGTCTCAAAAATACAGATGTTCGCGCGATTGGACAACGCGTTTGCGTAGCTTCGCCGCATGAAAACTTGTCAACGTATCTGGATGATGCCGTTTCTCGCCATGGGCATGATGATCGTAATGAACGGATGTGGTAATGGCGACACTGCCGAGCAGGGCGCACGGACTATCAGATTCTGGCATTTCTGGAGCGAGCCCGGCCAGAAAGCTGCCTTGCAGGAGCTTGTTTCTGAGTTTGAGCGCACCAATAACGTCAAGGTAGAGCTCACCGAGCTGTCGTGGAACGACGGCAAGGTAAAGCTCCAGGCGGCCTTCAATTCCGGAGCGCCCCCTGACGTGATCGAGCTCGGATCTGACTGGGTTGCTCAGTTTTCGAGCTCCGGCGTGCTGCTAGCACTTCCTGGCGACGCCGCGGCGTTATCGCGCTTTGTTCCCTATGCCATTGCTCCGGCGATGTGGCAGGGTCGCACCTACGCCTATCCCTGGACGCTCGACACGCGCGTTATCTACGCCAATGACCAACTTCTGAGTGCATCGGGATGGAAGGGGCCGATCACCACGATGGACGACCTTGTAGCCGCCGCAGAGCGTGTGAACGCTTCGGGTCATAACGGATGGGGGGCTAATGGTGCCGATGCGCATCGATTGTACAAGAAGATCCTACCCTTTATGTGGACGTTTGGCGGAGACGTGTTGGATGAGAAGGGGCGTCCGGTCCTTAACAGTCAGGAAAACATGAAAGCCCTAACCACCTACGCCCAGCTTGCCCGTGCCGGCTTTGTCGAAACACAACGTCAGCTCGATGCGGCATTTATCCAGGGCAAGATTGCCCTGTGGAATTCTGGATCGTGGCTCACGAAGAAGATCAACGCCAATACCACACTCAAGGCCACGCCCATGCTTATGCCCGGCTTGAACGGAGCACCAGGCATTTCCTTTGCCGGCGGAGAGTACCTGGCGGTGAGCGCATCAACAAAGAACTCGCAAAAGGCTCGCGACCTCGTTCTCTTTCTCACGAAGGGATCTACCGCTGTAAAGTTCTGCACCAAGGTTCCCGAGGCGGGCTTCCCTGCGGAGAAAGGATCGTATGCTGATTCTACGCTTGTTGCAGATCCGATCAAAGCCGTGTTTGCTAAACAGCTGGAGCATGCCCGTATGACGCCCGTGCATCCGCGGTGGTTGGATCTCGAAGCCGTTCTCGAAGACGCCGTGGTCCGCGTTCTGCTAGGTGAGGCTACACCAGAAGAAGCCCTTGGCACGGCGCAGCAAGAAGCACTTCAGATAGTAGGGGGCTAAGTGATGCGCACCCTCTGGTGCACGTTGATCTTTTGCATCGCTTTGAGTGTACTGCACGCTCAGTCCGATATTACCCTGCGTGGTATAGTGAAAGAGGCCGACACAAATACCGCATTGCGGTTTGTAAGTGTGCGCGTACTCGAATCACGCACGTCCACCATGACGGACAAGCGTGGCGCGTACGTGTTGCGCCTGCGCCGCGCCTCCGTACCCGCGCGCGATACCATCACGGTGGTCTATTCCTTGGTTGGTTATGCGCCGGACACCGTACATATCCCACTTCGTGATGCAACCATAGACGTGTCCCTGAAAGAGCGTGCATTCACTGGTGCAGAGGTGGTTGTGACGGCGGAAGATCCGGCCGTTGCCATCATGCGCAGGGTGTTGGCACGGAAGAATAAACAACGCGATTCATTGCAACGTTACACGTACACACTCTACACAAAATTCATCGTCAACACCGATACGTCTACAGCGTCAAGGGGCTCCGGTAGGGGAGACACTACTACCTTTAGTATTCTCGAGTCGTTTTCAAATGGATACTTTTCGCGACCAGATAGGTACTTCAACGAGATCATTCAACGTCGACAAACGGCGAACATTCCGCCACAAGCAAACTTTGTTTCGTTTGGGACAAACCTCAACGCCTATGATGATGTAGTGACGCTCTTGAATGAAGAGATCCAATCGCCCCTTCATCCCAATGCCATTGATGATTACGAGTTCATTCTCAAGAGCAGTATAGAAGATGACACCGTCGTTATTGATGTTCGCTCGAGCGGAGATGGACGGCGTGCCTTCAATGGAACCATCTTCATTGATCAGCGCGCCAACGTGCCCCTTGAGATGCGACTTGTGCCAAACAAGGCTGTAAATCTGCCTTTTGACGCTTCGTTGCAGTACCGACAACGGTTTGTGGTTATTGATGGTGTAGTTGTTCCCGAGGCTTTGTCACTGACAACGTCCTTTGTAGCTGATATCGTCTTCTTGTTTTCTCCTCGACTCGACATTGACATCGAAACGTTCTGTTATGATTATGTGATCAATGCAGACATTGATGAGAGCATCTTTGAACAACGTCGCGTTGAGATCAATGAGCAGGCGAACGCATTTGATTCAACCTACTGGCGAGTGAATCAGAAATTGCCCTTGCGCGCAGAAGAGGCACAGGCCTATGCAGACATCCAGAACCTCATCGATAATCCGGATAGTCTTCAAGCCACCTTTCTCGATAACTACATCGGGCCCATCACCCGGACCCTCGCGCGGCTAGACAGGCGCCCCTTCTCAGGCTTTGAGGACATCATTAGATATAACCGTATCACCGGACTCTACGTTGGTGCCGGGTTGCGATTCCGTCCCGATACTGCAGTAGAGCTCGAAGCCAATCTTGGCTACGGCACACTCGACAAGCGAGGGTATGGCTCGGTGAAGTCCACCTTCTTCCTTGGAGAGAGACAGAAGTGGTCACTCGATGCGTCGTTATTTTCAAATCTGCAGCGACGAGATGATCCTAACATCGTGCGAACGGGACTTATTACCGCCACCACCTTTCTTTTCGGCAACGACTACGGTGACTACTACCGTCGCGCCGGTGGTGAGTTCGGAGCGGGGTATTCTTGGGGTCAGTTGCGTTTCATCCGCAACGACCTTTGGTTGCGACCCAGCGGCATCCGACTCTTTGTGAGATCAGAGGACCAATCAACTGCCGTTGCGAGCAACGTTTGGTCCGTATTCCGTCAAGGGGCAAATGCACGCGATAACCCAGCCATCTTCGATGGCACCATGAGGTCGCTTGGCATGACCTTACGATTAGACTACACACCTCAGCGTCTCATCACAAGAACGGGTATGATGCTCAATGTGGAGACATCGCAGCCTACGCTGTTGCCATCGGCGTTTACGTTCACCAAGGCAACGTGGATCGGCGTGCTGAGGATGAAGACCCTGCCATTGTGGACCCTTGATGTTGTCGGCACATTTGGATGGGGCTGGGGAGATGTACCACCACAGAGGTTCTCGAGTTTAGAGTCGAGTGTGAGCGGACTCGTTGTCGGCTCCGTCTTCCGTGGAATGTCCGTCAAAGAATTCTACGGAGACAGATACGCTACCGTATCAATAAGTCACAACTTTGGAGAGGTGATCCCCGGAATTCTGCGTATTCCCGACATCGCTTCGTTTGGGATTGAGTTCATTCTCTTTGGTGGTGTTGGCTGGACGGCGTTCAGATCGGAAGAGCACCGTGTAGGGAAAGAGTGTTCGGCATCAACCGCATTTTGTTGTTCTTCCGACTAGACATCAACGCCCGTGTATCGCAGGTGACAACCCCAGCTTTTAGAGTCACGCTTTCAGGGGCCACGTTTTAGACAGAAGCGCGCTACCTCCGCCCCGTAACCCCGTAACCCCGTAACCCCCGCGCGATAGCATGCTATCGCGCTACCTCCGTATCTTCCTCCCATGCACCCTCGCACGTTCGAAGAACTCAAGGATACCGCAACGAAACGCTTGCAAAAACGCTCAACGAAACGCTTGCAAAAACGCTCAACGAGGCGCCTCAGTTTCGACTCGCGAAGCGAAGCGATATTGAGGTTAAGGGCAAGGGGCTGATGAAAACGTATTGGCTGGAAGGTTCTCAAAGATCCGGACCACGGTCGTAGTCATGTTGTTATCGAGCTAAACACCAGATGCATCCTCTCATCAAAGAGTTAGTGGATAAGGCCGAGCATGCCGTGAACATACACGACACGGAGCGTCTACGGGCACTCGTTGAGGAAAGCGATGATCTTCTTACGAGGCTTGAGGGACGTGATGCATTGATTCTGTGTGGTGAGCGCGAACGCTGGATCGGCGTGCGTGAATCCATCATCGGGGATCTTCCGGCTGCTCTGGTAGCATTCGAGAAAGCACTCGTTTTCTACACCGATGCGGAAGATGACCATGGGATCTCGCGTGCTCTTGGGAACATTGGCATTACGAATGCCAACATGGGAAATTTTGTAGAGGCACTTTCTTGTTACCACAGCGCACTCGATAGATCCGAGAAATCCTCTGACCTCGCCACGATGGCGATTGTGTGCGGAAACATCGGCATCGTTCATTCGAACACGGGCGACCAAGAAGTCGCTTTACAATGGTATCATCGCGCACTTTCGATCCATCAGGAAAGAAAAGATCACGTAGGTATCGCTCGTTTGAAAGGCAACATTGGTGTCATATACGGTCGTCGTGCAGAGTACCCTGAGGCATTGAGATGGTTGTTCGAATCCCTCGATATGCATGAGGCATCGAAAAACCGCGTCAGCTCATCTATCGTTATGGGCAGCATTGGTCATGTCTATCAAGCGATAGGCGACTATGCGTCAGCGATCGATTGGTACATGCGTTCGTTGGCCATTGAAGAAGAGATTGGGAACACTCATGGAATTGCTGTGCTTACGGGCAACATCGGGACGATACACGGTTCGGTTGGAGACATTGACGAGTCGATAATCTGGCTGCAGAGGGCTCGCGATTTTCACGACGCACATGGCAATAAGCTTGGAGTGGCTGCAGCGCGCGGCAACATTGCTCATGCTCTAATGGAATCCGGGAACAGAGATGAAGCAGAAGTAGAGATACGTGCGGTGCTTGAGGACGCGGCGGCTTTACAACTATGGCCACTCCATGCGCGTATGCACATTTCGCTCATTCGTCTTCTCCTGGAGAAAGGGAGCATTGATGAGGCACGTACATTAGTAGGGCTGATACCAGACATTGCCTGGACCGTTCCGACTACAGCCATCACTGCGCGCATGGCAATGAGCATGTTCGCAGTTCTGGACAACAATCCAGTGCTAGCAGAGGCAGAGTTAATGAATGCCCTCGAGGTGGCTCGCATACATGGAATCAAGGAGCGTGAGGCCTCAATTCATAAAGAACTACGAAGCTTATACCGAAAGCTTGGCCGTTTTGAGGAGAGCATTAACCATGCCGATCAGTTCGAGTTGATCAATGACGAACTCCGTGGCGAACAACATCGGCGTCGCGTGTCTACCCTCGTTGTGGAACGAACGATGTCTGATGAACGCAAACAAGCAGAGAAGCAGAGATTGCTTTTGTTCAACGTCTTACCGGAACCTATCGCCAGACGTATCCTAGAAGGTGAACTTCACGTGGCAGAAGACTATGCTGAAGCAGCCGTGATGTTCATAGATGTTGTTGGATTTACATCAGTCTCCAAGAACATGCAAACGGCAGAGGTATTGACGATGCTCAACGAGCTCTTTACGAGTTTTGATGCGATTGCCGACGAGTATCATATAACGAAGGTTAAGACCATCGGAGATGCATGGATGGGTGTCAGCAACGCTCCATCACCGCTCGATCGTCATCACAGCGCAATTGCAATGGCGGCATGCGAAATGATGAAGGCGGCGGGGGGCATTCCCATCCGTATAGGACTGCATTCGGGTCCTATATCTTCAGGAGTGATTGGTACGGTACGACGAACCTGGGACATATGGGGTGATACGGTCAATGTGGCGAGTCGCATGGAAAGCACCAGTGAGTCAGGTAAAATTCATGTCAGCTCGAGCTTCGCTCTCGCTCTAAAAGGCGAAATGGCGAAAAGGCGGGATGGCAATGCCGACGTCAAATGGTCACGGCATGCCGTGACCTTGCACAATGCCGTGACCCTACACGAGCGCGGCACGATCGAGATCAAGGGCAAGGGGCTGATGAAGACGTTTTGGTTGGTCGCGCGATAGCATCGGGGGTAGCGCGATAGCATGCTATCGCGCTACCCCCGATGCTATCGCGCTACTGCACGATCAACCGCTGCACAGCCTTCTCGCCTTTGTCTGTGGTGAGTGTTACAAGGTACATCCCTGGTGTGGCGTTGTTTAGGGCAAACGAGATCTGCCCCTTGCCATTCGTCCGGCTGCCTCCACTTTGTGTGCTTGCTACTTTGTTGCCGGCAAGATCATACAAGGCAAAGGTGACCTGACGATCCTCACTCAGCGTGTAGGAGACGGTGGCACTGCCATTTGATGTTGGATTGGGATAGATGCCTTCCATACGCAATGCACCGGCTGATAACCGTGATTCCTGCAACCGTGCGCCATCAACACCAACGCATGGAATCTTTTTTCCGTTCGTGTTTTGATTGATCACGATAATCCGATTCTGAACGGTCTTCGCACACACTTGTGCATTTGCGATCGAAGAATCGCTGAGTTCTTTCGGATAGCTACTGAAAACGAATGAGTTGTTCTCGATCTGTTGCTTCGCAGAACGAATGATTGAGTCGATCTTCATATTCACCACCTGCAGTTGCACGTTGCCGAGTTGCTGTTTTGAGGCATCCAGCAATTGCTGTGTGTTGTGAAGGCGAATATTATTGATCATTTCTTCTAACTTCTTCGGGTCGGAGCTGCTGGTGTCGATATCCATCTCATCATTGAACACCATATGCACTTCGATGTTCTGAATCATCCCGGCAATGTTGTCTGGAAGAAGTCTTACGATGTCGTCCGTTGGAGCAAACCACATGACAACATTACCATCGCCAGAGCGTGCCTCAAAAGGGATGAGCTTGTTGGCATCCACGGTAGAACATCCACTCGAGGTGCGAACCATTTGCCCCTTGCCATCTGATGATGTGAACATCACTGGCATTGGACCATCACCGCGACTAAATGAGAGCTCCTGACGTTTTCCGTTGTGCCATACACAGATGGTAGAGTTAACCTTGCTCCCTCCACCACATTGACCTATGCTGTCGGCTCCGGCTACGGAACGCTGCAACTGAAAAATCGCAGTAGGGTCGATGTTCATGGCTGCCAGATCATTTGTTTCAACGGAAACCACGGCAACGGTCATGTCCGAATCGATGCTGACGTCATCGTTTGCTGTGTGCTTTTTAACAGAGACTACTTTTACGGATTGAGCTGGACGCTCAGGGCTTACAGCCTTGAGATTAGATGCCGTTATTGGGGATTGCACAAACTTGACAGTACGCGGTTCTTCAATCTGCGTTGTGATGATCCCTGCAATGAGGGCGAGTGAGGCAACAGTGCCGGTAATGAGCATTGGCATAAAAAGCTTTCGGGAAGGGGCTGGTCCTGATGTTTCAACAAGGGAACGCACATCATCGGCGCTGACGGTCCATCGTGGACACCGAGATCGGCTGATTGTGGACACGGGGAATTATGGTGCGGGCCGGCTCCGAGACGTCATCCGAAACACCAAGCTTGCGTTGCAGTTCTGCGCGACCTCGCTTGAGTCTCGACTTCACTCCGGAAAGTGTTCCGCCCTGAATGGCCTTTATCTCTTCGAGACTCAAGCCAAGGATGTCAAACAAAACCACTGCTTCGCGTTGTTTCTCCGGGAGAAGCTGCAGCGCCTCACGAAGGATTACAATGTCCATCTGCACATCCGGCTGCGGATCTGTATGCGGTATCTCCAAAGCAGCGCGTTCGTCATATGCTCCAAAAAGCGTCCGACGCCAACGATGTCTCTTGATCAACCTGTGCGCGATGGTGAACAGAAAGGAAACAAATGCCTGTTCATCACGACCTCAGCCTCGTGGTCAGTACGCACCATGGAGCGTACAAACCGCCACAGCGCATTGCGCTGAGGTTCAAAGATTCTAAGGAACGAGTCCTGACGGTCGCTGTTTTCCTGCATGCCTAAACGAGTAAGTTGTGCGCTCAACAGGGGGTAGGTGACGCTACGGCGTAAAAAGTTTCACTCTACCACAACGCACTCTGCTGCGGTCTTTGCATGTGCCCGTAGCGCATCGATATTGGCATCAGGAGCCCCATAGGAGAGCGCAACACCCATACGACGGTACGGTCGCGTAGAGGGCTTGCCGAAGACTCTGACTTCTATCTCTGGCATCAATAGCGCGGTCTCTACTCCACGTAGGGTAGGGGGCTCACTGCTCTCGGTGTTGGCGAGGATTACCACGGAAGCTCCTGCACGCTCTAAGGTGATTGACGGAATTGGGTAGCCCAACACTGCGCGGGCATGCAACTCAAATTCATTGAGGTTGTTGGTGCCGGCAAGGGTTACCATGCCTGTATCATGTGGACGGGGCGAAAGCTCACTGAAGTACACATCGTCTGAAGTCAAGAAAAACTCAACACCCCAAATACCGGCACCCGTTAATGCCTTGGTAACGGTGTTGGCCATGTTTTGAGCCTTGAGTAAAAGAGCGGGGTCCATTACGTGTGGCATCCACGACTCTTGGTAATCTCCGCGCTCTTGCCGGTGACCGATAGGGGGACAGTACAATGTGTGCCCATTACTTTGCGTAACTGTGAGTAAGGTAATCTCGCTTTCAAAACGAATGAACTCTTCGATGATCACTTCTTTGAGATCACCTCTGCTACCCTGCATGGCATAGTCCCACGAGGCCTGCACTTCCGATGCATTGCGAACAATGCTCTGCCCCTTACCACTCGATGACATAAGGGGCTTTACCACGCATGGTATTCCTATCTCTTGCACGGCTGCCACAAACTGTTCTTCTGTTGTTGCATACATGTACCGCGCTGTTCGTAGACCTAGCTCTTGTGAGGCCAGATCGCGAATGGCCTTACGATTCATGGTCATGTTCGCAGCACGTGAACTCGGCACTACATGGATGCCCGAGGCTTCATACGCAAACAATTTCTCCGTTCGTATCGCCTCAATCTCAGGAACGATGATGTCCGGCTGTATCTCGGCTACGATTGCATCAAGGGACTCACCATCGAGCATACTGATAACACGAAAGTCATCTGCTACCTGCATGGCCGGCGCATTGCTGTAGGAATCTACTGCCACTACGCGGTGACCATAGCGTTTTACGGCAATGACAAATTCTTTGCCGAGCTCACCAGAACCGAGAAGGAGGATGGTCTTCATAAAGGGGCTTTATAGTGTTCCGTTTGCGTCAATGTCGATGGTTACTTTTACAGCGCTTGATGCATAGGTAGAATGATACGATGTGAAGGCGTTACGAAGCAATGATCTGCAGAGTGCGCCGGATGGGTCCTTGTCCTTGAAGTTCTTGATGATGATGATACGCCGAAAAACATTACGAATACGGGCTACCGCAGGGGTTACGGGATCTAGGCGCACTAGGTAGTCGGTCCGTGCCGGTATCAACGCCGCCAAAACACGTACATGATCTTCTACGGCTGCTTCTTCGAGTGAGGATACTTCGATCACAATAAACCGCGTGAAGGGTGGGTAGTCAACCTCCTTGCGGAGTCGCATCTCTTCGCCTTCCCATGCACGCAATACGTCGGGGGACCGCTCACCATTGATCGCTGCCACGAGCGCGGGATGTTCAGGGGTGCTGGTCTGCACTATCATTTCGCCTGGTTGCGCACCTGTGCGTCCTGCACGTCCAGCTACCTGAGTAAGCAACTGCACTGTTCTCTCGGATGCACGAAAGTCGTTTTGATGGAGAGACATATCGGCGTTCACAACAACCACAAGTGTCACACGCGCAATGTCGAGCCCCTTAGCAATCATCTGTGTACCAACAAGCACGTCTACGTCTCCGCGTGCAAAGCGCTGCAACAACTTTCGATGCTCACCCTTACGAGATGTGGTGTCGGCATCCATGCGCTCTACGCGAGGTGCATGTCCCATGCGCTCGGTAAGCGCCTGTACAAGGTCTTCCTCGATACGCTGTGTTCCGGAACCGGCTTCTCGCAGGTCAATGGAACCACACGTTGTGCATGCAGAACGCATCGGCTCGGAAAACCCGCAGTAGTGACAGCGTAGCACATGCGATGTTTTGTGATAGGTGAGGGCAACGTCGCAGTTCTTGCACATTGGCACGTCGCCACAGTCTTCGCATTGAAGATGCACAGCATAGCCGCGACGGTTCAAGAAGACCAAGGAGCCTTCCTTACGTTCAATACGCTCGGCAATGGCATCAATGGCCGACATCGAAAGAGCCCCCTTCAATCGCTTGGCCTTGCGCTCGATGCGCAGATCAACAACGCGAATGCTTGGTAACATCGCTCCGTCTGCACGGTGGGTGAGTCTGAGTATGCCAGCCCTGCCCGCAGCTACGTTTGCAAGACTTTCGAGAGATGGTGTTGCACTACCGAGCACCACAGGACATTTGTTGATCTGTCCACGCATGATGGCAACATCGCGTCCGTTATACCGCGGTGCCGGGTCGTCCTGTTTGTATGACGGTTCGTGCTCTTCGTCAACGATGATCAACGAGATCTTGTCGAGCGGTGCAAACACAGCCGACCGAGCACCGATCACAATAGGGAAGTCTCCGTTCTGAATACGTTTCCACAATCCAAGACGTTCACCAACGGCGATGCGAGAATGCAGTACGGCAACACGATCACCAAAGATCGTACGGAATCTATCTGCTAGTTGCGGCGTGAGGGCGATCTCGGGAACGAGTAATAACGCCCGTCCACCCTGAGCAATGACGTGAGCAATGGCACGCTGATAGACAATGGTTTTACCGCTACCGGTTACGCCGTGCAGGACGACGGTTTTTAATTCTTGTGCGTCGCACAGTGCTGTAATGGTTGCGACTGCCGTTGATTGCTCTTGCGTTAGCGCAACTTCAGATTCTTCTCGGGAGACCAGATCTCCCACTTCATCATCTGTGCTGCTACGGATGGTTGTTGAGATCTCGATGTATCCACGTTTTTCAAGACTGTCCACTACCGATGGCGATACATGGAGTTCATTGCTCAGACGTGAGATCGGAACGGGCCTCCCTGTGCTTTGTCCGGTGAGATAGATGTGTCCGAGGGCAAGGGACTGACGGGGTGCTTTTGCATCAAGGAGATCGAATGCTGCACGTAATGCCACATCATCGAGCAACAGAGATGGGGCTACTGATGCCGCTCGGACCATGCGTGGCGTGCGTTGTTCTTCAACAGACTGCTCCACAGATATCCATCCCATGCGTTGCAACGCATCGAGCTGGTCGGCGACAGAAGCCCCTTTCAATTTTCGCTGGAGATATGAGACACTGATCTCGCCTACGTGACCTCGGAGCTCACGGAGAAGTCGAGCGCGCTTTGGAGCGCGAGCCTCCATAGTAGCAAGATCGTCATCGGCAACCTCTCGCAGGAGTGTAATATGCACTACGGTTGAAGGGCTGAGTCCCGACGGAAGTGCGGTCTGCAACACCTCGCCCCATGACGAGAGATAATACTCGCTTATGCGCTTTGTGAGCTCCAGCATTTCATCGGAGAATGTTGGTTCATCATCGAGCACCTCCAGGACGTTGCGCATCTTTGGAACGGACGCTTGATCAAGCTCCACAACCGTTCCCGTAACAACTCGCGTCCCGAGCGGCACTAGCACCCTGCACCCCCGCTGTACGCTCATACCATCCGGTAGACCGTATGTAAGGGGCTCCAGGCGGGGCAGTGGGAGGGCAACGTGGATTGGCATTGACCACGAAGATACCGCTAGGCAATATTTTGCCCGTCAATTCGACAATTGCGCCTATGAGCAAGACCCCATTTACCTCGTTTTTTACGGCCATGATGATGGCACTGGCAGCTCATCCGTTGGCTGCCTACAAGCCCGGCGTCACGGAAGCAGCAACTGACCCTGTCTATACTAACGCTCTCCGTGCGAGTGATGATGTGGCTAATAGCCGACGCAATGCTATTACCAATGCCGTAAAACGCTGTTCACCGGCGATCGTTGGCATCAACGTAACAGAAACACGTACCCAGTATTATCGCGATGTATGGGATGACTTTGGTGACCCTTTCTTCCGCCAGTTTTATGGAGATAGGCCACAAACGTATAAGCGCGATTACGAGGTGCGCTCGCTGGGGTCGGGTTTTCTCATCAGCGCAGATGGCTACATCCTCACGAACGATCACGTTGCAGGTAATGCGTCAAAGATCGTTGTTACTATGACGGACGGAACGAAACATGACGCACGAATCATCGGTACCGATCCCATCTCCGATGTGGCAGTTCTCAAGATCGAAGGTTCAGGTTTGCCATTTCTCCCGCTTTCAAATAGCGATAACGTAGAAGTAGGCGAATGGGCTATCGCCTTCGGAAATCCGTTTGGACTCTTCGACAACAATGCAAAGCCAACCGTGACTGTTGGCGTTGTCTCTAATGTCGGCGTCAGCTTCTCACAGCCAGGTGATGGTGGTGAAGAACGCGTCTATAAGAACATGGTGCAGACCGATGCAGCGATCTCCTCCGGTAATTCCGGAGGCCCTCTTGTGAATTCCCTTGGTGAAGTGATCGGCGTCAACACCGTGATCTATTCCACGTCGCAAAGTGCACGGGGCTCCGGTAGTATCGGCATCGGATTTGCAATACCTATCAACCGCGTCAAGGGAATTGTCGATCGGCTACAGAGGACGGGGCCGATACATCGCGATTTCTGGACAGGCATGAAATTGACTGCAATTGATGAAAACGTGGTGCGATATTTCAATCTGAAGAGCACTGAGGGGGTGCTGATCAGCGAGATAACTGCTGGGGGGCCTGCAGACGATGCAGGATTGGAGCCGGGAGACGTTATCATTGCAATAGATGGTCAACCAACTCTTCGGGATGATGACGTGAACATCGCGATTCTAGACGGTGAAGTCGGTCAGAGAATGAAGCTCACGGTGCTCCGTGCAGGGTCAAAGAAAGAACTAACACTGACCCTTTTGAAACGACCTCGGAGCGGCAGTGTCCGCAACTGAGTCGGGAAGCGTTCTCCGAGCGGATGGTCTTCGGAAGACGTATAAGCAACGCACAGTTGTCAAGGGCAGCACGCTCAGTGTTCGCCAAGGTGAGTGCGTAGGACTGCTCGGTCCAAACGGAGCCGGGAAGACCACCACGTTCTACATGATGACGGGAATGGTAAAGCCGGATCGTGGCAATGTGTACATCGATGACGTAGATGTGACGTCCACTCCAATGTATAAGCGTGCGCGTGCCGGACTGGCCTACCTGCCCCAAGAGGCAAGTATCTTCCGTCGGCTCACAGTTGAGCAAAACATCATGGCTGTCCTTCAGCTCCGCGTAAAGACAAAGGCAGAACGATTTCGAAAACTCGAAGAACTGTTAAATGAATTTGGCATTGCACACATACGCAAGAGCAATGCGTATACGTTGTCAGGGGGCGAGCGCCGTCGCTGCGAGATCGCACGTGCACTTGCAACCGACCCAAAGTTCATCTTGCTGGACGAACCATTCGCCGGAATAGATCCTATTGCTGTGGAAGACATTATGAAGATCGTTACGCAGCTCAAACACAAGGGCATTGGCGTACTGATCACGGATCATAACGTGCACGAAACATTGAGCATCACAGACCGCGCCTACATCCTCATTGACGGATCGATCTTTGTAAGCGGTACAGCACAAGAGATCGCAGCAAATCAAGAAGTACGGTCACGCTATCTCGGCGAGACATTTACGTTGCGAGACTATTAGTTAGTTTGCTAGTGTGCTAATGTGCTAATGAATCTCGAGCTGGAGTAGCAGCGCGCGGGTGGGGGCGAGATTCCCGACTACTTCTGTGAACGCGTAGCTCAGAATGTTTTTACCGATAAGGCCAACGCGGACCGCATCAGAGAACGAATAGAATGCACGCAGATCCACAACGTGCATTGGCACACGTGCATCGGCATCGGGAATGAACAAGCTCAATCGATCATCTATCAGCTCCACCATATCCTGATATCGATACTCTGCTTGGATCTCTATTCTGCTAAGGGGCTTCCAGGAGCCCCGTGAGTACCACAAGATCTTGTTACGGTACTTGAGAGTTGTACCGGTGATGAGATCTCGCGGAAGCATGTACGTAAAGCCGGTCTCTACGGAAACGCTTCGGGCGAGCATCGCACGGACAGAGATCTCCGTTCCGAGAATACGAGCTCGCGTGAGGTTCTTAAAGATGATCGGAACGCCCGGCTGGTCAAGCGCAAACGTAGGCTCGATGAGGTCATACAGTTCGTTGTCGAACACTGCTACATCAAGGTCCAGAGGAACGAATGCCTGTGGTGCAGTAAAGTGTGCGCCCACCTCGCCCGACCAAGAACTTTCCGACAGAAGGTCGGGATTTGGCTTTACGTTGAACGGGCCGTACCTAATGTTTGCATATCGCTCGGCAATGGTTGGTGCACGGAAACCACGTCCGGCAGATGCTCGCATGGTGAACTGCGGCGCAACGTTCCACGTCATGCCGAACTTTGGTGAGAGTTCAAACTGCGGCGTCAGCGACTGCGTTTCCTCGCGGTCGCCTCGCAAGCCCCCTGTAAAAATAAAGCGTCCAACGGTGAACTCACCTTGTGCATATGCACTGAAGATGGTTTGTAATGCAGTTCCATACACATCGCTACGCACCCAGTTGGCGCGGCCGGTAAGACCGGAGGTTATGATAACACCTTCTGCGAGTCGAGATGTTAGTTGCACTTCGGCATTGTGAGCAAACGCTACCGAATAGTTCGAATCCAGTTTCTGACCGTCGATCTGATTCTCAAAGAGCGTTCTGAAAAATCCATACTTCGCAATGATCGATGTTGAGCCGGAGAGGATCTGATTGTACTCAGTACCAACAGCATACTTCGTGGTTGAAAGGCGCTCGTTAAGATTCTGGACAAGGGGCGGTCGGGTGGCATTGTCGAGATTCCGCCAATACACAAAGTTCTCCCTGTCTTCCTTCGTAGCGAATCCGAAGACACGCAGAGTTACGAGATCAGATGGTTGCCACGAGACCTTTCCAAATCCAAAGCCGCGCTGGCTCTTGTCATACAATCGATAGCTCTCATCAGAGCGTACGCCGAGACTAGCTGAATACGACACAGTCCCTACACGCTGCGCGACCCGCACGTCGGCTCCGAGTTGCCATGGCATTGAGCTGCGGTATTCCCATTGCGAATATGGAGGCTGTGTATATGGTCCGGCATATGCTCTGCCATAAAGCGCCAATGAGTCTGTAGGCTCCTTTGTGATCATACTTACAACACCGCCTAACGCGCCTGTTCCGTAGAGCGCCGACCCAGCCCCCTTAATGATCTCAATGCGATCGATGTCGGCCACAGGCATTACGTCGAACTTTACATCACCATTATCACCGGAGAGCAACGAGAATCCGTCTATCAACACAGCCGTGCGCGAACCCACTCCAAAGGCAAAGCCCGACGAGCCGCGAATACTCACTTGATCACGTGCGATGCTTATTCCGCTCACATAGCGAAGTGCATCATCGAGTCGGGTAACATTTCGTTGATCAAGATCGGCTGACGTCAAGATCGAGACACTGATCGGGACGTCTTGTACTGCTTGAACGCGTTTGTTTGCCGATATAACGATCTCTCCCTTGGAAATGGACGAACTCTTGATCGTCATGATCATTGAGGTAGACTCGCCTGATTTCAGATAAATGTTTTGTCGGGATGTCTCATACCCAACAAACGATGCCACCACCGTGATCTTGCCTCCCGGTAGCCCCTTGATAGCGAACATACCCTTCGCATCAGTGATGGCACCACTGCGTGTACCATCAATGCGAACAGTTGCGCCACGTATCGGTTGTGCTGTTTCACGATCCGTGAGATATCCAGTGAGCGTTCCCGTTGCCTGTGCATGCGCATGTGAGGTGCTAACAATGCAAAGCAGTACCACAGCCAATATCGTAGCGAGCTTGTTCACCGAAACGGTTGTGGTGGAAGATTCGAAAAGTCGACGCGGAAATCAATCTTCACCGTATTACCCGAGGGAATGATCACCGTGCTTGGTACCGAGGGGTCACCCGTTGCGGAATAGACATCCAACATAATCCAGTCGGTCTGAAAGTTGGGTCCATTCTGCATTGCCACAACCACATACGTAAACGTGCGGGGCGTAGCCAGAACTTCTATCGAGTAGGACGTTGTATCCGCGTTGAATGGCAAACTGGCCGGAGAGAACGCAGCAGTCTGCAAGATCAAGGCGGTAATGATATCCTCAGGCACCACCGGCTTCTTCTCAAATGCAACCACGCGCACGTCATAGACAGAGTCCTTTGGCCATGCTGCTGAGCCCCCTACATAGGTTATCGTACCCTGTAATCCGCTGAACGGACGAACCTCATTTGGATCCAGCCCTGTGCAGGCCAGAACCAAGGAGAGAAGAGAGACACCAAGGAGAAACAATGCGAAGCGCGGCAACGTCATGCAACGAATTTACGGTAAAGAAGGGGGCGAACGTGCTAGTATGCTAGTATGCTAGTATGCTAGTATGCTAGTGTGCTAGTGTGCTAATGTGCTAGTGGTCGCGCGATAGCATGCTGTCGCGCAGTAGGTCCCTCGTCGGAAAGGTCGAGGCATGGCCTCGACCCTACCTCCTCGGGATGACGCAACGCTTCGTACGTTAATAGAGAAGAAATGCGAGCACCATCAATGATGGTGCTCGCATTTCTATTTTATAAAAATCGCGACGCAGGCGTCATCCCGAGCCTTGCGAGGGACCTACGTTCAATTCCTCAGCTCACCCCGATGGCTTCGGCTAGAGAGGGGCTCACCTACTGTGTCTGAAGGTCACGCGATAGCATGCTGTCGTGCAATAGGTCCCTCGTCGGAAAGGTCGAGGCATGGCCTCGACCCTACCTCCTCGGGATGACGCAACGCTGCGTACGTGCGTAAAGAAGAAAGGCGAGCACCATCATGAATGGTGCTCGCCTTTCTCTTTTAAAATAAACGCGACGCAGGCGTCATCCCGAGGCTTTGCGAGGGACGCTAGTGTGCTAATTTGCTAGTGTGCTAGTGGTCGCGCGATAGCATGTTATCGCGCAGAACATCTCACCGCACAACAACGATCCCTGTCTTTACAACGTCGGCTCCTGCGTGGATCATCAAGGTGTAGCGACCGGAACCAAGGGCATGGAGATCGAGGACAACGCTGTGCAGTCCATGCTCCATTGCAGCGCTCGTAGAGAATGCCTCGACGCCTCGGCTATCGACGAGGATGATGCGTACCTCTGTGGGCTGATCGACGACATAACTGATCGAGAGTGCGTCGCGAGTGGGGTTGGGGCCGTAGCCGAGGATGGTGAAGTGACGTGAGGCGTTCTCGAGCACGCTCACCGGACCCTGCGGTGGATCGTTGGGAGCGGGTGTGTCCTGCAGGGTCTTTCCTGCCGCTTGCGATGGTGCAAGGGCAAGGCGCGATTGCTTTGACGTGGCGATGTAGCCCCTTGACCACTTTTCACGAGCACTGCGTAT
>JAPLFN010000010.1:0-21294 GCA_026390655.1 Candidatus Kapaibacterium sp.
AGCGTCGCACCCTACGTGAAAGAAGACATCGCAACGGTCAAGCGACAGAGAATTCAGTGTCGAAAAGAAAACATTCGAAATGTCGGAAACCATCACTAAGTTCCAGCAACAATGTGTCCGAAATGCTTTGACGCCGTACAGTTTGTTGGGTCTCTTCCCACACCAAGTTGCCCCCTACCGGTGCATCGAAGAGTCGAAGCACAAGTCCGTATTGTCCATCAGCGATGGGCAGTCCGGTGGGTTGCGTTAACAGACCCTGATACGAGATGAGTCGTGGGATCTGTGCTGTTGCAACAGACACTGCTGATACCAGCAATACACCCACAAATAATGCTACGATTCCAGTGCGGAAAGAACGGATCATGCCCATACCCCAAATAAAAGGTGTTTTGTATTTATCGAAGTATTGAGAGTCGCTGCATGCGACGGAACGGAGCGCCTGAGACAGTGGAACCCTCTACATCGTAGAGGTACGTGCCTGAAGCAAGAGGGGCACCGAGATCGTCAACGGCCATTACCATGACCTCTTGCGAACCGGTAGCAGAGACTTCGGTGGAGATCGTGCGGACGAGATCTCCGGCAAGATTGAACACGCGTATAATTACACGACCGTCCATCGGGATTGAAAACCGGATGGTGGTTGAGCTACTGAAAGGATTCGGATAATTCGAAACGTTACCCGCCACAGCATTAACATCGTCATCCTCAACTCCTACGATGCCGAAGTCAAGGGGCACCCAGAACCCTTGGTGGATTGTGGTGAGGTCGCCTCTGGTCTGCGCAAAGATCACTGTCTGACCAATTGTGGACGACAACAACATGGACGCGTTGCTATTCGGCGCGGCAAGCGAACCACCGTTGGCTACAACATTTCTCGCTAACTGTGTCTGTGCAGACAACGAGATTGTTGCGCATATGAACGCCATGAACAACGTAGATCTAAACACCATATTCCCCTCAACTTGGATTAGTGTTAATCGGCCCCGCTCTTAAGAGGGGGTCAAACTATACGTAGCTGCCCACGTAGGCACTACGTAGTTGCACTCAATCGGGGAGAATGTTCATAAGTACAACGGCCGCTGTTGATAACTAATAGGGTCAGGCGTACCAGCTTGCTGAAATCCACGTAATCGAAGTGCGCAGGAGTCGCAGGTGCCACAGGCAACATCTGAGTTACGGTAGCATGACCATGTAAGGTGTAGAGGAGCATTGAGCTCTACACCGTCGGCAACGATCTCTCGTTTCGACATTGCGATAAGGGGCGTAACGATGCGAATATGCCCCCCGGGCTTAGTCCCCAACCTGATCACATTTTCAAACGCTCGGAAAAACTCGC
This sequence comes from Candidatus Kapaibacterium sp., assembly GCA_026390655.1. Classification (GTDB taxonomy): domain Bacteria; phylum Bacteroidota; class Ignavibacteria; order Kapaibacteriales; family Kapaibacteriaceae; genus UBA10438. The sequence continues at coordinate 1,337 of JAPLFN010000010.1, forward strand.
TTCTACAATCTGGGTACCCGCTGGAATCTTCTTCTACAGCGCCAATATAGATGGCCTCAGCGGCGAGAACTTCGGCCCAGCTCGTGGCTATCGCTAAGATGTTTGCGTTTCTAAATGGCACGTACGACGAAGGTACATCCGTAGCGTCCAGATGTGCCTCGTCAACTCTTATTCGTACATCAGTCAAGCTACTGCCACCGATAGCTGCAAGATGCGAGATATCAACAACCAGTCGGCGCCCAACGGAGTAATGGTCGCAAACATCATTGAATGACTGTAGCTCACGTGCTTGTGTAAGCTGACCGTAGTTCACATGCAATGCTGCAATCTCATAGCCATCGCGGATTGCATGCACGAGCGTAACACAGCTGTCCATCCCTCCTGAGAGGAGTACAACAGCTAACGCCATTACTTACCGGCCTTGATCTTCACAAGCAACGCTTCCGTTTCCGAGACATCTGCGCCGGCAGCCTTGCCGATATCAATGGCCCTTTGCGCAGCCGAACCGGCCTCAGTTAGCTTACCGCCCTTGTAGAGAAGGGCTGCATACGTGTCGAGATTTGCCCAATCCGGCGAGTTCCCAGCCGTGATGCGCCCCATAGCCCATGTTGCATCTGCGATCGCTGATGGATCAGAACTTTTCTCGTAGATGCTCCAAGAGTACTCATTGATCTCTGTGGCGTACTCCGCACTGTTGGACTTTTCGGCCATGTGGCGCACTGCGCCCCCTACCCCAGCCCAGTTACCAACACGCTGGTTGTACATAGCGTCAAGGCGAAGGTGGAAATGCTCGGCCTCGGCAGGCGATGATGACTTAGCGTACGATGCTGCCTTATCAAGAAGCGTTGGGTCCTTCTTAGCCACAGCCATTTGGAAATAGCGCTGCGAAGCACGCTCGTGAAGAGCATCAACTTCATCGCCATAGCGCGATTTGAATTCAGCCTCATTCGCGAAAGCCCATGACTCCCATTTTTCTCCGATGTCGTACCGAACGATGATGCTCCAAGCAACCTCGTTAAATCTATCGCTCTCGGGGCACGCAGCTAGCCATGCACGCACGACTGCTGTGTCCGGAAACTTCCGGGTGTTTCCTTTTCCATAGGATGCGCGATGCCACTCTGGCCATGCAAGTCTCACTGGTGCTGTAATGCCAGGAGCGTGCAGCTTCTTTGCAGGATCCTTCATATCGGCAAGGGTTGCAAGCCACGGCTCTGCGGGCTGATACCCAGACGAACGGTAGGTTGGAATGCCGTCTGGACTAAACACCATAAACAATGGGAAGCCAGAAATACGATACTTCATGGAAACGTCGATCCCTTCGCCAGTTTCCATTTCCATCTTTACACAAACGAACGATGCGTTCATCACTTCAGCAACGCGTGGGTCACTAAAGGTCTCTTTGTCCATCTTCTTGCACCATCCACACCAGTCGGTATAGGCGTCAAGAAAGATCGGCTTACCAGTGGCCTTGGCCATATCAAGAGCCTCGCTCCACGCCGTGATCTTTGTGAACGTAGTGCCGTCTGTTGCATACATCGTTGCAACAGTCGTTACAGCGAGAAACAACACAATGAGTTTGCGCATGACCCCTCCATATCGATGTGTGTTATCGAAAAAATGCCACCGCCTTAGTCCTCCATCACTTCCTTCTCTTTTGCAGCGAGCACGGCATCAAGTTCCTTGATGTATTTATCCGTCTGCTTCTGCACGTCGTCTTCGCCGCGCTTGCGGTCATCTTCACTGAAGTGCTCTTTCTTCTCGGCTACCTTGAGTTCTTCATTGGCATCGCGACGGATATTGCGCACGGCAAGCTTGCCTTCTTCGGCCATCTTCTTGCATTGCTTTACGATCTCTTTGCGACGCTCTTCGGTAAGGGGTGGAACAGATATGCGAATGATCTGACCGTCGTTCTGTGGCGTTATGCCAAGATTAGCAGCGAGGATCGCCTTCTCTATCAACTGGAGTGCAGTTCTATCCCACGGCTGGATGACGATAGATCGTGCATCGGGCACCGAAACGCTTCCAACCTGCGCAAGGGGCGTTTGCTCGCCGTAGTATTCAACACGAATGTTATCTAACAGCGACGCGGAGGCCCTGCCCGTCCGAGCCTTTGAAAGCAACTGCTGTACATGCTCTACAGCCTTATGCATCTGCGATGCCGAGTCGTCAACAATGTTTTTGATTGGCATGATGTTATTCCTTTACGATCGTGGCAACGGGTTCACCAAGAAGTAGGCGTCGCAGATTGCCACGCTCATTCATGTTGAATACAAGGATCGGTTTATTGTTTTCTTGCGCCATCGTTATGGCAGTCATGTCCATCACACGAAGGTTGCGCTCAAGTGTCTCTTTGTAGGAGATAGTACTGAAGCGCTTTGCGTCGCCGTGGACCTCCGGGTCTTTGTCGTACACACCATCAACGCGTGTGCCCTTGATCACAACATCCGCTTCGATCTCAACTGCACGCAAAACGGCAGCGGTGTCGGTTGTGAAATACGGATTCCCCGTACCCGCTCCAAAGACCACAACGCGCCCCTTTTCGAGGTGGCGCATTGCTCGTCTTCTGATGAAGGCTTCGGCGATCTGCTCCATACGGATGGCGGTTTGAAGTCGTGTGGGGACGCCGATCGATTCCAACGCGTTCTGGAACGCGAGGCAGTTTATGACAGTCGCAAGCATGCCCATATGGTCGCCCGACACTTTGTCGATACCCATACCTTCGGCCTGCATGCCGCGATAAATATTGCCTCCGCCAAACACGATACCCATTTCGACGCCGAGGTCGTGCGCCTCTTTGACATCCTCAGCAAAGGCGCGCAGAGCAGTGGCATCAATGCCATACTTCTGCTCACCCATGAGCGATTCGCCGCTAAGCTTGAGCAGAATACGCTTGTAGAGCGGAGCCATGGCTGCCTCTCGATGGATGTGTGGAACGAGTTAGATCTTGTCACCAAGGTTGTAGCGCACAAAGGCTACGACCTTAATATCGCTACCGATGATCTTTCCGATCTCACCAACGATATCTGACACCTTCTTGCTTGGGTCCTTCACAAAGGTCTGCTCAACGAGTACCTGTTCTTCATAGAACTTCCCTAAACGACCTTGTGCGATTCGCTCTGCAATGTCTTCCTTCTTGCCTTCTTCGATAGCAGCCTGCTTGTAGATCTCAAGTTCTTTGGCAAGAACTTCTTGGTTCACTTGTGAACGATCAACAAACATTGGCTGCATTGCAGCAACCTGCATCGCTACGTCGCGAGCAAGGGGCTTTGTGGCTTCGTTCGTAGACACACCATCAAATTCTACGAGCACACCAAGACGCGAGCCGGCGTGCGTGTATTCCATGATGTGTCCGTTTGTTGCGATGCGCTCATAACGGCGGAGACCGATCTTCTCACTGAATTTGGAGAGGATCTCGTCGCGAAAATTACCAAGCGTCTTACCGTTTGCTTCCACGTTCCACAATTGCTCTTCCGATGCTATCGGCTGAGCAAGGATTGCATCTGCGATCGCAGTGGCAAACGCCACAAACTCATCATTGCGTGCAACGAAGTCAGTTTCGCAGTTTACCTCCACGATAACGGCTGTCTTGCCATCAGCGGACGTCTTCGCGATTACGATACCTTCATTGGCATCACGGTCTGAACGTTTTGCAACCGAAGCTGCACCACGCTTGCGAAGCCAATCCACTGCTTGCTCCATGTCGCCTGCAGCCTCTTCAATGGCCTTCTTGCAGTCCGCCATACCGGCACCGGTCTTCTCGCGTAGTTCTTTAACTGTTTGTGCGCTGATCATGATGCGAATTCCGTAGTTGTCGAGGTGTTGTGATTATTGCTCCGTGCCTTCAGGCTTGCCTGTGCCCTTGCGCGTGCGCAATTGACGGCGAACCTTGGCATCGTCTGTCTCGTTATCCTTCAGTGCGGCTTCACCGGCAGCCGAGAATTCTGCTGTCTTTGCACGAGCGATCTCGCGACCTTCGGCAATTGCATCGGCAATGATCTTTGTGATAAGATCAACAGACTTGATCGAATCGTCATTTGCGGGGATCGGGAAGTCTGCTTCGCTTGGATCAGAATTCGTATCCACGATTCCGATAACGGGAATGCCGAGGATCTTCGCTTCCTTGATCGCAAGGTGCTCTTTCTTGATGTCGACAACGAAGAGAAGACCAGGAATACGCGTCATGTCTTCAATTCCACCAAACACCTTGCGGAGCCTATCGCGCTCGCGACCAAGCATGAGGCGCTCTTTCTTCGTGATCTTCTCAAACGTTCCGTCGATCTCCATCTTATCGATGGAACCAAGGCGCTTGATAGACTTGCGAATCGTGGAGAAGTTGGTGAGCATTCCACCCAACCAACGCTCGCTCACGTAGTTTGAGTGCGAACGTCGCGCTTCTGTCTCAACAGCATTCTTAGCCTGGTTCTTCGTGCCCACGAACAGAACACCGCGACCAAGCGATGCAACTTCGAGGGCTGCTTCGCGTGCGATCTCAATCAACGTCTGTGTTTTGCGCAGGTCGATAATGTGAATCCCATTGCGCTCCATAAAAATGAAGGGGCGCATCTTTGGATCCCAACGGCGCGTAAGATGTCCGAAATGTGCTCCGGACTCGAGCAGTGCCTCAACGGTAACTGCTGGCATAATAAACCTCAAGTTGTAGTGGATTGATCCTCTGTGTGGTTCGAACCCCCGAACCAAGCTGTTTAGACCTGGCTCCACCGGGGGAATTCCCACACATGTGTAATAATTTCGAGTCTTATCTCTTCGAGAACTGGAAGCGCTTACGAGCCTTCTTCTGACCGTACTTCTTCCGCTCAACCATACGTGGGTCACGCGTAAGAACACCGGCTGGACGTAGTGCCGCACGAAGTTCTTCGTTGTAGATCACGAGAGCACGAGCAACGCCAAGACGGACGGCACCGGATTGACCGCTCTTACCACCACCACGAACAGTTACGAACACATCAAATTGTGTGTCGGTCTTTGTTAGCTCAAGTGGGAGCAGTGCGTCACGACGATAGTGCTCAACGGTGAAATATTCTTGAATCGGCTGGCGATTTACAAGTACGTTCCCTGTTCCGCTCATGAGGCGGACTTGTGCAACACTTGTCTTACGGCGGCCTGTTCCTGCGTACGTCTTCATGTTGTCTCCGTTATCACTTCGTTCCGAGATGCAAATACGGCAACTCGTATGGCTTTGGCTGCTGTGCCGCGTGCGGATGCTCCGCACCGCTGTACACCTTCAGCTTCTTGATGATCATGCGGCCAAGGCTGTTCTTTGGAAGCATACCCTTAACTGCAAGTTCCATCACTTCCTCAGGCTTCGTCTGCATGAGATTTGTAAATGAACGCATACGACCACCACCAGGATACCCTGTGTTGTGGAAGTATTCCTTCTGCTCAGCACGTTTGCCTTCCATGACAACCTTGTCTGCATTGATAACAACAACAAAGTCGCCGCAATCAACGTGAGGTGTAAATGATGGCTTATGCTTCCCGCGAAGGACTGTTGCGAGCTGCGTAGCAAGACGTCCAACGGTCAATCCCGCTGCGTCTACTACCCACCATTCGCGTACTACATCCTGCTCGCGTACTGATTTCGTGATCTTACCGTGCTGATTCATGGTCATTCCCCTGAAGGGGCTCCTGCGTCACATTGGATTTGTTAGAGCTTGCAAACATAAGGGTACCAGGGGTTTTAGCCAAATGTTCGTGACATTAATGGAAAAGAACCGTCGCAAAGCTTACAGCACTCTCTGTCTCGGCCTCGTCCCAAACATCGTACGAGACCACGCTGCCACGGGTAGGAGCAACCGCAGAGAGCGCTAACATGGTAGGTGCGTGACCACAAATCCGGAATGAAAAGTCGTTTTCGGTGATTTCCTCATGGTAGGCAGCCAAGTCAACGTTTGTTAAATGCCCCAAAAGCACTGCGTCAGCCCTTGTTACCCTGTCCAAGAGCTCTCCGGCAGGCAGATCGTCGCCGAACTTCTTCCCCACATGGGCCAGATCACCGCTTATGAGCCATAGAACCTTACGGCCTGTGGCCTCGATTGTAGTGCGGAGAGCCTCCGCCGAAACGCTAAGGATGTTACCTTCTAGCGCGGCCATCGTAACAAGTAAAGGCACTACTGTAAAGGACTTACCCTGCCAAAGATGCTGCAAGGCAACGAGATGAAGCTCTAGAGAGTGTTCTGGCTTGTGGGCTATATCGGTTGCAGAGACGCCCGGTAGCGCTTTTTTCAGTATGCGAACCAACTCAACGTCGGTCTGTACGACGCCGAGAGGCGTCGAGTATGACTTTTCGGTCAAAACGAACGCGTCATCACCCCAGTAATGTGAGGTGCCGATCATGATCACAAGGTCGGCGTCGTGCTCTGCCACGGGTGCAAGCCCGGGAGCATAAACAGTCGGGGCAACGCGGAAATCGATGTGTGGCAGAAGTACAGCGGTTGGTAGGCCTGTTGAGTCGGGTGCGGACGGCCCAATCCCCATTTCTGTGGATAAGTACTCGCGTAACTCTGCAATCTCAGACGGGTAGGTTGTCCCTGCACAGATGGGAGGACGCTCCGCGAGACTATCCCACTCGGCAAGAGCAGTTTCCTTGAGGGCCTCATAGGCCGCGCCCTCGAAGTAGCCCATCTCGTCCATTTGCTGCAGGAACAATTTGAGCCGTGTTACCTGAGCCCCCTCCGGATCCTCGGAAGCCGCCTCGGCTAACTGCGTCAACGTGGTCTCGCCGTCACATGCCTGGAGTACGTCGAGCATGTCAGCATGGACCATGATAGGACCATCAGCAAATCCAAACGGATCGTGCAGGACGAGGTAGTTCTCATGATCCTCTTGATGAACAGAGATCTGAACGTCTGCGCGAAACACCGGAAGCGTGCCGAACATCATTTTCCGTCGATCTTCTTTTGCAACGTGCGCACCACCCAGACACCTGCACCACCGCTGAAAAGGAAGAGCGATCCGGCAAGCGCATAAAGCCATTCACCCGTAACGATTGCCGAGGCTATCGCCAAGACAAAGCATAGTAAGGACGACGCTAGGATTATGATCAGCGCCGAGCCCAGTGAGTTCTTTTTCTTCTTCATCCTTCTGTCCTCACGTTTGTGGTTGTGCGATACGATGCCACGTAGTCTATGTAGTTCTGTGCGCTTTGCTCAAGCTTTGCTCTCTCGGCGTCACTCAATTCCCGAACGATCTTTGCAGGCACACCGGCGACCAATGTTCCAGGTGGCACAACGAAGCCTTCGCGAACAACGGCACCAGCTGCCACCATGCTGTGATGACCGATCACCGCTCCGTCAAGTATTGTTGCGTTCATCCCGATCAGAGCAAAGTCTTCGATTGTACATCCGTGCAGCATTGCACAATGCCCCACCGTAACGCCATTTCCGATGTGCAGAGGATGCTTGTTATACGTCACATGAAGCATCGAAAGATCTTGAATGTTCGTGCGATCTCCAATACGGATCTCATGCACGTCTCCTCTGATCACGACGTTGAACCAAACGGAGGAATGTGCACCAATATGCACATCACCGAGGACCACGGCGCCTCTTACAAGAAAGGCAGTCTCGTGTACTACCGGCACAATGCCCGCGTATTCTATGATTCCGTCTTGTGATTCGATATTTGCCATACGTAACTCGTAATTCGTAATCAGGTCACGCCATGGCGTGACCCTACATTAACTCGTCATTCGTCATTGGTCATTCCGTCATTCGTCATTCGTCATTGGTCACGCCATGGCGTGACCCTACATTAACCTCTTCTTCCAAACTGTGCGGTCTTACCTTCTTCCATCCACGCGTGTAGATTCTTCATCAGGTATTCACGAGCATCTTCCGGTTCATTCGGAATGATTACGTCCAGAATAGCTTCTTCGATCATCCACTTGATGTATCCAACAACGCGTGATGGACCAAGACCGGTGATCTTCATGAGTTCTTCACCTCGCAAGGGGCTTTGGAATGCCCGAAGATGATCTCGTTCAAGAACATCCTCAACCTTAGCTTCAACAACTGCATAATTACGCAGATATTTTAAGGCACGCTGCTCATTTCGTGTTGTGATGTCTGCTCTACACAACGTGAACAGGTCGCTAATGGCGTCGCCCGCTTGCACTGCAAGTCTACGTATCGCAGAGTCTGAAACACCCTCGTCAACGAGCATCATCGGACGTTGATGCAGTCGGACGAGAGTTTCAACGTAAGAGAGATGATGTAACGGGAGTTTGAGCTTCCTGAAGATGCGATCCTGCCATCGAGCACCAACTTCTTCGTGACCGTGGAATGTCCACCCAGTGCCTTCAATGAAACGTTTCGTGCGTGGCTTGGCGATGTCGTGCATCAACGTTGCAAATCGTAACCATAGATCATCGGAGAAAACCGCAACGTTGTCTAGCACTTGAAGCGTATGAAAGAACACGTCCTTGTGGCGGAACTCTCGGGCACCTGCTTGCACAAGGTCTACGCCGGCCAGGTTATGAAGCTCCACAAAGATGTGCTTCAGAATGCCGGTCTCAAAGAGAACACGCAATCCTACACTTGGCTTTGGCGATGCTAAGATCTTTAGAAATTCTTCGGTAATGCGCTCTTGCGAAATGATCGTGATGCGTTCTGCCATCGATGTGATGGCCTCGATAACGCTGGGGTGAATCTCAAATTCGAGTTGTGATGCAAATCGTGCCGCGCGCATCATGCGTAGTGGATCGTCGTTCATCGTAACGATAGGATCAAGCGGCGTACGCAGGACTTTTCGCTCTATGTCTAAAGCCCCTTCAAAGAGATCTACCACAGTGCCGAGATCATGTGTCTGCAGAGAAGCAGCAAGGGCATTGACTGTGAAGTCTCTGCGGCGCAAGTCATCTTCCAGTGTCCCCTCAGAAACGATAGGATCGCGCGACTCCATCTCATACCGTTCGCTTCGCGTCCCCACGAACTCTAGTTGATGATCTCCAACAGGGACCATAGCCGTGCGAAATCGCTCATACTCCACCGTCTTTGTGTGGAACATTGCTGCAACGGCGCGTGCAAACTCTATTGGGTCACCAACCACCGTGATGTCGATGTCTGTGCGCTGGCGTCCCATTACTGCATCGCGCACGTAACCGCCCACGACGTAGACATCTACATGGCGTTCTTCTGCAAGTGCTGCAATACGTATGAGAATCGGATCCGTGATGTCGATCCGGATCGGATCTCGCTGGGAAGACATGCTAGGGCTCTTTGTTTCGATCAGACTGAGTAGACCGGTACGTCCTTGATGGCGCGCACACCGGAGCTTCCTTTGTCGCGACGTTCCATTGCAACAAGGGCAGACGCATAGATCTCTTTCCATGTGAGACCAAACTTCACCATCAGCTCTTCGGGATCTCCGGAGCCACCGAAGGAATCTTTAACGCCAACAAACTCGATCGGGACCGGAGCATTCTTGCCCGTACATTCAGCAACAGCTCCGCCAAGACCGGCGTGCACCTGATGTTCTTCTGCGGTCACAACGCAACCGCATTCGCGTGCTGCCGCCGTCACGGTTTCAAAGTCGAATGGCTTTACCGTGTGAACATTAACAATGCGTGCTTGGATACCACGTTTTGCGAGTTCAATAGCAGCAAGATGTGCTTCCCACACGAGCGCACCGTTCGCGATGATGGCTACGTCTGTGCCCTCGCGAACAACATTCGCCTTACCAAGGACAAAGGGAGTATCAAGGGTTGTAAAAAGGGGCACCGGCGAACGACCAAATCGAATGTATGCAGGGCCCACCATCTCACCCATCGCGATCGTGGCTTTCCGAGCTTCCTCATAGTCGGCAGGAACAATCAATGTCATGTGCGGCAAGGTGCGCAGGAAGGCAACCTCTTCAAGAACCTGGTGCGTTGCGCCGTCGGGGCCGACACTAATTCCTGAATGTCCCCCACCGATCTTCACATTCGCTTCGTTGTATGCAACGGAGATACGCAATTGGTCGGCATTGCGCAGCGCACAGAAGGCACCATAGGACGCAAAGAACGGGATCTTCCCACTCAGCGCCAGGCCTGCAGCGATCGTTGTTGCATTCTGTTCAGCAATGCCGATCGAGAAGAACCGATCGGGGAATTTTTCCTTGAACTGTTGCGTCATCACAGACCCAGTGATATCACCACCGAGGACAACAACATTGCTATGCCGCTCACCGAGGGCGAGAAGTCCATCACCAAATCCAAAGCGTGTGGGTTTCGATCCGAGTAGTTCCATTTTTAAGATCTTCGAGTGTAAGCGTAATGAATATTGGTAACTAGTAACTAGTAACTAGTAACTAGTAACTAGTAACTAGTAACTAGTAACTAGTAACTAGTAACTGGTAACTAGCAACTACGGCATCGTCGACATTTCTTCTAACGCAGCCATTGCTTGGTCCTTTGTAGGGGGCTTTCCATGCCACTCAAATTTGTCATTCATAAAAGACACGCCGTGACCCATGAAGGTCTGGCAAATGATAGCCGTTGGCTTACCACTACCATTTTTTTGATTCGCAAGGAAGTGATCAAAGCCGCGCATGAGGTCCGCAAAGTCGTGACCGTTCACAACGATAGTATCAAAGCCGAACGCTTCGCACTTTTTGTCGATGGGATACACATTCATTACGTCGGGAACCCGGCCATCGATCTGGCAGTCGTTATTGTCGATGAGCCAGCAGAAGTTGTCGAGCTTGTAATGTGACGCCGACATCGCAGCTTCCCAAACCGATCCCTCTTGGAGCTCGCCATCGCCTGTGAGTGAGAACACTCGGCGGTCATTCTTATCGACGAGTTTGTCGCTGATCGCCATTCCTACTGCAATCGAGATCCCTTGGCCAAGGGAGCCAGAAGATGTTTCGATGCCCGGTAGGTGCATATCACGTCCTGGGTGACCCTGCAGACGGGTATCGTACTTGCGCAGCGTTTCTTGTTCTTGCTTTGGATAACATCCTGCATTTGCGAGAGATGCGTACATCACCGGAGCCATGTGTCCAGCGGACAGCACAAAACGAGCTCTTGGCGCGGACATGTCCTTTGGGTCGTAGCGCATGTATCCGCCAAAATACAGCGTCGCAAAGATGTCGGCAGATCCCAGCGGGCCTCCGCTGTGGCCAGAACCGGCTCTCACGAGCATACGGACAATGTCTCGCCTGATCTCATTTGCAATCGGCGCAAGCGCCTCCGGTGCGCGACGCTCATTTGTGAACGTTGCCGTATTGAAGTCGATCGATCTCTTAATTTCAGCTGTCATACGGTGTCTGGCATGGTCGTGAAGAGAAAATCTGAGCGCGAATCTACGAAATCGCACCTCGCACAATCACTACCATCTACGTTTCTGCCTATGTTGGTTATTGTTCAGTTGTTTTCGCTCAATACAGCCCATGCCCCTATGATGAATTCTCTATCGTGGCTTGTACTCGTCTTTACCCTTTTGTTAACTGGCGTCTTACCTGTTTTCGCCCAAAACAAGGTTCCAACAGCCGAGCAGATCCTCGATGTTACGGGCTCTCAAGGCACAGAGTTCTGGATAACGATTCCACCGAACGAGATCAATCCATACCAAGTAGATCAGCTCGAAGTATACATCGCGTCGGCCTATGATACCGAAGTCGAGTATCTCGACGCAGGCCGGTCAACGACCTACAAACGCCCGGTAAAAGCATATGAGATTCGTACTCTATCTGACCTAAAAGGTGAGACCAACTGGACGTGGGAGCTTCGGAATTCCGAACAGATTGAGAAAAAAGGTATTCGGCTGCGTTCAAAGAAGCCAATCTCCGTGTACGTGTTGAATTCGAAGAGATTCACATCAGATGGCTATATGGCAATACCTGTCAGCGCCTGGGGACGGGAGTACATAGCAACATCGTACTATGACTTCAAGGAGATCAAGGCCTGGGCCGGAGGCTTCGCTATCATCGCCGGCCAAGAAGGCACTGTCGTTGAGATCACACTTCGCGGCGTTGGCGAGTTGGATGGTAAAACGGCAGGAGGTCGTAAAATCAACTCCGCGCCGTTCCAGGTGACTCTGGACGAGGGAGACGTGTACATGGTGAAGGGTGACGGTCAGTCTCGAGGTGCATTCGACTTAACCGGCTCAAAGGTCACGTCGAATAAGCCTATTGGGTTTTTCTCGTTCCACGAGCGGACAACCATGCCCAACCTGCTTGAAAACGGAAACGGCCGCAACCACTTGGTGGAAATGACGCCACCAACAACGGCATGGGGGAAAAAGTACGTTTCCGTTGAATTGCAACGTGAGCACAATAATGGCCTTGGATTGGGTGACGTATTCAGAGTGGTTGCAAAAGAAGCAAACACGAGATGGTCCATAAAGTACTACGACAAAGTCACAAAGAAACTCGTTGGCCAGGGTGGTGGGGTTCTTGGAAAGTCCGGAGAGTTTGCTGATATCACACAGTCCAGAGCACCTACAACAATCACATGGGGCTATTCTGTTTGGACTGCAGATAAACCGATCTTCGTGATGCAGTATTCATGCTCTTCGAGCTGGGACGGAGACCCAGTTTTAGATCCGTTCATGTTCAATATCACACCGGAAGAACAGTTCATTACAAACACGATCTTTCAGTTTCCAACGGCTGGTAAGTTCAGTAAACACCGTCTCAACCTTATCGTAAAAACTGATACAGCATCACCGGATTACATCAATAATCTGAAGTCCCTGGAGATCGACGGGAAGCCGGTTTGGAATCACCCACAGGCCACCTCGCCAACATTGCTATTTACAAAGATGAATAACGGGCTTCACTGGACCACCATCGACTTTGGTGTTGGTGCTACGGCGCACAGAATCAAAAGCAATGGGACGGTAAGTTTTGGAGGATATATCTACGGCTACGGAGAATTCGATGCCTACGGATGGCCTGCCGCGTGCAACTTCAGACCGATTGCGCCCATAGATACGATGTCCCCACGCATAAAGGCAGATTCAGTGTGTGGTGATTACTCGATTGAAGCCACGGAACTCCGCAACATCCCCGATCCACCAAATTCGAGTCCAGCAGAGACAGACCAAGTGGAATCAGGGATAGCGGTTATTGACACTGTTCCTGACTTCAACAGCTTTAACTATGAGCTCAAGCTTGCTACCAGCGGTGTGATGCCAAAGTATCCTTCATATAAGCGATTCAAGTACGAGTGGAACGTTATCGACAAGAGCAAGGATGCCTATTGCGTTTACTATGTGGAAGACTGGGCAGGCAACGCCACGTTTGACACATGCTTCTACTTTGCCGACAGTCTAACCTTCTCGCCGGCTCCTTTGAACTTTGGGAAGATCAGAGTTGGCACATCAAAGACGTTAGATCTTACCATCACCAATGTGTCGGATTCGGACGCATATCTTACAGATGCAAGGATCAAGCTTGGAACCTACTTCACCGTAATGGCCGGCACAGTACCACCGCGAGTCAAGATTCCGAGCAAGGGCAAGCATACGATCTCCGTGCGATATGATGGGCGTAGGGAGACAACAGACTTGATTCGAGATTTCGACCTCGACACAATTCGCATTCTTACTAACTGCGGCGTATTCGATCTTCCTCTCAAAGGCGTAGCGGCTTCGCCGATGATTACCGTTGAAGATTTTGACGCAGGTATTGTTGGCTTAGACCAAGAGAAATGCAAGGCAGGTGGACTGAAGATCACCAACCCTGGTTCCGACACCCTTGTGGTCACTGCCATTCATGGTTGGGACGCAACCAATTTCTTTCTTTCGGCCAATTTCACGCCGAGATTACCATTTATAATTCCTCCACGACTATCGGTTTCACTACGCGACGTTTGCTATAAAAACGTATCAGGCGCGGCTGATGAGATCAGCGTGACTTTTTCAAGCAATGCACTTGGCCCGGATTCTATATCGATTTGGAAGGGTGGTACTCCGACGAGCGTGGACGAATCCAGCAATGTAGAGACCACGGTCGTTGTAAGTCCAAATCCAGCAACGAGTTCCGTGCGCGTAGCGTGGGACGCAAAGCGACAATTCAATAAGGTATGTCTCGTTGATGTTGCCGGAAGGACGGTGTTTTGCGAGAATATCGTGGAGCAAGACTACATCGTGTTGAAGGTAGGTCAGATTGCTCCTGGACGCTACCTGGTAACAGTTAGTGGACCCAGTGGAACCAGCACTGGCTCTCTTACTGTTGCGAGGTAAATGAGATTTCAGTCTTCCAAGTTGAAAAAGATCAACAAATGGTAACTCAATCACTGAGTTTTTGTTTATCATAGCGTTGATGAACTGGAGGTGTGTGTCTTTTGTCAGACGCATACGTGCTTTTTGATGTTTGGAGGCTCACATGACGGTGCGTTACCTATCTCGGACTATTCTCGTTTTCATCCTGATTCTAGCAGGCGGCATTGGCGTTAGCGCCCAACGAAAGGTGCCGACAGCTGAGCAGATCCTTGATATTACAGGATCTCAGGGCACGGAGTTTTGGATAGCCATTCCACCGAATGAGACTAATCCTTACCCGGTTGACCAGCTGGAGGTTTACGTTGCCTCCGCGTTTGACACTGAGCTCGAGGTATTTGATGCTTCTGGATCGAAGACCTATAAGCGTCAAATTAAGTCCTATGACATCCGGACTCTGTCTGATCTCAAAGGCGAGACAAATTGGACATGGGAGGTTCGCAATTCTGAGCAGGTAGAGAAAAAGGGCGTCAGACTCCGCTCTAAGATGCCGATCTCTGTATACGTGATCAATTCCAAGAGATTCACGTCAGATGGCTACATGGCAATTCCCGTTAATGGCTGGGGTCGAGATTACATTGCGACTTCCTACTACGACATGAAGGAGTTTAAGAATTGGGCCGGAGGGTTTCTTGTAGTAGCCAGAGAGAACGGTACCGTCATCGATGTGACTCTTCGAGGCACAGGCGAATTAGACGGCAAAACCGCAGGCGGACGCTCTCTTAATATTCCACCTTACCAAGTTACTCTTGACGAGGGTGACGTCTATATGGTCAAGGGTGATGCACTTACTCGAGGAATCTTCGATCTGACGGGTTCCAGAGTTACCGCAGATAAGCCAATCGGTTTTTTCTCGTTCCATGAGCGCACCACGATGCCGAATCTCCTGCAGAACGGAAACGGTCGTAATCACCTCGTGGAGATGACGCCACCGGTAACGGCATGGGGAAAGAAGTATGTATCGATTGAGTTGCAACGAGAGAACAACAACGGCGTTGGAAAGGGTGATGTCTTTAGAGTTATAGCCAAAGACCCAAATACCAGATGGTCTCTGAAGTACTACGATAAAGTCACGAAGAAGCTGGTTGGCCAAGGTGGAGGTTTTCTTGGCAAGGCAGGAGAGTTCGCAGATATCACACAGTCCGGAGCACCTACTACGATCACATGGGGCTATTCTGTGTGGACTGCCGACAAACCAATTTTTGTCATGCAGTACTCATGCTCATCTAGCTGGGACGGGGATCCGATCCTCGATCCTTTCATGTTCAATATCACGCCGGAAGAACAATTCATTACCAGTACGATCTTTCAATTTCCAACTGCCGGTAAGTTTGGGAAGCACCGTCTTAACCTCATCGTAAAAACCGACACGTCTTCTCCGGACTACATCAACAACCTGAAATCGCTGGAGATCGATGGCGTACCGGTATGGAATCACCCGAAGGCGGCCTCGCCGACACTACTCTTTACGAAGATGTTCAATGGCCTCCATTGGACAACCATCGACTTCGGCGTCGAAGCAAAAGCTCACCGAATTAAGAGCAATGGCAAGGTCAGCTTTGGTGGCTATATCTATGGGTACGGCGAGTTCGATGCCTATGGATGGCCGGCTGCCGCGGGCTTCAAACCAACAACGTCGGTTGACACGATGCCTCCACTCATCAAGGCAGACTCGTTGTGCGGAGATTATACGTTCGAAACCACGGAGTTGCGAAACATCCCCGATCCGCCCCTTCCTGTTCCGATAGACACAGACCAAGTGGAGACTGGGATTGCGCAGATCGACACTGTTCCGGGATTCAACAGCTACAATTACGAGCTCAAGCTCGTCACCTCAGACCTGCTTCCAAAAGACCCATCGTACAAGAAATTCAAGTACGAGTGGAACGTCATCGACAAGAGTAAGGACGCGTACTGCGTTTACTTTGTTCAAGACTGGGCAGGTAACACCACATTTGACACTTGCTTCTATTTTGCTGACAAGCTCACCTTCACGCCAAATCCGTTGAACTTTGGAAAGATCAGGGTTGGTACAACGAAAACCTTAGACCTTACCATCACGAACAACTCGGATGGCGTGGTTATACTAAGGGATTCACGGATCAAGCTGGGAACATACTACACGGTCACTGCAGGTGCACTTCCACCTGTTATGACAATTCAAAGCAAGGCCAGTCACACGATCTCTATCACGTATGATGGTCGTCGTGAAACCAACGACGTAACCAAAGATTTTGACCTCGATACGATTCGCATTCTTACCGCCTGTGGTGAGTTCAACCATCCTATCACAGGGGTTGCTGCGGTTCCTCGTATCACCGTTGAGGACTTTGATGCAGGTACTGTTAGCCTTGATCAACAGTCGTGCAAAATAGGCGGCCTCAAGATCACAAACCCAGGTTCTGACACCCTCGTGATCAGTGCTATCACTGGGTGGGCTGGTACGAACTTCACCCTCTCAACTCCATCCACACCACCGCTACCTATCTCGATACCTCCAAAGGCTTCAGTGTACCTTAAGGACGTTTGCTATAAGAGCTCAACCATCACTGTTGACGATATCAATGTCACGTTGAATAGCAACGGCTTGGGACCTGACTCCATTTCAAATTGGAAGGGCAATACCCAATCACCCGGCCCGATCATTCGCGGCTATGATTGGCTGGAGCGTCGCGTTGGTACACTCCATCAAGCACTCGGCTCTGTCTCCAACACGGGAAATCAAGTCCTTACTCTTCGTGATGTCACATTCACCGATGGCACAAAGTATTACCCTGCAGGCCGTGTAGAGGCTAACTACGTCTTCAAGATCGTTGGTCTCTTCAAGAATGGGGCTCCTGTTACAACGATCGACCTCAGCAACGGTGAGTCTGTTGACGTAATGGTTATGTTCAGACCTGACGGTGAAGCCGCGTTCTCAGCAGACATCATCCCAGTCTGGGTTGGAACTGTAGACCCTCGTTCGGCCAAATTGAAGGGTATTGGCATCATCCCAAAAATCGCAACTGCACCAGTGACACTGAATTGTGCTGAAACGCCTGAAGGCACAGAAACACAAAGACAGATCACGATCACGAACGCAGGGACAATGCCTCTGACTGTGAAAGGCGTGGTCTTGCGCGCGCCCGTTCCTGCCGGCTACGCCATAGTGACAACGCCACCACTCCCGTTTACAGTTTTGCCTACGGGCGGAACTCAGAACGTGACGGTTGCGTATACCCGTCCGATTGGAACACTTGGCGCAACAACTGCAACCGTTGAGTTTGTTCACGATGCTACTCCAGGGACAGGTCAGGATTCCAGTACTCTCGTAGCTGTTCCGCCGCACGCTGAGGTCATTACTGTGGCCTCATGTTCTGAGCCTGACTTCTCGGTAGCGGACATTGATTACGGTCGTCGCCTGGCCAACTGCGAAGCGCCAATCTTACGATTCCCGATCACCAATGTCAGCGGTTCTCTGAAGCCTCTTGAAGTACGTGCCATCGTAGAGAGTGGTCCAGACGCAAATGCATTCGAGATCTTAAGGATCCTCGATGCTGCTGGGAATCCAACTACCCTTCCGTTGACGCTTTCTGCCGGTCAGGCGTTCCAAGTTGAGGTGCAATTCACACCAACTGAGCCGAATGCCGCCCCTTGGGCCAACAGAACGTACAATGCTCAATACGATGTAACGGGGTATGGTCAGGGTAATACCGCACCGCTGAAGACACTCACAGCTAATGTGACCGGTATTGGCTACGTAGTACCGGTTACGTTCAACCTCGTTAACGACATTCCA
Source organism: Candidatus Kapaibacterium sp. (assembly GCA_026390655.1). Lineage (GTDB taxonomy): Bacteria > Bacteroidota > Ignavibacteria > Kapaibacteriales > Kapaibacteriaceae > UBA10438. The sequence goes on from JAPLFN010000010.1 coordinate 19,337, forward strand.
GCTGGTGGCACCAAGGAGCCCGGAGCGATCGTCTCCTTCACAATCGACGGTCAAAGCGCGGACTGGACCGACGGTGACGTGAAGTCGTTCATCGCTGATGTCACTTTCGTGACCGACAACCTAGAATACACGCCAGGCTCAACTGTTATTGGTTCCGCATTAACCGGCGGGTGGACTGTTGGCGATCCAGTGATCACCCAACTCAACCCGACGCAGTCACAAATGCGCTTCACCGGCACGGGTGGAACAAGAATAAATGGCAATGGGCAAATTTTGTCGTTCAAGGCAACGCTCCTCTTGGCCGACCAGTTCTCCAGCAAGCAGGATCTTACACTAACTCTTGCACGTCCATGTCTGGTGCCGTCTGCTACCGGCGACTCTACAGCAATCTTCAACTGTGCACTTACACGCCGAGTGGTCTCGATTGGTAACACCAAGCCTACTCTTGCAGGCGTTTCTCCAAACCCGGTATCATCGGGGTCGGCACACGTGGAATTTAGCGTTGGAATCACCTCCGTTACCACACTCGACCTCGTTAATGCCCAAGGAGTTGTTGTTAAGACCTTTGTAAACAACAGGTTACAAGACGGTCACTACGAAATGACCTTCTCAACACAGGGTCTTACTGCCGGCGTCTACTTCCTACGAATGAACACCGCAGCCTACTCTTCTTCACAGCAAGTTGTGATCATAGAATAATCTTTCGTTGTAACCGATTTTCAAAGCGGCAGCTCTTGTAAAAGGGGCTGCCGTTTTTCGTTTTGGCACACATGTTGGTGTATGGAACTTTACTGATTACTTTTGTGTAAGTGCCTAAGAGCATCTAGAAACAATGATTCGCCTGCTTGACCATATTCGCCCCCTTACTGCAAGCATCGCCCTTATTGCGCTGCTCGTAGCAATTGGCACCACGCCGATGTTTGCCGACAAGGCAAAACACCCGGCAGCTGCTAAGGCTGAAACGTCAAAAGACCGCTCTGTAAAGGCGGCTGTTACGTATGCAACGCCGATCAATGGCGCGGTGACCGCAACAATTCGGGCGATTAGCGCACAGAGAAGCCAGAATACGCCGAAACCTCAGGGCAAGGTGAATGTGGGTGTTGACACCTCACGCAAGGACAATCGGTTCCTCTTTGCAAGGGCTGCGCAAGACGTCTTTACAGCCCGCATTGAGATCGCACAAGACGAACAGATTCTAGACATGGGCATTTACAACATGCTCGGTAAGAAAGTCATGGACGTCTACAAGGGATACTCCTCACGCGGACAACACGACTATACACAAGCTATCGCCGACCTACCTGAGGGTGTATACATCTGCATCATGCAGGGAAGTGACTTCCGTAAAGCAGAAAAATTCTACTTCAGTCGATAAGCAACTGAAGTGTTGACTATGACTCTTGCGAGCCGCCCTTTCGGCGGCTCTTCCTTTTTATCAAAGGCCCAACGATGAAGTTCTCTACGAAAGCTATTCACATTGGTCAGGATCCGGATCCACTCACAGGTGCAGTTACTGTCCCCCTCTACCAAACATCGACGTATGCCCAAGAGGAGATCGGCAAACACAAGGGGTATGAGTACGCACGCACACAGAACCCAACGCGCTTTGCGTGGGAAGCCAATCTTGCTGCCTTGGAAAGTGGGACACATGCCTACGCGTTCGGAAGCGGGTCTGCAGCCGTTGATACGATCATGCGTTTGCTTAACGCCGGCGACCACGTGGTGATGGCCGAGGACATGTATGGTGGAACGTTTCGGCTAACCAGCAAGGTTCTAACGCGCTTCGGAATCACGTTCAGCTACGTTGATATGCGAGACACCCGGAATGTTGAGGCTGCCGTTAAGCCGAACACTCGAATGATCTATACTGAAACGCCAACGAACCCCATGATGACCATCACGGACCTCTCGGCAGTAGCGGAGATCGCACGTGCTCATAACTGTCTCATGGTGGTTGA
>JAPLFN010000010.1:21318-22754 GCA_026390655.1 Candidatus Kapaibacterium sp.
AACACATTTGCATCGCCATACTGTCAGCGTCCACTTGAGCTCGGTGCCCATATCGTTGTCCATTCTGCGACGAAGTACCTTGGCGGTCACAGTGACCTTGTGAGTGGCATCGTTACCACGAACGATGCAGATTTAGCTGAGCAGTTAAAGTTCCTTCAGAACGCCGTAGGCGCGGTCCCGGGACCATTCGAGTGTTGGCTGCTGCTGCGCTCTTCCAAGACGCTTGCTGTCCGTATGGAGCGTCATGCCCATAACGCACAGCGCATAGCAGAGTACTGCCAACAGCATCCATCGATCAAGACAACACTCTACCCTGGCCTGGCATCACATCCTCAGCATGCGATTGCTGCACGCCAGATGTCTGGCTTTGGCGGCATGATCTCCATCGAGCTTGGTTCTCTAGAGCGTGCCACCAATGTCACAAAGAAGCTTAGGATATTCACTCTCGCTGAGTCGCTAGGGGGCGTAGAATCGCTTGTATGCCATCCCGTAAGCATGACCCATGGATCAATCCCAAAAGACCAACGCGAGCGCCTAGGCGTCACTGACGGCCTTATTCGACTCTCTTGCGGAATCGAGGACGTGGAAGACCTGCTGGAGGATCTGGAGAACGCACTGTAATGACGGGCATGTATAGGGGCACGGCATGCCGTGCCCCTATACATGCCTTACGCCTGCTTCCTCACGCCAACAACATTGTACCTATTGGTCACAAACGACCAATCGGCAAACGTTGCGTTGCCGGCGGGGTTTGCGCCTGTGCCATGGAAGTCGCTGAACGCTGCTGATTGATTGACCCAGACAAAACTGTTGAAGTTGAAGGCAATCGGCGCACCTGCGTTAACAACGGCATCCTCGGCGAGAATCATTCGCGATTCATCGGTTGTGTAAACAAGGACACTGAGAGCCCCTTGCTCACGGATGCTTCGCGTTACCTCTGCAATGCACGAATCGAAATCATTGGTCGTGATCAGGAATGACACCGGACCAAACCACTCTCTCGTGTAGATATCGGCCCGCGACGTGTCTGTCTGCAACACGATCGGTGAAACAGAACGTGCGTTCTCAAAGCCAGGCTGCAACACCGCAGCACTCTCACGAACAACTGCGAGGCCAAGCGCTCGTACTTCATCAATGCGAATTGCTGTGGCTGGGTTTTGTACGGCTCCAACCGTTGTTGGACCTGCTTTTTCATTGAAGACAAGGCCGTCGATCTTCTCACGCAGTTTTGCTGCTACCTCTGCAACCGAGACCTGTTCGCCAGCGACCTTCATTCCGTCCTTTGCAATGAACACATTCTGTGGCGCTGTACACATCTGACCTGAGTAGAGTGTAAGGGAGAAAGCAAGATTCTCGAGAGTCTTATCGAGGTCATCTGTTGAGTCGAGAATCACGCAATTGACGCCAGCCTTCTCTGTGAAGATCGTCTTACCGTT
>JAPLFN010000115.1:0-3885 GCA_026390655.1 Candidatus Kapaibacterium sp.
AACCAGTCAATTCGGCCCCAAACCACCCTACGAGGGTGTGTAAGGGGCTTACTACCCACCAGGGATCTATGTGGGTCTGTCCGGATACACCACCAACTGCGTCCCGCACCGGGGTTACTGCAGGGGGAAGTAATGCCGAGGCGACTACGATGGCCGTAAGGGCGAGGCCACGACTCGCCCAGTACCGGCTCACCCCGCTCGCGGTGCTCGCTGCCCCTCTCATCGCTGAGAGGGGCTTCCAGAACGCAGCGAGCAGTGCCGTTCCAGTGAGAACGTGCATTACCCAGGTTCTGGAAATGAGGGGAGCCACGGGATCAACGCCAAAAAGTGATGCGAAGAATTTCCCAAATGGGGCTTCTTGGAGCTCGTGACCGACTATTCGACGAGATATCTCGGAGTACACGTCGTCGGGCAAAAGCCGGCCCGACCATGCACCAATGATTATGAGTGTCAAGAATACTACGGCCCTCCACCATGCAGAGGGCTCTGCGCGGTAGGCAACCCGCACGATCAACAACAAAAACCAGAGAGCTCCTAAGCCATACATCCAGCCCGTGTTGTTATGGTGGATACTTCGAAGGAGATGTCCACCCGGCGCGTTTGCTACGTCGACGGCAACGCTCGCACCGGCAGCACTGGGCACCACGTCCCCGCTACGAGCGGGCAATAGAGTAGCCACGCCATCAACGCCAAGGGTATCTGTAAATGAGCCCACACGTTCAATTCTTGAACCGTAGGAAATCGTTGCGTGGCTTCCATTTGACGTTACGGCAGGCGCGCGCGAGGGCACGTACCACATCGAAAGCAATACCCCCGAAACCATCTGCACAACAACGAGCACTGCGATCACCCCGACGAGTCCGTTGGAAAAATTACTCAACCGAGCGGTCCAGGAATCGTTCATGCAGTGCCCCCCGACGGAATGCGCAGATACAGAACTCCATTGGTAACTCGCGCTTCGATTCGGCGAAGAGGCTCCGTGGGTGGAGCTTGTACAACGCGACCCTCGAGATCAAATACACCACCATGACAACCGCATCGAATACGCCCGGCAGATTCGTCAACATGAAGGGGGCAGGCCGCATGCGTACACGTGAGGTCAATAGCCACAACGTCCAGTCCCCTCCTGGCTAGCAGGACATTCATGCCTGCCACATGCAGCTCTCTTCGAGATCCATCGGCGATGACCTCATCAAGAGCGCCGATAGTCTCTGTTCGAGCATGATCGATAGACAATGGCGAGATATACTTCTGAAGCGCGTAGAGCAATGGCAAGGCCCCTACGGCCGAGCCAATAGCTACGAACCACGTCCGTCGACTGGTTCTGCCTAGTTTTGTGGATTCCATTGTCTTGTGTGAGACCCTTAAAATGCCCGTTCCGCTTCTTGACCTAAAGATACAGTACCAGGCGCTCAAGCCAGAGCTTGACGCAGCCTTAATTCGCGTTGCCGAATCTCAGATCAGCATCCTTGGCCCCGAAGTTGACGCTCTGGAGAGGGAGCTTGAGGCATACCTTGGCGTAAAACATGCCATCGGTGTTTCCAGTGGAACGGATGCCCTCCTTATGGCCATGATGGCCTATGACATAGGTCCGGGAGACGAGGTGATCATGCCAACGTTCTCCTTCTTCGCCACTGCAGGGTGTGTCTCTCGGGTAGGTGCAACGCCTGTGTTTGTAGACGTAGACCACGTATCGTTCAACATCGACCCGGCTCTGATCCTCAAAGCGATCACGCCACGCACAAAGGCCGTTATTCCTGTCCACCTCTTTGGACAAGCCGCGGACATTGACGCCATCATCGCTATTGGTAAGGCACATGGCGTTCCGGTTATCGAGGACGCCGCCCAGGCGATTGGAACGCAAACGTCTGACGGTAGGCGTGTTGGATCCATTGGAGAGATCGGCTGCTTCTCTTTCTATCCCACCAAGAATCTCGGCGCGATGGGCGATGGCGGTCTCGTGACAACAAATGACGATGCCTTGAACATCAAGCTCCGTCAGATTCGCAACCATGGCATGGAGCCCCGTTATTATCACAAGATCATGGGCGGAAATTTCCGTCTCGATGCCATGCAAGGGGCTGTCCTGCGCGTGAAGCTGCCATTCCTCGAATCGTGGCATGCCGGTAGACGTCGCAATGCAGAACTCTATACGCAGCTTTTTATTGAGTCAGGCATTAGTAGTGGCGCAGGGGTCACAACATTCAGTGAGCACGATCTGATTCTTCTACCAAAGGCCATCAACGCCGGCACAAGCCCTGACAATCACATCTTCAATCAGTTCACGATCAGATCTGCACATCGCGATGCATTGCGTGCTCATCTGCAGTCAAAGGGCATCGGTGCAGAGATTTACTATCCTGTGCCGTTCCACCGTCAAGAGTGCTATGCGCATCTCCACCTCAATGATGGAGACTATCCAGTTTCGAACTGTCTTGCGGCCACCGTTTTGTCCGTTCCGATCTATCCTGAGCTTACTACTGCCCAGATCCGAGAAGTTGTTGCAACCATCGTTGAGTTTGAGCGTACACACGCCTCTACGCCGTCTGAATGCGCTGATTGCGCGGAATGCGGCACACATACTTGATCATTCATTGATGAGAGCCTTATGGAACAAAACCCGAACAACGTGCGGCATTCCTTTGAAATGAATTTTGGTGCAAAGAAGAAGTCTATTGGCGGTCAGGTTGTAATGGGGCTCATCTTTGTGATCGTTGGTGGCGGGCTACTGCTTGACACCTTCAACATCGTAGAGTTTTGGCCGCTCCTCGGAACGTGGTGGCCTTCAAGCTTGATGATCATTGCGCTTGTGAAGCTCGCCACGCGATCAGGCTCAGTGTTTGGCAACGGCATGCTCTTTACGGTTGGCGCGTTGTTGCAATTGGGTGAGCTCGATATCATTCATGGTTTCTGGAGCGCCTTCTGGCCGATCGTCTTGATCCTTATCGGGATCTCCATGCTGGTTGACAGAAAAAAAAACTCTCAGCCGTTCGGAATGAACAACACGACGTCTGGCGAGGGTGACGGACTACCCTATGAAGAGAACCGATTAGAAGCCAATGCGATCTTCGCAGGCAATGATCTTCGTGTTACAAGCAGGCATTTTACAGGCGGTGAAGCCAATGCGATCTTTGGTGGCATGGAAATCGACTTTCGGAGCGCTGAGATCGAAGGGAACATGGTGGTCCTCAAGTGCAGCGCGATCTTTGGTGGCGTTGAAATCAAGGTTCCTCCTCATTGGACCGTTCACGTAAAAGGCACACCGATCTTTGGTGGCATCGATGATAAAACAAATCGCTTCCGTGATACGAACGTTTTAGGGCCCACGCTTGTTCTTGATGCTACCGTAATTTTTGGTGGTATTGAGATCGGTTCATGACCATTCGTTCTGAACGTATTCGCAATCTCACGCCCTCGCTGACCAAACCGGTCGGCGAGGGCGCGGTGGTTTATTGGGTCAACCGCCGTATTGCACGTCGTATACTGTCACGTCCAAAACCACCTCGGCGCCAATGACCGCATCGATACATTCTTGCTCAAGGGGCTTGCACAACTCGAACAAGATTGCCTAGAACACAACATCCCCTTCACACTTCTTTACGGCGATCCTGCGGAGCAGTTGACGCCATGGCTCAACGCCATGCGTCCAGCTATTGTGATCACGGATTTTGAGCCCCTTCACAACTCGCAACGATGGATAGACTCCGTCGTGGCTTCATCGGACTTTCCTGTGCACCAAGTAGATGCTCACAACATCGTCCCGTGTTGGCATGTTTCACAGAAGCAAGAGTTTGCCGCCTACACTATCCGTCCAAAGATCAACAGACTGCTACCGGATTTTCTTGAAGAATTTCCGGAGATGGTTCGGCATCCGTTTGGGGCGGA
>JAPLFN010000115.1:3954-20808 GCA_026390655.1 Candidatus Kapaibacterium sp.
TGCCGTGCCCCGTATACGGATTTCGTTGCGGACGTTGGTCGATACGTCGATCGGAACGATCCAACCAAGAACGGTCAATCCGGGCTTTCACCATTCCTCCACTTCGGCTTTATCGCGCCGCAGCGAGTAGCGTTGGACGTGTACGCCCTTCCTCGTGTGGGTGGTGAGGATGATCCCGTAGAGTCATTCCTCGAAGAACTCATCATACGGCGCGAACTCGCCGACAACTTCACATTCTACAATGAACGGTACGACCTCTTCGAAGGGTTTCCGGCGTGGGCACAGATGTCCTTGAACGAGCACCGCAACGACGCACGCGACTATGTTTACACATTTGACGAATGGGAAGGGGCTCGCACGCACGACCCGCTCTGGAACGCGGCGCAGTGTGAGCTTCTGGCTACCGGCAAGATGCACGGATACATGCGGATGTATTGGGCAAAGAAACTTCTTGAATGGTCGGCATCACCGGAAGAGGCTCTTGCCATCGGCATTACCCTCAACGACACGTATGAGCTAGACGGACGCGACCCTAACGGCTATGCCGGTTTGGCGTGGAGCATCGGCGGGGTTCACGACAGAGCGTGGTTCCAGCGGCCTGTCTACGGCAAGGTCCGATACATGAATGCCAACGGATGCGCTAAAAAGTTCAACACGATGGAGTACATTCGTAGATATGCGAATCCATCATTGTTATAAAATCATCGTTATCGCCATCCTTGCGACAACGTGCATGTATGCCCAACAACCAACGTACGAGTTAAAACTCGGTCGGAAGATGAAGGAGTTCGACCGCTACCTGTTGAAGACCACGTATGAGAGCTCGACGCGTACAAAGCTCTATATCAACGGGAATTTGCAGGGCGACTCGCTTGAAAAATTTACTGTCGTACTCAATGCGCAGTGCGAGATCGTCAGTGTTACTGTGGACGGTCAAGAGAAAGAGAAACGTTTAGTTATACGCGACTTCCGAAAACTCACATCACATGACACTGTTGACCTCCTTCCAAACGGCACAAAGATCCGTTGTTGGTTCTCAGATTCCGGTAGTGTGTACACGATCAACGACGCCCCGACATCTGATGCGCTGAGCGCTGTTCTCGTAGAGGTTGTCAAGGGTGAAGGGGGCTCACGCACCGGCAGCGTCCTGGATGCAAAGAAGCCGGTTGCCGTTGGTGCTTCATGGAAGATGAACATACCTGCATTCAGAAAAGTACTTGGTCCGGCCATGAGCAAGCTCATGAAGAAGATCAACGGGACAGTAACGTTTGCCTCTATCGACACTACGGGCCCACTTAAAACAGCAACCGTTGTCGCAAAGGCAGAAGCGCCAAACTTCACGCTGTACTTTGGTGACTTTCCATCGAAAGCTTCTCTTGTAGCAGAGTTTTGCATCGTGGTACCGCTCGACAATAGGTATCCGCAAGAAGGTGTCACCACAACGTCCACTCAGCTCATAGATACAAAGCAGGGCGCTGCACGCATGGAGATGGTGATATCTTCAAGCCGAACCGCGCAATTCATTCGATGACGATTCCCTCACATCTCCGTGCGATCGTTGCACTCCTGATATGTGCGTTGCTGTGGAGTACCGGGGGTCTACTCATCAAGACCTTACCGCTGTCGCCCCTTACCATCGCAGGTGCAAGAAGTGCCATCGCTGCTATCGTGATCTTTGCGTGGCAGCGCAATGTGCGACCAACATGGTCGAAGGCGCAGATCGGTAGCATCGTGAGTTACATGCTCACCGTGATCTTGTTTGTTACAGCTACCAAGAGCACAACCGCGGCAAATGCTATACTGCTACAGTATACGGCACCGATCTGGGTTGGATTGTTTAGTGTGTTCATCACGAAAGAAAAGATCACGACAGTAGATGTTGCAGCAGTGATCGTTGTGATGAGTGGCATGGTGATCTTCTTTCTCGATAGCATTGCACCTGGTGCGATGCTTGGCAACACCCTTGCGCTCTTGAGTGGCTTGGCCTTTGCGGGTGTTGCGCTCTTCATGCGTGCACAAAAAGGCGAGTCGACCACCGAGAGCATTCTTTTTGGCAACATTCTCACGGCCCTGGTTTGTATTCCCTTCATAGAGCCGTTCGCCCCTTCCATAGATACCTACGTCCGCCTAGGGCTTTTGGGAGTATTTCAACTCGGTATCTCCTACGTGTTGTATGCTTGGGCCATAAAGAGCGTCACCGCCCTCGAAGCGGTGCTCATCACTGTCTTGGAGCCCCTTCTCAACCCTCTGTGGGTAGGCCTGTTTTATGGTGAAGTGCCATCGAGCACCGTAATAGTTGGGGGTATGATCGTTGTTGGAGCGGTGGTGACTCGTAATTTGGTGCATGCCAACACCCTTCAACGAGCAACGCATAGCCGACATCATCGGTGAGTCGGTCAGTACCAAGCAACGCTTAGCAGAGCAGAACCTCAATGACATCATGCGATGCGGCGAAATCTTTGCACGATGCGCTGCGAGCAACCATCTCATTATGTTTTGTGGTAATGGAGGAAGTGCAGCCGACAGTCAGCATTTAGCGGCTGAGCTTGTAGTGCGCCTGCGTGGCAGTATTGAGCGCAGGGCCATCAAGGCACTTGCATTGACAGTTGACTCAAGCGTGTTAACAGCTGGCGGCAACGACTACGGTTTCGACAACGTTTTCAAACGTCAAGTAGAAGCCTTTGGCAATCCCGGCGATGTACTTGTTGCGATTACCACGAGTGGTACCTCCAAGAACATCGTACTTGCTGTAGAAGAGGCCAAGAAGCGTGGCGTTACCGTGATTGGACTCTTAGGGGGCTCCGGTGGCGTGCTCAAGGACATCAGTGACGCATACGTTGTAGTCCCAAGCACCGTGACGGCGCGGATCCAAGAGTCACACATCCTCATCGGTCACATCTGGTGCGAAATGGCTGAAGAGGCCATTGCGCCCGAGTTGTTTTAAGGAAAAGCCAACTTAGCTCAGCTGGTAGAGCAGCTGATTTGTAAGAATCGGCTCGTATCAATTAAATAAGATACTTACGATAATTATTGCAGGCATATTGCCGCCAACTGGAGTATTGCAAACGTACAAGTAGTATGTAACCAGTTGAAAATCATTCGGTGTTTACTCCTTTCTGGCCAGTAAATTATTACAATCGCCTTCGATATTCGTAGACTCTAGTTCCGCGAATCGACGTGCGAGGCGAATGCCGTGTAAAAACACATTGACAACCTGGTTTGACAATAGCCTCCTTATTATATAAGTTGAAAGTATGCGTACGTATAAATACGGATTTAACTAATTTTCTTTGTAGGAAGTTGTATGTCTAGGTTCCTGTTGTCGTGCTTAGTAGGCCTACTTTTTAGTGTAGGTAGTATGCTAGCTACCTGTGTCACTGAAACTTTCAGTGTCCCAAAATCAGGCGGGGGATGCTGCACTATCACTGTCGACTATTGTTATGGAATATCGGGTAACAACGTTGCCATTTCATTTGGTCAGATTACAGTTCCCGACGACTGTAATTACATCATATCGCCAGGAACATTCAATTTTCTACGCAAGAAAATTTTGTGGCGTCTTAGTCAACAAGCGTTGTTAAATCAGGGAATCCCCAATTGCCCGGCTCGCGCAACCCTGATTGTGACAACATCTCAATCTGTATGTTACCGTGTTGCAACTCCAATACCTCCGAGTAGTGACCACGTTTATAACCCTTGTGGTGATGGCCTCTGCTAGAAAATATGCGAAGTATGTTTGTCTACAGTACAAACGGATGCATGCGATGATAACGCACCAATGCTTCAGTATCTTGGTTGTACCATTTCAGGTGGAGTTTGCACTGGTTCATCTCCCGACACGTGTTCATTTAACACTTGCGATAGCAATTAAGATCGACAGAGAGTTTGTTGCACTTATAATGGACTATAGATCGTGAAGTACGGCGCTCTAATTGTCATATTGGTTTTGTGCTCGCAAGGCTTTTGCTTGGCACAGCAAAGATCGTACTACAGTAACCTCGACTATAGGTTCTGTCTACCTAGTTCAGTTGTGGAGCACAATGGTGCATATTTCGCAACATTCAGTTCGGGTGATGCAATACGTTTCTCTTCGAATGAAATTCAGCCAAGGCGCGTGAATGTTCCTGCTGGACGACATGCCCAGCGATTCTTTTCCTCGCACAACCTGCTGTGGTTAAAAACCGCAGCAGGTTCGTTGTTTAAAAGTAGTGATGCCGGAGGTAGATGGATTCTTCACGACACGGCCGTGACTGCCGCTAGCGTGCTTGCCAATGGCGATTTGATCTACGCATCAGGAATGGTTATTCGAAAAGTGACCGGAAGCAGCGTAACAATCGATGTCATGCAATTCGCAGGTACTCGCCCAGGAGGTATTACTGGAGTATCAATGAAGGGCGATACTCTTGTTGTTCATCAATACCGCGATTCCGTTGTAACCATTCACTGGGGCACAGATAACGCTCTTGTGTCATTGAAATCTATGTATGATGGGATACAATTCTATTCGCTTGGAGACTCAACCTTAACCTTTTCTGAAACAACTGCGGGAAGTTTCCATATTCAGAGGGGTCCATTACGGGAGGGCTTTTTTAATGCGACCGCTGCTGCGGGGTTCATTAACTTGAATTCTGTTTCAGTTGGAAGAGATTCAGTTGGTAAAATGGTTGTGCTTTTATCTGGTTTTATTCTTGTTAACTCAACCTTCAGTTCACGGGTTGCAGTAGTTGGCCCACAGTATGGCCGCTCATACTACGACACGAGAATTGACACAGCCTCTGCTGTCGGAGGAGCAACGATTGTTGGAGACACACTAGTCACTCTTCATAGCCTTGGTATTGTGTCGATTTCAAGTTCTGGGAATACACAAACGTCCAATACCGATTTCCAGAATGTCAGCGAGCGCTTAGGTTGGGTCGGTTACGACCTACTAAACCCAGCGATTGTTTACACGAATTATACTCGGCTTAGTTCTCCATCGTCAAATATCAGCTTTATTCACCGCAATGGTATTTCTCAGGCGATAGTTGCTGACAATCAATCTCCATTTCTTGATTCAATTGGATCTATTGCGTACTCCCTGGAATATGAAGACGGACATATGGTCTTTAGTGGCAACAAAGGTAAGGCTACATTCAATAATCGCAGTAGTACTTCAAGAGTGTCCGTGCGGTTTTCAAGCTACGATCCAATGCATGTTACCGAGGATGGTTCACTAGTCATCGTTTTCGGTAGAGGCGCATTGTTACTATCGAAAGATCGTGGCGTTACATGGAAACAGCACGAATTGAGTCCTCGCATTCCGGGCTTCTATTCTGAGGCCGATGACTTCAAGAATTGGTACATTCTTCAAAACAACAGTCCAGAAATCGTATTCATTGATAAAAGTCAGAACGAAGACACCTTGCAGTACATCTCGTTTAAACTGGATTTAGCGCGTGGAACATCTAGATATGTTGGCCAACAAAATGGGAAATTGATTGTGGCTCAACGTTACACAGACACAACTACAACCCCAGCTTCTACCACTCTGAAGTTCTATCACTTTGCATCTCCTAGAGAATATGACACCACCATTGTAACAGTGCCTGTTACACTAAAGAACAGCTTTTTGTCTTACTTCGTGCACGGCGATACCATCAGTGTGTTTGAACGGGAAACGACACGAATCATTAGAATTGCAGATGGAAAGGTTGTTGCAGACTCGAATGTCATGACCAATGGTCTGCCGGGCTTTTGGGGAACGTCCACAACGCGCGCATGGTTTTTGACTGCTGACACAATAGTTTATCAAGGCGTTAATGAGGGTCATTGGTGCAAGCTTGTGATTGGTGCACCCTTTACTACATCTGTTGTTGAACAGGACATTGAGCATTTCTACTTCCAGAATGTGCATCCCAATCCCGCTTCGAACAAGTTAACCGTTGATCTCGGTCGATTTGTAACGGCAGACATTTCCAACGTGCAACTTTTTCTTGCCGATATGACTGGTCAAACTGTAAAGCAGTTCTCGAAGGATTTGCCGAAGTTCACGCGCGCAAACGAGGTTGTTACGTTTGATCTGGACTTGTCAGCCGTTCCGAGTGGAGCATACCTACTTGTCATTCGAAACTCACAGATAACTAGCTCAATCAAGGTTATTGTATCAAGGTAATTAACGAGGGCAAGAAGCCATGACCCATAGCAATCTTTCTGAGGTGAATCGTGAGCACGGAGATATCCGGAGATTGGAACTACAAGTCCGATTCGCTGCAGCTTTGATGATCATTGCATCTGTTACGTTCATTACGATCTATTTCTGTACCGACCTGGCTATCCAAGCGCCAACAGCCTCGCCCGTTACTGGAATTGCCTTAATGATTGCACTGATCGTTTGGGCTAAAAACCGGACGGCTGCACTTGCGAGGGCTAAAACTAGGTAAGGCATTTTCGCAAAAGCGCTAGGCATAAGGGGAAGAGAGCATCGCTATCTTCCCTTTTTTATTGGAAAATAGCGCGATTTCTCTTTAATGAGACGTTGCAAAAAAGGTACCTGTAAGCGTAAAACAGAGGAGAAAAATATCTAGCCGTGCAACGACAGGGTATGGTTACGCAACGCCGGGTCAAGTAAACTGCAACTCGTTATAGAGAGACAGAACTGACCACAAAGGCGAATCTGAGACCTCACACAACCATGACCCCGCACCGCCGCACAAGGACCATTCACCACGGTTCTTCTCTGGTGTGTGATGATCGAAGAGAAGATCGCGCCGGAGATGTTTTAAGGGGCAAATAGGTCTCTTGCCTGTTTTCTCGGTTTTTGTATCTCTGTGACCCTGTCAGCGCCAACTTAGCTCAGCTGGTAGAGCAGCTGATTTGTAATCAGCAGGTCATCAGTTCAAGTCTGATAGTTGGCTCCCCTGTAAATAAGCCCTTAGCCCCGTGGATAAGGGCTTTTTACGTTTTAGACTCGCCAGTCCCCCCAAAGCCATCCACAATCAAACGCACAAAATTCAACTCCATAACCAGCAAGTGCGGTTTCAATGCTCCTCACCACAACGTTTCACATATTGTACACCATCCTGAGCAACTACCGAATCCCTGTACATGAAATCTGCCCTGATCGTTGAGGATGAGGTTACCCTGGCTGAGCATCTACGTGGACTGCTTAGGACCTTAGATTGCGAATCCGTTGTGGTACACGATGGAGTAGAGGCCGATGAGATCTCCAAACGTCAAACGTTTGACATTGTACTTCTTGACCTGCAGCTTCCATCGCTCGGTGGCACAGAGTTGTGCAAACGCATCCGTGACCGCGATGCTAATGTTCCGATCATCATATTGACGGCGTTCAGTGATCTCGACACCAAGATGATGACCTTTGATTATGGCGCTGATGATTTTATCTCGAAGCCGTTTCATGGCCGAGAACTACTAGCCAAAGTAAATGTCTTCTTGAAACGGTCCCACCGTCAGCTCGACACCGCAACAATCTATCGCGTTGCCGATGTAGTGATTGATCTCGCTACAAAGATTGTAACACGAGGCGAACAGCGAGTTAACCTTACTCCGAAGGAGTTCGGGCTCCTTGCCGTCCTTGCTGAGCAACCAGGGCGCATCGTATCAAAGACTGAAATCGCACGCCGTGTCTGGGATGTCGGGTTCGACACTGGGACAAACACGATAGAGGTATACATCTCGCTACTGCGGAATAAAATCGATAAGCCATTCCCTACTCGCCTCATCCACACACGTCCGGGCTTCGGGTATTGTATATCGGAGAAGGAACCTTGACACTCAGGCGCCGACTATATTTCCTCTATGTTGGGGTGTTCACTGTTGTACTCCTTGGCGCGCTGATATCCATATATGCTATCTACGCGCAGTACAGAAGAGATGTGTTTTATGATCGCCTGCGCTCGAGAATATATGTTACAACCAAACTCCTCTTTGAGATCAGAACGAAGGATGAACACCTGATGGATGTTTTGGACGATCACACCATCCACAGTCTGTTCGATGAGAAGATTCTGATCTTTGACGAGAAGGGGCATGTAGTCTATAGCAGCATTGACGACACTTCAATCGAGTACTCGCCCGCACGGCTCGAGCAGATCCGAAAAGAAGGTGAATGGCGAACTATACAAGGCAATCGCGAAGTTCTTGGTCTGCACTACACACATGATGGTGGTGACTTCGTGGCTCTGTCTTCCGCCACAGACGTCACAGGTCTGCGAATGATCAATCACCTGGCTACTGCACTCATAGCATCCTTTGCCGTTGGAATCGGCTTGATGCTTTTAACAAGTAGGCTATTTGTATCAAGGACACTGCTTCCTATTTCTAGACTCAGTAATGATATAGCACATCTTGGTCCTGCCGATATGCGCAGGCGATTGAGTGTGCCCGATGAGGCAGATGAAATCTCAGTCATAGCTGTTGCGTTCAATGATACTCTCGACCGGCTGACGGCGGCTTTTGAGTTTCAAATGAATTTTGTTCATTACGCTTCTCATGAATTGAATACACCATTGTCAGTGATACGAGCCATCCTCGATCGAATGAGTTCCGGCCCGCAGGATCTCGATGTCTATCAACACGGGATGGACGAGATCGCAGAAGTTCAGGACAGAATTACGGATCTACTTTCTTCGCTCCTCATTCTTACGGGGCTAGATTCGATGCAAACGCACACGCAGCAGAAGGTGGTGCGAATGGACGATATCGTGTTTGATGTGGCGGAAGTGCTCGCACAAACTCAGCCCGCGATACAACTTCACATTGAGTTGGAGGTAGACCCGTCAACGAACCATCCCTTTGAAATCAAGGGCACTGCTCCGCTATTGCGGACAGCCGTGAGCAATGTTCTCGGTAATGCGATGAAGTATACATCCGATACGCACGTACGATGCTTGCTATCTGCCACCACTCGTGAAGTTGTTGTGAGAATCATGAACAACGGCACGGCGATTCCGTTGCAGGAGCGAGAGCTGATCTTTCGGCCATTCATCCGTTTGTCTTCAAGCGCAGCAACGCCCGGTAAGGGACTCGGATTAGCTATCGTCAGGCGTATCATGGAGTTGCATAAGGGTACAATTGCTTACGAGCGGGGCGAATCTGACGGCAATGTGTTTGAATTGACCTTCCCAAGCGTCGATCTGCCTCAGATTTAAGCATTTCTTAAGCCACTATTAACGCTGTATATAGTTGAATCGTCTCAAGTTGCAACATGCTTCTGCTTACTGCAGTCTTGACCGTTCTTAGTGTAATCGCTCCGCCGGTTCCTGGCGATACCGTTATGCTTTCTTTTGCGGACGTTGCGGTCTCCGTGCGAACACGCAGTCCGCTCTTGTTTGCAGAGCGCCAATCTGCACTTGCGCTTACTGCAGATGCGAAGCAGACCGGGCTTTTCGACAATCCCCAGTTCAATGCCGAGGTGCCACTCTACACGAAGAGTAAAAATACGTGGTTCGACGTCGGGGCGCAGGGTCAGTTCGCACTGTTAATTCAACAGAATATCCCTCTTTCAGGCGCACGAGGCTATGCCCAGGAGGCCGGATCATTGCGCGCACAGGCCGCGTCGTCCGACGTGGTACAGCATGAACGCGGACTTCTCCTAGACGCCTACGGGGCCTATTCAACGCTTGTGTATGCCCGACGTTCATACGTTTCCCTTACTCGCCAACTCGACCTCCTTCGCGGGCTCATTAAGGGGCTTGATGAACAGCTTGGCAAGGGCAACGTTGCACTACGAGACGTACTTCGCATCAAAGCAGCATACTACGCCATTAACGACGAGCGAACCAGCATTCTATCTGACATTCGGGACGCGCGCGCGATTCTTGAGGTAGCTACGGGAGTACAGGGCATCATCGTGCCAATAGAGACAGAGATGGATTCTACCGCAATCTCGCGTCTCCTCAATGCGAATACTGACGCACTCGTTGATAGTGCGATGAAACACCGTGCTGACGTTGCTTCGGCCTTGCTCGCCTTACAATCAGCGGAGGCAGCTAACACTGCAGCCCAACGCAAGGGCGTGCCGAGCCCCACCGTGGGTCTGATGTATGACCAAGCTGGTAGTTACGCTCCAAACTATTACGCGCTCACCCTAAGCGTGCCGATACCTGCGATCGACCGAAATCAATGGGCGTCCGAGGCAACAAACGCGCGAATCATCGAAGCGCGAGCACGGCTAGATCAACAGCGTCTTGCCGTGAGAGCAGAGGTAATAGCTGCCGTTAACAGGCTTCAAACGTATCAAGATGAACTCGAGAATATCGATCCGTCGTTTGTCCGTCTAGCCGAAGAACTTACGAATGCGATCATCGATAATTATCGAAAGGGGAATGTTTCCCTACTCGAATTCGTGGACTTCATTGAGACCTATAACGGAAGCATTGTAAGAATCGACAGACTAACGGCAGCTCGTGCGATAGCCGGTGCACAGGTGTTCTACGTCATTGGAGAGGATCCTTATGGTAGATGATGTAAGAATACTCGCGCGTGTTATGCTCGTGGCAATTGTGCTCTTGGTAGGGTGTTCAAACGATGGCAAAGAGCTTGACGCATCCAACAAGGTGTTTGTCTTGAGCGATACCATGATGAAGCACATACGACTAGACACTGCAAATGTGGAAACAATGCATGGGGTGTTGTATCTGACTGGGCATATCTCGGCCGATGAGAACAAGCTCATCGAGGTGTACCCCTTCGTTGGAGGCACCGTTACACGCGTTAAAGTCGAACTTGGCGACCATGTGAAGAAGCAGGACGTTCTTGCGGTGATTCGCAGTGGTGAAGTTGCAGAATATGAGCGGCAGTTGATCGATGCCCGTTCGGATGTGGCCATGGGTCAGAAGAATCTCTCGGTTCAGAAAGAGCTCTTACAAAGCCGTCTTTCGTCAGACCGTGACGTGGTAGCAGCTCAGAGAGAATTATCCAAGGCACAGGCGGATTTACAGCGTATTGAAGAAATCTATCGAATATATAGCATCAACAACAACTCAGAATACGTCGTTCGTGCTCCTATCTCAGGCTACGTCATACGCAAGGACATCAATAATGAGATGACACTGCGGCCAGACCGGTCAACTAGTATCTTCACCATCGCAGAACTCGACGACGTATGGGTTCTTGCAGATGTCTACGAGAACGATATCTCAAAAGTGTCACCGGGAATGTTGTCAGAGATCACAACCGTAGCCTACCCCGATAGCGTGATACACAGCAATGTTGACAAGGTCTTCAACATGCTGGATGATAGAACCCGAACAATGAGCGTGCGCATGAAACTCCCCAACACGAATGCAGCGCTCAAGCCTGGAATGGCTGCCACTGTAAAGCTCCTCTTCGAGCGCTCAGGAACATCTGTTGCAGTGCCGTCATCAAGTATCATCTTTGACGACGGTAAAAGCTATGTTGTTATCTATCATGACCGCAGGAATATTGAAGTGCGCGAAGTGACAGTTTCGGAGTCAGTAGAGGGGCGCACATACATATCGAGTGGTCTTCAGACAGGTGAAGTAGTAGTAAGCAAGGGGCAGTTGTTCCTTTATGATGCACTGACCGACTGACGGAGCAGCACGTGGTACGCACGATACGAGCAATCATTGCTTTCTTCCTGAGAAATAGACTCTTCACCTTCTTTATGACGGTGGTAGTAGTCCTGCTTGGTGTTGTAAGCTACCTCAACACGCCCCTTGATGCGTTTCCGGATGTAACCAACACCCAGATAATCATTGTAACAGAATGGCAAGGTAGGAGCGCCGAGGAGATCGAGAGATTCGTGAGCATGCCTATCGAGGTTGCGATGAATCCCATACAGCGCAAGGCAAGCGTTCGTTCGATTACCATGTTCGGCCTCTCTGTAATTAAGATCATCTTTGATGACGACGTTGACGATTCGTACGCCCGTCAACAGGTTAACAATCAACTCAGAACAGTTAGCCTCCCGGAGGGTGTGCAACCCGAAGTCCAGCCACCGTATGGACCAACAGGCGAGATTCTTCGATATGTGATTCGTTCCAATACGCACGACACACGAGCGCAATTGACCTATCAAAATTGGGTTATCGACAGACAATTGCGTTCTGTTGCCGGTGTAGCAGATGTTGTGGCATTTGGTGGCCGGCAAAAAATTTATGAGATCCAAGTCAATGCAGTTCTCCTGGCCAAGTATGGGATCACTCCACTCGAAGTGTACCAAGCGGTAGAACGCTCCAACATCAATGTAGGTGGCGATGTCATAGAGAAGAATGGTCAAGCATTTGTTGTGCGTGGCTTAGGTCTGTTGACATCTATTGACGACATAGGCAACATCATTGTGACACACCAAAGCGGTGTTCCCGTTTTGGTGCGAAACGTAGGCTCGGTAGTTGAAAGCGATCTGCCCCGTGTTGGCCAGGTTGGATTGAATGACAACGATGATGTTGTTGAAGGCATCGTAGTAATGAGGAAGGGTGAAAACCCTAGTCAGGTGATTTCGCGCGTCAAGGACAAGATCGAGGAGCTTAACACCTCGATACTACCAGCCAACATACACCTCGAGCTGTTCTATGACCGGGATGTATTGATGGAGTACTGCACCTCCACCGTGATGCACAATCTTGCGGAAGGCATTATCCTCGTTACGATCGTCGTGTTTCTCTTCATGGCTGACTGGAGAACAACCGTCATCGTATCAGTGATGATTCCACTCTCACTGCTTTTTGCCTTTATCATGCTTCGCATCAATGGCATGAATGCGAATCTCTTGTCACTTGGTGCTGTTGACTTTGGAATAATCATTGATGGAGCCGTGGTAATGGTGGAGGGGATATTTGTGTCCTTGGACCATTTGTCCGGCAAGATAGGGATGGAGCGTTTTAACGCCATGAGCAAGCTCGGGCTCATTAAACGTACCGGTGCTGAATCCGGCAAGGCCGTTTTCTTTTCCAAGCTGATTATCATCACGGCGCTCGTTCCCATTTTCAGCTTCCAAAAGGTTGAAGGGAAGATGTTTGCACCGCTCGCATATACTCTGGGATTCGCGTTACTTGGAGCCTTGATATTTACACTTACGCTCGTTCCTGTCCTTAGCGCCATACTCCTCAAACGCAATGTTCGTGAACGAAACAATCCGTTTGTCCACTGGGTTGAACGTATTGTAGGCGGTGCCTTTCGATACGCTTATCAGCGAAAGGTTCGGAGCATTGGTGTAGCGGTTTCCATTCTTGTATTTGTGCTCCTGTCCACCCAATGGCTTGGAACGGAGTTCCTACCGCAGCTCAATGAAGGCGCGCTCTGGGTTGAGGCCAAGATGCCTATGAGTATGTCCCTAACTGAGACTGTAAAGATCGTTCATCAACTTCGTGACCGCCTCCGCTCTTTTCCCGAAGTGAACGGCGTTCTGTCTCAGACTCGACGGTCAAACGATGGCACGGACCCAAGTGGCTTCTACTATGTGCAGATGCAGGTAAACCTCAAGCCAAAGGAGAAGTGGACACGAAAGATCTCTGTGGATCAGCTTATTGACTCAATGGATGCCCAGTTGAAGCAGTACCAAGGGATCAACTATAATTATTCCCAACCGATCATAGACAATGTGGCGGAAGCAGTTGCGGGTATGAATGCCAACAATGCAGTGAAGATCTATGGGAACGACCTTACAGTCATGGATGACATCGCAACAAAGGTGCTTTCGTCAATACAGTCTGTTGATGGAATTCGCGATGCAGGAATACTTCGGAACATCGGCCAACCCGAGATACAGATTAGCTTTGATGCACAAAAAATGGCGCTCTACGGAATCACAACCGCCGACGCTCAGGCTGTAATTGAAATGGCCATTGGTGGGAAGACTGCAAATGTGAAGTACGAGGATGAAAAGAAATTTGACATCCGCATTCGATATCCGTATCAGGATCGGAAGGACATCGCGGACATCAAGAAGCTCCTAGTACCTACGCTAAGTGGGGGTAAGATCCGCCTTGGTGAAATTGCTACCATCGCCACTCGTACAGGTCCTGCATTTATCTATCGCGACAATAATAAACGCTTCATAGGAGTGAAGTTTAGCGTTCGCGAGCGCGACCTTGGCGGCACCATTTCAGACGCCCAGGCACACGTAGCAAGCGCTGTGCATCTGCCCAAGGGCTATACGATGACGTGGACGGGCGAATTCGAAAATCAAGTCCGGGCTACGTCGCGGCTCATTCAAGTAGTCCCGATTAGTTTGGTGATTATTTTCATATTACTCTTTATGGCTTTTGGAAATGCACGAGATGCGATTCTTGTTCTCATCAACGTTCCATTTGCCCTAATCGGGGGGATTCTTGCATTACATGCAACCGGAATAAACTTCGGTATCTCAGCCGGTGTTGGTTTTATCGCACTCTTCGGTATCNNNNACTCTTCGGTATCTGCGTGCAAAACGGTGTGATTCTTGTGTCCGTTTTCAAGAATAACCTCAAGCAGCACATTCCTATTGATACCGCGATTGCCGACGGGGTGACATCACGGATACGCCCTGTTGTAATGACTGCAATGATGGCCGCGATTGGGCTTCTACCAGCTGCCGTATCTACGGGAATAGGCAGCGAGTCGCAACGACCACTCGCCGTGGTAATCATTGGAGGCCTAATTACCGCGACGATTTTGACATTGCTGCTTTTCCCAATCGTCTATCGTTTATTGGGTAAGATGGATCACCAGCATGGCCTCGGGAAAACACCACGCGAAGAGTGAGGCTCCATCAAATACCGATTGTGAACTTCTGACCTGCTCCCCAAAAATACTACCAACTGAAATGATAGTTTGGTGGTCGAAAGGAGATCGATATGGGACGGAAACATCGCGCGGAAGAACACATCATCGGCACTTTGATGCGGGTTCCAGTGGTTACTTTGCTACCGATTTTGGTGGACACTTTACGCGGAATCTCCAGACTCTTGCCATAAATCCCCGAATTCGTATCTTTGCAGCCCTGTCAGCGCCAACTTAGCTCAGCTGGTAGAGCAGCTGATTTGTAATCAGCAGGTCATCAGTTCAAGTCTGATAGTTGGCTCCCCTGTAAACAAGCCCTTAGCCCCGTGGTTAAGGGCTTTTTACGTATCTGACTAATTGAGGCTGTGCCCTGATTTGACCTGAATTGCCCCGAATAGAACGCGTCAATTGGTACCATATTGGTACCTTTGATTTGGGTCTACAGCGACCCTCCCCAGCGCAGTACGGCATCACCTGCACATTTGATATCCGATGTGCGAAAACTTGCCGATCGAGCCTCCATCTCTATCTGATAATTTGGTCGCCGGCAGCGACACGGTTTGATGAGTATTGTGTTTGGCAGGACATTGGCCTCTCAGCCGTTAGAAGGTCGACGATGCTTCTTGTAAGATGTAGCTTCGTTTTCTTGTTTTGTACAAAGTGGGTGCCAGGATCATTTTCCTTTGACCGCAAGTACTGGGTATTCCCATGTCTTGCCCCTTCCTCTGACGTGCCCCCGTTTGTTGATCCACCTGTAATGTTAGTCATTAAGCAGCGAACCTAAAAATGGTTGGTTGAATTGATTCGGGTGCCGGAGGACGATACCCGAGACTGCTGTGCGGTCGTTTGGTGTTGTAGAAGCGTCTCCATTGTTCGATCAGGACCTGTGCTTCGAGCAGGGTATAGAAGAGCTCTCCGTTGAGAAACTCGTCTCTCATGCGTCCATTGAATGACTCGACGAATCCATTCTCCCATGGACTACCAGGTGTGATGAATGAGGCTTTGACGTCCAGTTCGTCCAGCCAATGGACAAGATGCTTAGCGATGAACTCCGGACCATTGTCACTGCGAATATGTTCTGGAGTGCCATACTGGGTGAAGAGATCTGACAGGATATCAAGAACATCCGAGGCTCGTATTCTACGCGCTACATGGCATGCCAACGCTTCATGTGTAAACTCATCGATGATGTTGAGCGTGCGGAACTTGCGTCCATCACTGGTTTGATCCGTGACGAAGTCATAACTCCAGACATGGTTCCTGCGCTCAGCACGCAGACGCACAACTGACCCGTCCGACAGGAACAGCCGAGCACGCTTGGGTTGCTTTGGTGGCACCTTCAGTCCTTCTTCGCGCCACACGCGGTAGACGAACTTGTGGTTTACGCTCCAGTCTTCCATGCGCATCATGGCACAGATCATTCGGTAGCCATAACGTCCATACTCCTTTGCCAAGGCAATGATGCGCATACGAGCAGAATCATCAGCCTTACACTTGAGTGACTCATGACGCTGTGTCGAACGTATCTGCCCAAGAGTCTTGCACGCCCGACGCTGGCTTACCGCTAGGGCACTCACCACATGATGGACTGCCTCACGACGCCTGGCCGGGCTCAAAAGTTTCCCCGGGCTACCTCTTTCAGAATCTGATTGTCTACCGTCAGATCCGATACGGCTCTTCGCAATCGTCGGTTCTCGGCCTCAAGATCTTTCAGCTTCTTTACCTGCTCTAGACCTACACCGCCGTAGATCTTACGCCATCGGTAATACGTGGCTTCCGTGATCTTTTGATCTCTGCAAAAGGCGTCTATGGTACCGCCTTTGGACACAACAACCTCGGCTGCTCGCAACATGCCGATGATCTGCTCTTCCGTGTGATGTTTCCGTCCCATACCGAGCTCCTTTCGACTACCAAACTATCATTTCTGTTGGTAGTATTTTTGGGGAGCAGGTCAGCATAACCAAGGTCTTGATATGTCTCGTTATCATAAACGCTGAATTCAAGTTCGAAGTGCAACATGGGTAGGTCAAAAGAAAAGGGTTACTTGCCGACGAAACAAACTCTTTTCAGAGACCAACCATGGAGCAAACATGGCAAGTGTTTATCGGCATGTAACCCAATCACAAAGGTACA
>JAPLFN010000062.1 GCA_026390655.1 Candidatus Kapaibacterium sp.
GACGTAGGCCGAAGTCGTCCGCAATCGCATTCGAAGACTTGATCTTCTTCACTTCGGCGATAGCCTTTGCTGTAATGATGATGTTGTCGGACTCATCGGTTCCGGAAACTCCAGTAGGGACAGATAGTACATCTGCCCCAATGATTGCGACGCTCATGTTACCTCCAGTTGTACGAAGTGTTTTGGTGATGCGAGTTCCGCTATGGACATTGAGCGGAATGTCTCCTTGATTCGCTCTTGGAGCACGCTAAGAGGCTCTCGGATCGTACACGATCCAAGAGCAGAGCATTCGTGATCCTCCGAGTCTTGACAGTCAACAAGTCCATTATCCTGACCCTCTATTGCTTGGATAACTCTCTCAATACTGATAAGCGAGGGCTCAGTTGAAAGTGCGTAGCCTCCATTTACTCCGGCATACGAGCGCACAACACCGTCACGCACAAGCTGCTGAAGAACCTTGGCCACTAATGCTTGCGAGATCGAATATCGTTCGGCAACATCCTTTGCCGATACGATGGCATCTGGACGCTGAGCCATGTCCTGCATTGCCAGCAGGGCATATTCAACGCGTTTTGAAAGCTTAAGCATGTTATTGATCGTAGTCCGCAAAGACTCCATCCGACGTAGGATGTGTCTGACATGTAAGAACATATCCATCTGCGATCTCATCATCGGAGAGAGCTTCTCTTTCGTCCATCATAGCCGTGCCGCTGACAAGCTTGGCACGACACGTACAGCACGCGCCAATTTGGCATGCATACGGCGGGTCAAGATCCGCACGTTGCGCAGCCGAGAGAATCGTCTCATCCGGCTCTACAGGGAATTCAAATTCCTTCCCATACAGACGAATGCGAACCATGCGGGTGACAAGCTTGTCGCCTGGAGCTTCAGTGCCAGCTGACGCCTGGCTATTCGTTTCCATTGTGTCCTTCGACAGAGTAAAATATTCGCGGTGAATGTGAACGTCTGCTAGCCCCTTTGCATGAAGATCAGCGATAACACCGTCCATCATCGCCTGTGGCCCACACACAAATGCGTCCACAGTATCTAATGTAGGTGCATACTGATCGATGAGCGAGGTCAGCAAGTCGTGGTCGAGACGCCCGAGCGTGAAGATCCTACCAGAATCAGCCGACTCTTCGAGGATATGTACCACTCTGCAATTATCAGGATGCGCCGCCGTGATCGAAGTGATCTCTTTATCAAATATGATAGATGCTTCATTACGGTTTGAGTAGAACAGCGTCACTACACTTAGCGGCTCAACGCGAAGGATGCTCTTCATGATCGAGAGTACCGGCGTTATTCCACTCCCTCCTGCAATGAGCAGATAATGTCTTGCGTGATCGTGGTGAAGGTCCTTCGTGAAGTTTCCCATGGGCGGATACACTTCACGTGTAAGACCAGGCTTCACATGATCTTTTAACCACGACGGGCCGTGCTTATAGAGAAACACGGGTTTGAGTTCTTCAGGCACTTCTAAGGAAATGGCTACCGTGTCCGGCGTATCGTGCCAGACATCAAAGATCTTCAGTGTGTGAAATTGTACAGCCATAATCTCAGAACATTCCAATAGAGAACAATGCAACCTCCGACATCATCGACTTGTCCCACGGCGGATCGAATGTGATCTGAACATCTACATCGCCAACAGCTTCAATCGCCTTAACAACGTCTCGTACTTCTGCCGGCAAGGCCTGGGCAGACGGACAATTTGGTGTCGTTAAGGTCATTACAACTACTACGTTCTGCCTGTCCACAATGCGAACTTCGTAAATCAATCCGAGCTCGTAGACATCTATCGGAATCTCCGGGTCAAAGACCGTTCGAATCGCATCGATCACCTTGACTCGAAGCGAGGCAGAATCAGATGGTATTTGTTGTTCTATTTCCATTGTGTCTATGCCTTCACCATGCTATATGCCAATGCATAGAGCTTGATCTGTTTGAGCATGCTCGCCAAACCATTTGCACGATTCTGCGATAGATGTTGCTCAAAGCCAAGTCGAGATACGAGGTCAACCGGCGCCTCTAGGATCTCCTTTGGCGTTCTATCATTAAAGAGACGTAACAGTAGCGCCACAAGCCCCTTGACGATGAGTGCGTCGCTCTCCGCTTCAAAGCGGACCCGCCCACCGTTGATGGACGAATGCAACCATACTTGAGACTGACATCCTTTAACCTTGAATTCATCCTTGAGATACTCTTCGTTGTATGGGGCTAAACCCTTACCAACGGCGATAATGTGCGCATACCGCTCTTCCCAGTCGGGGAAGGAGTCGAACTCGTGTTGCATCTTCGTTATGTTCTGTTCAATGGTCATGATCTTCTTATGTTATCGCAACATGCGAACTGTTCGCAATAAAGCCGTCGAAAATGCATCCAGATCTTGATCGGTGGT
Source organism: Candidatus Kapaibacterium sp. (assembly GCA_026390655.1). Lineage (GTDB taxonomy): Bacteria > Bacteroidota > Ignavibacteria > Kapaibacteriales > Kapaibacteriaceae > UBA10438. The sequence goes on from JAPLFN010000062.1 coordinate 2,402, forward strand.
GTAGGCTGCGATCGATGCCCGCGCAGTTGACGTTACGCCGAAACGTCTCATTAACGGCATCGTGCAGTGGTGACCGGTACGTATTGCCACACCTTGTTCATCCAAAAGAATGCCTAGGTCCTGCGCATGAACGCCCTCAATGACGAATGACGCGATGCCTGCGTGTTCAACACCCGGACCAAGCAGTCGCATTCCGTCGATGGACTTCAAATCACTGATCATCCGCAAAGAAAGTGCGTGTTCGTGCTCGCACACCAACGAACGATCAAGAGTTGAGAACCATCTGATGGCTGCGGCTAGTCCAATGGCACCTTCCATATTGGGAGTTCCAGCCTCGAAACGTATCGGTGCGTCGTTGTAACTGGTGTGTTCAAATGTTACACTCGTTATCATCGCTCCCCCGCCCTGATACGGCGGCATCTTTTCGAGAACGTCTGCACGACCGTACAAAACACCAATTCCCGTTGGAGCGTAGAGCTTATGGCCTGAGAACACAAAGAAGTCACATCCAATGTCTTTTACGTTAATTGGCTGGTGCACGATAGACTGAGCTCCATCTACCAAGGAGAATGCTCCGGCATCGCGAGCCATTGAACAAAGCACTCGCACATCGTTTGTGACGCCAAGAGTATTGGAGACATGTACAATGGAAACGAACGATACTGTCTCATCGATCAAGGTCTTCGCGTGCTCAAGATCAAGAGTGCCATCTTCATTCACGCGAATAACGCGCAATGATGCTCCCGTGCGCTCACATACCATCTGCCAAGGAACAATATTAGCGTGGTGCTCCATCTCTGTTATGACAATACTCCGACCACGAAGCGAACTCCCCATCATCGTCGCCCATGATGAAGCAACGAGATTGATTCCTTCGGTAGTGCCCTTCGTAAAAACGATCTCGTTTTGTTGGGCTCCAATGAATCCAGCAACAACGCTGCGCGCATCCTCGTACAATGCTGTGGCTTCGGCGCCTACGGCATGTCCTCCACGGTGAACATTGGCATTTGAGTGCTTGTAATACTCAGCAATGGCATTGATCACGGCAAGGGGCTTCTGTGAGGTTGCCGCATTATCGAGATACACGAGGGGCACGGAGCCATGCACCGTGCGAGAGAGAATGGGAAACTGCGCACGCAGAGACTGAGCGTTAAAAGGTTCACGCACTATGGTCTGCGTGTTGATCACAGTGCAAATGGCTCCGCATCGAGCTTCTTTGCAACCCGACCTTCACAGTAAAGTCTCAATCCCTCATGGTCAATATGTTCAAGCACCTCAGCAATGAACGCATATGTAAGCAACGCCCTAGCTCTATCTGCATCAATACCACGTGAGCGCAAATAGAAGATGGCTTCGTCGTTGAGCTGACCGGAAGTAGCCCCGTGAGAACACTTCACGTCATCGGCCCAGATCTCTAACTGTGGTTTAGCATTGATCTGCGCCTTGTCACTCAAGAGTATCGAGTGATTAGACTGATAGGCAGTAGTCTTTTGTGCCTGTGGTCGGACAAAGATCTTTCCATTGAACACGCCACTGGATGCGCCATCGTAGATGCCTTTGTACAGCTCCTCACTGTGGCAGTGAGGCACTGCGTGATCAACCACTGTGTGATTATCAACATGATCTTTTTCATTCAACACAGAGACACCATAAAGGTACGTCTCGCTCGCTATATCAGCCAGCTTCACAACCAGATCGTTGCGGACAAACGCGCCTCCAATGCTCACAGAATGCGAGGTAAAACGCCCGTTGCGATATACTCGTGCTGCAGTATATCCGATATGACGAAGTACAACTGTATCGTCAATGATCTTGTGATAACGAACGTGTGCGTTTTCAGCAACAGAGATCTCCGTAACACCCACGTCAAGAGAGATTTTGTCCCCCACTGCATGATGTGATTCCACCACATCGATAATAGAGCCCTCATCGGCAAGAACAAGAATTCGCGGCGTGGCTAACACATCCGCCGATCGAGCATCTGATACGACGGCGATATGAATTGGCCGTTGAATCTGCGCACCCCTGGCCACTCGTATCACGAGGCCATTGTTAGCAAGAGATGTGTTCAGCGCAACGAATGGGTGAACGTCCACTGGCGCAGTTTGGCCAAGCGCATTGCGGACCACCTCATCACGTGCAACAAGCTCATCTGTTAGTACCTGGACCGTAACGCCTGAATCCTTCGTAAGACCATCAAGGACTTGGCTTACGTCTTCTCTTGTAATGAGATCGTGCTCAGATGTACGTTCGGAGAATTGAAGTCCAATAAATGGCAGCACATTTGAATACTTCCATTCTTCATGACGAGTTGTTGGAATCCCTTGCGCAACGAACGAATCAAATCCACTGCGGCGTTTCGTCTGAAACGGTCCGGCTGCATGACCATTGAGTTGGGACGTGAGAGCAATGAATGCGTCTCGAACATTATCGTTGAATGCATCTATTGACATCAGACTTCTTCCACCGATTCTTGCTTGATCCAATCATATCCGCGCTTCTCAAGTTCAAGAGCCAGTTCCTTCCCACCCGACCGAACGATGCGTCCATTCCAAAGAACGTGCACAACATCAGGAACGATGTGATCCAACAACCGCTGATAGTGCGTGATGACGATCGTTGCATTCTCCTTGGTACGAAGTGCATTCACTCCGCTGGCAACTATTCGAAGCGCGTCGATATCCAATCCAGAATCCGTCTCATCAAGCACTGCCAATGTTGGCTCTAGCATTGCCATTTGGAAGATCTCATTGCGTTTCTTTTCGCCCCCTGAAAAACCTTCATTGAGAGAACGGCTAAGAAACGACTGGTCCATCTCCACGAGCTTCATGCGCTCGCGCATCATTGCTAGGAAGGCCGCCGGTGCAAGGGGCTCCTGCCCTCGATGTTTTCGAAGTTCGTTTACCGAGGTCTTCAGAAAGTTGGCGGTGGAAACTCCCGGAATCTCAACCGGGTATTGGAATTCAAGGAACATACCTTCGCGCGCGCGCTCCTCTGGGGAAAGCTCTAAGAGATCCTTGCCGTTGAAGAGCACCGAACCGCCTGAAACAGCATAGTCAGCTCTCCCTGCAAGCACAGAGGCCAATGTCGACTTCCCTGATCCGTTCGGGCCCATGATCGCATGGACTTCTCCGGGGTTTACAGTAAGTGAAATGCCCTTAAGGATCTCACGATCCTCGATACCTGCAGTGAGTTCAGTTATCTGGAGTATTGGGGTCATCCGACGCTTCCTTCGAGAGAAATTGCAAGAAGCTTCTGTGCTTCCACAGCAAACTCCATTGGTAGTTGATTGAGTACTTCGCGCGCATAGCCATTGACTATCAGAGCGACTGCCGCCTCCGTGTCGATACCACGTTGGTTGCAATAGAAGAGAATGTCTTCGCCGATCTTCGACGTTGTAGCTTCGTGCTCCACGGTTGCTGTTTTATTGGCCACTTCGAGATATGGGAATGTGTGAGCGCCACAAGCGTCGCCAATCAGTAGCGAATCACACTGCGAATAATTACGTGCACCCGTAGAGGTCTTGAGAACTTTAACGAGGCCGCGATAGCTATTCTGTGACGTTCCGGCAGAGATGCCTTTCGATACAATTCTGCTTCGAGTGTTTTTTCCGATGTGGATCATCTTTGTTCCCGTGTCGGCTTGTTGCATGTGATTCGTAACAGCAACAGAGTAGAACTCACCGATAGAATGATCTCCCTTTAGGATAACACTCGGATACTTCCAGGTGATCGCCGAGCCTGTCTCTACTTGCGTCCAGGATATCTTGCTTCGCGGACCCTCGCAGACCCCACGCTTCGTAACGAAATTGTAGATCCCACCTTTTCCGTCTTTGTCACCGGGATACCAGTTCTGGACAGTGGAATACTTGATCTCGGCATCGGTATGTGCAACGAGCTCTACAACCGCTGCATGCAGCTGATTCTCGTCGCGCTGCGGTGCAGTACACCCTTCGAGATAGCTAACATAGCTTCCCTCTTCGGCAATGATGAGCGTACGTTCAAACTGTCCTGTATTGCGGGCATTGATACGGAAGTATGTGCTCAGCTCGATAGGACAACGCACACCTTTTGGAATAAAGACAAACGAACCATCACTAAAAACTGCGGAGTTCAACGCTGAGTAATAGTTGTCGTTCGTAGGAACCACAGACCCGATGTACTGCTTTACAAGCTCGGGATGCTCACGTATCGCCTCGCTGATCGGGCAGAAGATGATGCCGAGTTCCGCGAGTTTGTCTTGAAATGTGGTTTTCACACTTACGCTATCCAAGACGATATCTACTGCGACACCTGTAAGCATCTTCTGCTCTTCGATCGGTATACCGAGCTTTGCAAATGTTGCGAGCAACTCCGGATCAACTTCATCGAGAGACGCCGGACCTTCCTTCTTCCTTGGAGAGGCCCAATAGATGATGTCCTGAAAGTCGATCCTTGGGTGGGTAACATTTGACCACATTGGCTCCTTCATTTTGAGCCACTGAGCATAGGCCTTGAGCCGCCACGCTAACATCCACTCAGGCTCTTCTTTCTTTGCAGAAATAAACCTGATCACGTCTTCTGAGAGCCCCTTGGGAAGGAGATCCTGCTCGATGTCCGTTACAAATCCGTATTTGTATTCGTTTTGGACAACTTCATCTAGGATTGCTGAGTCTTGTGCCATGGCACAAATATACGACCATTTTAGTCCTGATTCTAGATCAACGATCAATAAGGAGGGGGCTTGCATGTATCGAGCCACTCGAATCGCGAACCCTGACGCTGTATGGACCGGTCGGGAGCGATGTCACATCGAGGTCGACTCCCATGTGAACGGCACCTCCGCATATAAGCTGCAATACCATCTGGCCAACGAGATTTACGATGGAAGTGGACTCAATGGGCCTCTCGCATTGAATTCGAAGCTGGCCGGAGGCCGGATTGGGGTGTATCGAGAGAGCGATCGTCTCGCCCGCCTCCTTACCTACTGAAACTGGATTCACAAGAAGTTCTGCAGTATCTGAGTCCACTTTCCCGCATGAGCTGCTTACTCGGCACCAATACCAACCCGCATCTTCCACTTTCACTGCGGCAAATCGAAACACAGGACCCGCTCCAACCCGCTTGTCCAAACCGACCTTGAACCATTCGTAATCACCGAGTGGTTCTGCAGAAGCGCGAAAATCTACTGACGCCCCCTCATTTACCGTCGAGGCGTCTGGGTTCAGAGTGAACGCCGGCACGGTAGAAACAGATACAGTCAAGATCGTTGAACCAACCGTTTGGCCACAACCACCGGTAACATAGCACTCATACTTCCCCGCTGACGTGGCTGTTACTGGATCGAGTACAAGGGAAGAGCCTTGCTGACTAAGTGCTACACCATTCCGACGCCACGTATATCGCAGGTCAGCACCAGTAGTTCTTGTTTCAACATTAAATCTCTCACCTGCACACGCCACCTGCGATGAAGGCAGTGGCTCGATCGTTACCAGTGGATCCACGATCACTCGGTCCATTGTCATTGAAACATGTCCGCGCAAAGTAGTAACGCGAACAAAGACACCCTTTGAATTCACCTCTGCGGACGTTGGTCTCCAAGTATATGCTCGTCCCGTAACCTTCGACACTATTGGGATCCACGAATCGCCAGTCTCAGACCGCTCAAGAGTGAATGGTTCAAGGGGCCCCATGTCTATCGTATTCCAATTGACGTTGATCGATTGCCCAACGCACAATCGCTCACCCCCACGTGGGGCCGTAATTCCTATAGATCCGAATGCCCACTTCACAACAATGGCATCATTCTTGGCAACACCACTGAGTGCTTCATGGTCCAACGTGATAACGGGGGAATTTGAATTCCCTGCCAAATAAAGATCACCCTTCAGATCAACAAGCATTGAGTGAATCTCATCGTCATGAGTCCACCCAATCGTTGTTGAGAAGATCACAGAAGCAAGCCCGATCTTCGCGACAAAACCGTCCATAGCACCCTTGCGCTGGGACGTGGCACCGGCACCAAGTGTTGGGAGATCATCGGACGTGGTGGTTCCTACAATGAGCCACAGATCATCTGTCTCGGGTACGGCCATCGACACACGTTCCACGCCTGACCCACCGTAAAACGTAGAGCCCACAAGCGTACGCGCCTTCGGGTTAAAAAGAGCAGCCATCACATCAGATCCTCCACGCGGAGCGGTTTGCAATCCACCTACTATTGGCAGGTCGAGCGATGAACTTTCGCCCACTAATACTATTCGGCCACGTGAATCACTGAATATCGATTTGCCAACGTCTGCAGCTCCACCGCCGTAGTATGTGGAAGACACTAGTTGCGCACCATCCTGCGTAAAGATCGTGAGCACTGCATCCGTAGCACCACCGTTGTACGACGCATCATATGGTCGATCATTCGAGGGCGGCCACTGCCACTGTTGCACCTTAGGAAATGTCTCATATGATGCTGACGATGTAGATCCCGTGACGGCAACACTGCCATCTTGCAACAAA
>JAPLFN010000086.1 GCA_026390655.1 Candidatus Kapaibacterium sp.
GAATTTGTAATTCTGACACGAGGAAATATGATTTCATATTTCGTCTTCGCAGGAACATTTTCTTTGGTGACATATTACATCCGCAGCAAGATTCACGACCTGAACACGTTCAATTCCGATCGGTCACGCCCGAGATTTAGAGATACACTTTTGGCTGCTGCTGCCTTGATCGGGATTCTTAGCTCAACTTATGTTGTGCTGAATTTGCCCGGTTTCCTTGGATGGAACATTCATTTGGACTTTTAAATGGTGAACGAAAGCGGGGGGTGTTCTTCATCCGATGATGGCTTGGAGAATCTGCTCGATGTGGTAACTATTGTTCGCGGCAAAGAAGCCTACTTTTGGGTATTCTGCAGGGTCAGGAGGAAGTTGCGAATGGGTCAACGAACGGGACGTGTTCATTCAAGTCCGCCATTGCCATACTTGAAAGCTCTGAGCATGATGATACATGTCCGTGTAGTCGCCACTATCGCTCTTCTATTCTTCTGTACTTCTTGCGACTATAACAAGGATTCAGTGGAGTCTATTGGACATAGGAGATTCGATACGTTAACAAACGTATCGGATTGGAAGGTGATTGAGGTAGTAGACAGGACGATAGTGGTGCGGAATGGCGATACAGTGAGAATGTTGAAGATCATCAAAGACGGATCTAACATCTTTGAGCGGATGGAGATAGATTCCGGGTCCGCTCTTCACTACGTCGATTACGATGAAGTGAACGGGGTACAGGTACTACTGAACAATGCAGTAGGGCACGTGTTGAATATCCGTCGGAGCGCGTCTTCTCCATGGAGTTCAGTAAAGGTGCCCGTCACAAACGTTGAGCGTTCAAAAATGAACGCCTCATGTTTCGTCTTCACTTCAGGCGACATTCTCGTTACATTTCCTGACGAATGGTACTTGTTGAACGGTCAGACCCGACAATGGCGTGTGATACGTCGCCCCAAAACGGGCATATTTGGGAGGCCGGCGATTGTACGGGATGTCGGCAATTCAACGTATCTCGTCGGCTTTGACATTGGGGAATGGGGCGGTGACTTGAACCGTGTAACAGTAGCACAATCTGACACACCTCGCGTTGAAACGCTAACGGATGAATGTTGTACGCACATCGTGCAGCTTGATAGCCAGACATATCTAGCGACAGGTGGAATCTATCACCTTAGATATCGAGATCATTCACTCTTCATTGTGAAGGATGGGGTCGCAATCTCTGTTGCAACAAATAGGGTTCTTTACGATGCAGGTCCGGTATACGATGTAAGAGTAGTTGGAAAGAAGGTACTAATCGCTCTTGGTGGTTTGGGTGTAGTTCAATTGAACATCGTTGCAACACGCCGAGGCTATCGCGCGGATGTGCAACGGGTTTACGAGTACAAGGACCAATACAATGGAGTCGATGATAGGGTTGTAGGTGTAGTGTCGGACACCATGGCGCTTGTATCGAATTTTGATACGGGCATTAGCTGGCTACCGTTGACTCCTTCTTATGGAGATACGGTGCAATAGGACCAAGCCATTCCGCACTGATCAACCAATGGTGGAGATCTCGCTCGCAGTGACCACCTCACTCCGCATGGAAATGACCATTGTGTTCTGAGGAACGCAGACCATCTCGTTCGTTTGTAGATTGTAGTTTCCAATTCTCAGGAGTGCAGTATCAAGTGGTCAAGGTATTTCGGATCTTAAACATCAAGTAGGACGGAATCTCAAGTGAATCAATGAAATCAGAAGAAATACAATCAGGTATGACAGCTGGCATGCCAGTTGGATACGCGAACTTCCGCCACAATGCAGCATTTATGCTGGGTGTTGGGCTCGGCGATCTCACTTCATTCGCAAGCAAAATTGAGGTGCGTAGCGCAGAGAAGGCAAGTCGAAGTGTGAATCGTGAGTCAGAGATGTCATTGTTTGCCTATTCTCCATTCGTAATTGTACATGGTTCGAGTATTCGAGGCTCGTGTAAGCTCCTTGACTTTATCTATCGATATGAACCCACATCCAAGTACATCGGCAGTAAAAGCACGTTTGTAGAATCCATCTTCGCGGGCCAATCTCTTTTAGATGCGACACTTACTCAGCACTTGTCCGTCCTTTCGTTCTCGGACGATATTGTCGTCGTTGTTTGCTTACAGCCTACAGTACTAGATAGTGCATCGTCAGTGATCGAGTTTCTTGTGGACAACGGAATTGTTGAAAAAAGGGCTATAGCGATTCACAAGGCACTTCGAGAAGATGTCAGCCATTGGTCCGCTGATGATAGAAGCTATATGCTCATTACCTCGATGTTGGATGGATCTTCCATTTCGATGAGTGAGCACGAGGTCGATTACCGTCAAATCGACATGAATGACTTCGTCCTTCTGGGTTCGAACACATAGTTGTTCAGTGCGGATCTACAGGTGGGGCAAAAGTGATGATTCCTTTCGCATTGACCACCTCACTCAGCCCGTACCTGACCACCGCATCTACTGGTATGTGGATTTGCTAAAGCAAATGCTAGATTGAATATGTCCAGATGCTGAAGTTGAATCGCTAATGGTCATCGCACAGCGGATGTTGATGGGTGAAGGCAAGCTGAATCTCAAGCAGGTCAACAGGAACGCATCTAAACAGAAATTCAACTGCGTCATGGTATGCCCCTTGTCGATTATGGTTTTCTGAAACCAACTTCAAGAAAAGTACTCCTTACGCACACTGGCTTTGTTGTCGTGTCCTTTTCAGAAAGAGATTCTTCATTATGAAGCGAAGCACTTGCTTACAGACACTCTCTATCAAGGCCGTAGTATGGTTAGCCGTATTGCTCATGGCGACCGGCAATCCGATATCAGCCCAATGGGTGCCAACCAACGGACCCTACGGCGGAAAGATTAGTTGCTTCGCCGTCTCCGGCACGAATTTCTACGTCGGGACTGAGGTCGGCGGTGTCTTTCTTTCCACCAACAACGGCACAAGCTGGACCGCAGTCAATACCGGATTGACGAACACTTCTGTCACTTCTCTTGCCGTCTCCGGCACGAATCTCTTTGTCGGGACTTATGGCGGCGTATTTCTCTCCACCAACAACGGCACAAGTTGGACTGCGGTCAATACCGGCTTGCCAGGCAACGACTGGACGACTACTGAGGTCACTTCATTTGCCGTCTCCGGCACGAATCTCTTTGCCGGGACTGATAGAGGTGTCTTTCTTTCCACCAACAACGGCACAAGTTGGACTGCGGTCAATACCGGCTTGACAAGTTTGCGTGTCTATTCACTCGTCGTCTCGGGGACGAAACTCTTTGCGGGGACTCAGCGCGGCGTCTTTCTTTCCACCAACAACGGCACCAGCTGGACTTCGGCGAGTACCGGATTGACGAACACTGAGGTCCGGGCTCTTGCCGTCTCCGGCACGAATCTCTTTGCCGGGACTGATGACGGTGTCTTTCTTTCCACCAACAACGGCAAAAGCTGGTCTGCGGTTAATACCGGCTTGACGAACACTCGGGTTGTGACCCTTGCCTTCTCCGGCACGAATCTCTTTGTCGGGACTGATGACGGCATTGTCTTTCTTTCCACCAACAACGGCACAAGTTGGGCTGCGGCGAGTACCGGCTTGCCGAACACTTGGGTCTATGCTCTTGCCGTCTCCGGAACGAATCTCTTTGCCGGAACTAATGACGGTGTCTTTCTTTCCACCAATAATGGCACAAGTTGGGCGGCGGCGAATACTGGCTTGTCACACAATTCTGTCTATGCTCTTGCCGTCTCGGGCACGAATATCTTTGCCGGAACTCTTTACGATGGTGTCCTTCTCTCCACCAACAACGGCACAAGTTGGACTGCGGCCAATGCCGGCTTGCAGGACTTGACAATCTATAGTCTTGCCGTCTCCGGCACGAATCTCTTTGCCCGGACTGATCGCGGTGTCTTTCTTTCCACCAACAACGGCACAAACTGGACTGCGGTTAACTCCGGCTTTGTGACGGGCGTTGATGTCCGTTCTCTTGCCGTCTCCGACACGAATCTCTTTGCCGGGAGTCGGATGGCCGGTGTCTTTCTTTCCACCAACAACGGCACAAGCTGGACTGCGGTTAATACCGGCTTGCAGGACAATCCTGTCTATGCTCTTGCCGTCTCCGGCACGAATCTCTTTGTCGGGACCTCGGGCGGCGGTGTCTTTCTTTCCACCAACTATGGCACAAGCTGGACTGCGGTCAATACCGGCTTGCCGAACACCAGATTGACGAACACTTCTGTCACTTCTTTTGCTGTCTCGGGCACGAATCTTTTTGCTGGGACTCGGGGCGGCGGAATCTGGAGAAGATCATTATCGGAACTGACTACTACAGTAGAGAACAACAGCAATCTTCCTTCAAGCATCGTTCTCGAGCAGAACTATCCGAATCCCTTCAACCCAAGCACAACCATACGATTCACTCTTCAGCAATCAGGGCCCGTAACTGTGGAAGTTTTCAGTGCCCTCGGTGAACACGTAGCAACGCTGATCTCTGAGGACCTTTCCGCCGGTACCCATCAGACAGAATGGGATGCACACAGCCTTCCCGGAGGAGTGTATTTCTATCGCTCATCGATTCTGATCAAGTGAATGGGCATCTGCGTGCTATGGTGGAGAATGCTTTCGCAGTGCCACCTCATTCCGCCCGTAACCTAACACCGCATCTACTGGTATGCAAATTTGCTAATCCCAGAGCGAGGAACCTACGTGGAGATTCCACAATTGTAGTATATTGCACAACACAGGAGCAATATGCAACAATCAATTAAACGAACGGACTACCTTGAATCAATCCGGGTGAGATTGGCCGAGTCGCCGGTAGTGGCATTATTGGGTGCACGGCAGGTAGGCAAAACAACACTTGCAACACAGGTAGCTGCTGGTTGGGCAGGACAAACGGTTGTCTTCGATCTCGAACGGTCAGAGACTCGAGAGGCCTTGCGGGCCACTCCAGAAAAGCTGTTGTCGGACCAAAGCGGTTTAGTTGTTCTGGATGAGGTACAGCGTTTGCCAGAATTGTTCGAGCTATTACGTCCACTGTGCGACGATCCTAAACGCAACGCGGTGTTCCTTCTCTTGGGCAGTGCCTCATGGGAACTCATCAAAGGTGTTTCCGAGACTCTGGCAGGCCGGATTCAGTTTGTGGACGTCTCAGGATTTTCATTATCTGAAGTAGGCCCTGATGCCCAAGATCACCTTTGGCTTAGAGGCGGGTTCCCAAGTGCATTTCAGGCCTCGTCGCGCGATGGGTGGGATCGGTGGATGGAAAGTTTTACTCGGACATTTCTCGAGCGAGACATCCCTGGACTTGGCTCCAGAGTAGCACCTGAGGCCCTGGGCCGGTTCTGGCGGATGCTATCGCACTATCACGGACAAACGTGGAATGCATCAGAGATCGCTCGCTCAATGGATGTGAGCCAAACGGCAGTGAACCACTACCGTGATTTGCTGGCCGGCACGTTTATGGTGCGTGTGCTTCCACCATGGTACGAGAACCTGGGCAAACGACTCGTAAAATCACCAAAGATATTTGTGCGCGATAGCGGCGTACTTCATCACCTGCTAGGCATTGGAGAAATGCTTGAGCTGCGTACCCATCCCCGGTATGGTGCAAGCTGGGAAGGATTTGCACTAGAGCAGACACTCGCTGTTCACGGCCAGCGTGACGCCTATTTCTACGGAACACAACGAGGAGCTGAACTCGACCTGCTTCTCCTACGACGAGGTAAGCGCTGGGGATTTGAATTCAAGTGTACCGATGCTCCAAGGACAACGAAATCCATGCATGTTGCACTAGATGATCTCCAACTTGAGCACCTGTGGGTAGTGTATCCCGGAACACTACGCTATGCATTGTCCGACAAGATCACAGCACTTCCATTGAGAGAGATCGCCAGTGTACGTTTGGGCTAGATACTCAAGACTCCGAGCCCCCTAACTGGAGATTCCGCTCACGTTGACCACTTCATGCCACGCGCACCAGACCACCGAACTCTGTGGATTGCCGTTGTTCTAAGCGCAATGCTAGATTGCAGTTACTTGATGTTGAAGTGCAGAAACAAGTGGTTGCTTTAACGCGGAATCTCCAATAGGTCCCTCGTCGGAAAGGTCGAGGCATGGCCTCGACCCTACCTCCTCGGGATGACGCAGGTCCCTCGTCGCTCCGCTCCTCGGGATGACGCTTTGGGTTTTGTTTTTCTAAATGTCTCGCGATAGCATGCCATCGCGCTCAAGGTCAATCCATGATGGTGCTCGCCTTTCTCTTTTAAAGATAATCGCGACGCGGCGACATCCCGAGCGCAGCGAGGGACCCTTCGCTCAATTCCTCAGCTCTTCCCGATGGCTTCGCCCGTGCTAGTGTGCTAGTGTGCTAGTGTGCTAGTGGTGGACTAAATTTGCATCTACATTGACACCTGAGCTCTCCCCGATGGCTTCGCCATCTTCCGCTCTCTCACCCCTCCCTTCGTCAGGGCAGGGCTGCGCTAGAGAGGGGAGTCAGATTGATTCATATGAACGGAGCTCGATATCGCACTATCGCGTTGAGCGCGTATGCCTGCCTCAACTGCGAATGTATAGAGGCTTGATGGATGTTCCTCGCCTCCTTCAACATTCAATTCAGATGTTTCGATTTGTGGCATAATGGCTAACATTACAGGTGGACCAACAAACGGGGGCAGGGAGCCGCCCGTTAACTCTAGTTGCGAATCCGAATGGCTGAGCCGCTATATTGAACCAAATGGCTGCACGAAATAGGACCTTGTTGTTTGGAGGCATTGTGTTTTCGTTATTAAGAGTCTGGCTGTTCATCTTTCTTGTGCTGGGGATGTTTGGATTAGTTCAAGAATCTCGCGCTGGCACCATTGGGTTTTACAACAGAGCCAGTAGACTCGATTGGAATAAATGTGCTGGCCGGCAATACTTGGGTCGCACAGCACCACCAGATTTTATGCACCCTAACAATAGGGTTGATTGGTATAGCACAGTAGGCTCTATGTGCGGCTACAAGAGACCCAATTGCTTAGTGAGATGCGAACTTACGTGTGATGGTTTTCCATCAGGGGGCGGTCAGGGTTTCGGGACGCGGTTAACCTGCATGAATGGTACGTGCTCTGGACAGAATGTCTGTCTGTACAAGGGATATCTTGGTTCAAACACGGATTGTACGATTGAGGACCCTATACCATGTAGTCAGAGTTTCGATTCATTTTGTATCGATTATCAGAACAGCTGAATTCAAGTTCGAAGTGCAACATGGGTAGGTCAAAAGAAAAGGGTTACTTGCCGACGAAACAAACTCTTTTCAGAGACCAACCATTGAGCAAACATGGCAAGTGTTTATCGGCATGTAACCCAATCACAAAGGTACATGATATGGGCCGAGCTTAGCAAGGGCACGTCCGTGCGCGGTATTGCGAAAGTGGTGTGTGTATCACCGGCGACAGTCTGTCGTGAACTCA
>JAPLFN010000106.1:0-20260 GCA_026390655.1 Candidatus Kapaibacterium sp.
GGGCGGACCACTCCACCACAGAGACGAATTGCAGGTCCATATGAATCATAACAAGGCTCAAAGACAATCACCTCTTGACCCGGGCGTACAACCGCAGCGATAGCAGAAGCCAAAGCGGCAGTTCCACCAGGTGTGATAGTAACCTCAGAAGCAGGATCCACAGCAACACCAAAGACGTCCATATACTTCTTGGTAACCGCCTCACGCAATGCCAAGAGTCCAGGCATTGGAGCGTATTGGTTGTTGCCGTCTTTTGTAGCACGCGCGAGAAGTTCACAAAGTGTACTATCGGAATGAAAGTCAGGGAAGCCTTGAGACAAGTTGACGGCACCCACCTCATTGGCGAGTGCCGTCATCTCAGAAAAGATCGTAGTCCCTACATCGGGAAGTTTAGATAAGAACATCGTAGTGATCCTATTCGTCGTCTTCCACAATATCGTCTAGCATGAGCTTAACATTCTTTGCCACTTCTTCGCCTTCTCGGTTGTATCCAATATTAAATTCCACCGGATCACCCTCTTGAAGGTCAGGGAAGTCGGCATTCAGAAGATCAGAGACATGAAAGAACAAATTGTTTGGCGGATACTTGATGAAACCATATCCATTCTTCAAAGCCAGGACATAGCCGTCTAAACGCTCACCAACGGAATCATCAACAACGCCAGGGGGCTCGGCGAGAGGTGCACGCGTGGATCGTGGGGCTTGATAACTGGTGAATTCCCGGGGACCTCTATCATCTGGCTTCGCAGAAGTAAACGAGAGCTCTGGGACGAAAGGAGCTTGCCGGGGGGCAGCTTCATCGCGCTTCACAAAGAGATTTTGAACGATCGGATCGTTACGCATTGCACGATTTTCAATGATCTCGTGCATCGAGATCGGATACGTCACCTCTTCGAGGAGTTCCTGTGAAGTTCGCGTGACAACGTGCTTTCCTTCATTGTCTTCGAATTCAAAATCCCACGACAGGACCATTACCCTCGCGCCTAGGTTGTTGAGCTTTCGCACTAGCGGAACGTAGTCACCGTCAGACGTGATGAGTACCACAACATCGAATTGCTTCAGCAAAGTGAGTTCATACGCTTCAAGGGCCATCCAAACGTCAATGCCCTTCTCCTCACGTCTACCACCAGAATTGCGGATGGGTAGGTAGTGTGTGATGACACCTTCCCACATGAGAATGTCCTCAAATACACGATCGTAGTAGAGAAGATTACCTCTGGTTTGCGCCTCATTGGCAGAGATGCGTCCCCGGAAGAAGTGACTGTCAACGATCTGACAGAGTCGAGTCTCTTCACCCTCCTTGATTCCTACTTGCGCGCGAATAAAGTCGTGAAGTCCTCTAAGGCTGATGCGGCTGTTACGAGCGTGATTGAACGCGTAATAGTTGCTAACATGAAGAAAGTAGTTTCCATCATAGAAGACACCAATACGAGTGAGCTTAGACGTGTTTAACAACGCCATACGAGTTCCTATCTACTGTCGGTATATAAATACGTATCTATAAGTAAGTACAGATCAATTTATCACTTTTTGACTAATACTTGGCGCCGGCCCCTTCTAGCAATCCGATCACAGCTGTTCTGTTATACTCCTTCGCATAGGCCAACGCTGTCTTTAGCGATAGATCTGTGAGTGTTATGTCAGCCTTGTAGTGAAGGAGTATGCGAACCATTTCATCTTCACCCAGAAGTGATAGCAGCATGAGTGGGGTTCTACCCAAGAGGTCTCTCGTGTTAGGATTTGCCCCTTTTTCAAGAAGCTCATCAACTACACCCAGATGTCGATTGGCACATGCTAACATCAACGCCGTGTTTCCCTTGATGTCCTTGTATTCAATCGCGGCGCCCGCTTGGACAAAATAGGTAACGGGGTTTGTAAAGCCCATCTGTGCAGCAACAAGTAGAGGAGAGCGGCCCTTATTGTCAACAATGTTTGGATTAGCTCCCGCAGAAATGATCATTGATAGAAGTGCATCACGATTGTTAAAGGCGGCTGCATGAAGAACCGTCATCCCACTCTTGGATTGGATGTTAGGATCGGCACCGGCTGACAAAAGGGCAACCACCATGACACTATCGTTAGCAATTGTGGCTACCATCAAAGAACTAAGACCCTCAGAGTCAACTTCATTAATGTTTGTAGTCTTCTTAGCAAGCAACTTGCTCACAGCTCTAAGATTGCCAGACTTAACTGTCTCAACGAGTGACTGTGCCAGCAAATTCTGGACGCTGAAGATCAGTCCCAATAGAATGACAAACGAGATAAAGGGGCGAGTCATAATAGCTTAAAATCCTTGCTTCTGAATAAAGATACCCTTATCAACCTTGGTAAAGAACTCCTGATAATACTTCGGATCCTGAATAGCATATACCTCAACCGGGTTTCCTACGTTGTCGATAACCTTAGCCTGAAAGTTAGCTCTCACCTTACAACGACTGCCTAACTCACTGACATTGACGCTTACTTCAATTTGCTTGAACTTGCTATATCGCTGTTCTTGGCGGTTTGAAGGTGAACTCCTAGAGCCGGAAGATTTAAGTACCGACTCAAATACCTCTGACCAGAATTGATCTCCATTGCTGTTGCCGCCAGAAATCTGGATCTCTTTTGTTGCAGTAAGCAAACCAAGATCAGGAACAGCATTCTTTACCACAAAGCCATCGTCTTGAAGGACGTTTACCATTGCCCTCATGACGAGTTTAACGTCATTTGTATCAAACTCACGGGTTTGGATCTGACGCGTCTGCAACTGTGTTTGGGGTGTAGTGGTGGGTGGAGCCTGATTAATGATCGTGCAAGAAGACAAGACCAATACCAAAACACCGCACGCGAAAAGTTGTTTCATGGTATTCACAACTATTAAAACTTGCTTTGGTGATAGGTGAAAGTCTCAACACGGCCATTGGCGTCAAATTTGATAACAACTGTTAGAGTCCGCTGCGTTGTGCTAGCCGCACCGGATTGATTTGATATGCTACCAAGAATCAGGAACAAGCCATTCTGGCTCTCTGAGTACGACGCCTCTGTTGCGATCTTGTCATAGACCCACGTCTCGCGTTCCTTATCATCCTTCGTAACGATGTTCGGTGATCCAAGGGCCTCTACAACGGAGGCACCGGCCATTCCCTTCCTTATCTCCCGTTGTACAACACCAACAGTCATCTCACGCTCTTGCGTTGATCTGAGGTCCCTCGTGTTATCCTGTGCTGTACGACATGCACCTAGAGAGAAAAGGACGAGGGCAACAGCGGCAATGGATAGTGTGCGCATCACATAAACTCCTTGAAACATGGTTCTATAGCTGAATAACGATACCGAACTGAAAGGTCACCTGCTCTGGTGCGGATACAGAGACCTTCCTTACCACATATGTTTGATCTCCCAGGATCTCTATCCGAGGGATATCCACACTTGTTCCCCACAGGTAGCGCATGCGGAAGTCAATCAACGTTCTCTGTAATGAATTAGGAAGATTGATAATGTCTGCGATCTTAAAGAGAAAGCCTGCACCTACACCATACGTCCAGTTTGCACCACCCTCAGATTCGGAATTGGACTGCACCTCAGTTCCCGACTCACGTCTCTTGGCGGTGTATACGGATGAGTATACCGTAGTGCCCCCTACCAATTCCGCATACGGAAATACCCATGTTGCTATGTTAGGCTGAACACGAACAAAGGCCAGGATCGGAATTGTAAAGCTCTGCGCTGAGAGATCGACACGATTATCGAATAGTGTACTCGTCTTAAAGGAGCGTTCACTCATGCCAAAGAAATGCATCGAAAACTCCCCGCCTACAACCACAGGCACCGGGTCAAAGTAGTATCCCCCATTCAGCGAAAATCCATAACCCACATTAGGTGCGGCTAAGCTATCGTACGCACTTCTCAAAGAAGACTGAGGAACAGACTGAGAAAAATAGGCGCCGAATTGAACCGGCAAGTAGTTCTGCCTGATACGATCGATCATCTCATGATCGTAGTCTGTCTTTTTCGTTGTTGTGAGAAGGGGCGAGGCAGAATCCGACTGTGCGTATCCAATGCTGGTAAATCCGGCCATCAATAAGGTCACAAATAGACGATTCACGGTCGATGCTTCCGGCAGTAATTGGAAGGTAAGAAAAGGAAATCACGATAATGAGGTCCAAATGTTGCATCAGGTTATCATCTCCTTACAATGAGATGATAACTCGCACGGGCTAATAGAGCACGATAGCTTTGTTGCATAACGTTCCGGGGGGAATCGATATGCCAACACGAAGACAGTTGCTTCGTACGATGATCTTGGCCGGAGGTGCGATCCTCACAACGCCACTACCATCTTTTGCTCTGAACGATACGGTTCAGAAATCTGCAAGTTCACTACGTCCTTCTCCAGACGAGGCTTCTGAGTGCTGTCTGTGGGCTTGCTGGCTTGGGCATTCTACCGTGCTCATCAATTTTGGAGGAACCTGGATTCTCACGGATCCTGTTCTCTTTGGCTCCTATGGGATACGCATCCTCGGTTTAACTCTTGGTCCGCATCGGATCACTCCTCCGGCTTTGAGTATCGAAGAGATACCCAAGCCAGACATCGTGCTGCTCTCCCACGCGCACTTAGATCATATGGACAGGCAGACGCTTTCTGCGATTGCTGAGCGATGGAGTGGCGAGATCGACGTATTGACGGCTACGAACACTCGGGACGTTATCGATGATCTCCCCTGGCGGTCCGTGAACGAAATGGACTGGGGTGACACGACAACAATGCATAGAGTCTCCGTTGAAGCGATACAGGTTCGCCACAATGGATGGCGAATTCCCGGCGAACCATGTAGGGCCAACGGTCAGAAACGAACTGGTCGAAGCTTCAATGGATATGTACTAGAAGGGAATGGTGTTCGCGTTGTGTTTGGGGGTGATACGGCATACACGGAAACCTTCCAGAGTCTCAAAGGGCCTGTTGATTTGGCGATCATGCCTATCGGAGCATATGATCCCTACCCAGAGACTCATTGCACACCCGAAGAATCTTTGGCTATGACTAGGATGATGGGTGCCAGAGCAATGCTACCAATTCATCATTCCACGTTTCGCCAAAGTGAAGAGCCTGTACATGATCCAATGAAGAGACTGCGACGTGCAATAGAGAAGTCGCCAACAACCTTGGCCGTAGCAGGCATTGGTGGCACGTACGGTGTGACCAAGACTTAGCGTCCCGGTACTACGATCGGCCCTTGATCCTTCGGAGCATGGAAGACTCGAACGGTCTGAATACGCACAGCACCAAGCCCCCAAGCTTCATTAGCCGGGATAGGTCTTACGTCCTTTAATGCAGCACGCAAACTCAGGGACAGGGTGTTCGTACGATGCGGTAGCGTGAACTTCAAATGATAGCAGGCATCAAGTGGACCGTCGAATATCTTCGGCTCGGTAAACACCCATCCTGTGACGTCGGTTTCAAAAGAACCGGAGCGTCGTGGATTAAGTGCCTCAGATCTCGGGGACGGGTAGCTCTGCTTATATGCGGTGTTGCTGAACGTGGAGCACAACAGTGTGTCTCGCGAGTCTAGAATGATCGTGAGCCGATCGTCATCGGCCACTCCGTCCCAAGAACCAAGTATGTAAACAGCCATCTCGATGACAAGGGAGTCGTGCTGAGGGATACTCTCGAGACGTAGTTGCAAACTGTCGTTCCCGAACGGACCCATATATGCGCGTCTATCCTTCGTAATTGATACACTGCTGCTGCCAGACCAAGCGCTCATTGATTGCGCCGTGGGAGAAACTGCATCGAATACATACTCCCATTGCGTTTGTGGCGTTAGTGCAATGAAACAGACGAAGAGGTAAGTTGGGATGAACATCATGAGCAACATAGCAATGGAAAGTCTGTTTGAAGACCAGCAGCCAAAAACATTGAAGCCAGATATCGACGCACCATTAGCTGAACGGATGCGTCCGCGGAGCATCGACGAGGTGGCGGGTCAACAACATCTACTGGCACAGGGAGCCCCTTTGCGAGTGTTTGCAGAGCGGGGCGAACTGCCATCAATGATCCTGTGGGGTCCACCTGGGACTGGTAAAACAACTCTTGCATGGGTGTTGACAAACTCGGTGGGAAGTCCTATAGAACGTCTCTCCGCAGTTGAGGCTGGTGTGAAAGATCTGCGCGAAGCAATGGTTCGTGCGGAGCGTTACCGAAAAATGGGCAAGCGCCTCGTGCTCTTCATTGATGAGATTCATCGATTCAACAAAGGTCAACAAGACGCACTGCTGCACTCTGTAGAGCGCGGGCTTGTGACATTTATCGGTGCGACAACAGAGAACCCCTCATTTGAGGTCAATAACGCACTTCTTTCACGGTGCCAAGTGTATCGTCTACAGCCACTAAACGATGGCGACATTCGGGGCATCGTCGAACGAGCGATATCAACGGATCCGGTTGTAGTCAACAGAAGGGTCACTGTTGATGACTGGGATGCATTGTTGGGAATAGCAGGAGGAGATGCACGTACCGCACTTAACGCACTCGATGCCGCATCGTCACTCTCAACACCCGACGAGAACGGAGAAGTACACATCACGAAGGACGTACTTCGGGCCGCCCTTCTACGAAGGGTGCTTGCGTATGATCGAGCAGGTGATAGACATTACGACACCATTTCGGCCTTCATCAAATCGATGCGAGGTAGCGATCCCAATGCAGCACTTCTGTATTTGGCTGTCATGATCGAAGCCGGTGAAGATCCAAAGTTCATCGCTCGTCGCATGGTGATTTTCGCAAGCGAAGATATCGGCAACGCTGATCCATCTGCTCTTACGTTGGCGGTAAGTGTGTTTCAGGCTATCGAGCGTATTGGAATGCCAGAAGGCAGAATCATTCTCGCACAAGGCGTTACGTACTTGGCAACTGCCCGCAAGTCTCGAGCATCCTATACGGCCATAGATGCGGCACTGGACGTTATTCGGGAGGGGGCTGATGTAAACGTACCATTCCACCTTCGAAGCACTCCGACTGCGGATAGCAACACTGCTCAAGAGATCAAGAATGGGTTCTTTCCTGAGGGATTTGAAGCGCGAACTTTCTATCGGCCGGGTGAAGCCGATTAATTGGCGCCATCAGGAACAGTCGTAGTCTTTATCGGGACCTTCTTCGCTGCTTCGAGCTTGCGAAGCTTTTTAGCCTGGCGAAGCTTATTGAAATCTATGCTCTCTCTCAATGACACGCCCTGACGAATAATGCCATTGGCACGTAGGACACTATCTGCCGTCACGTAACGCTGCCGGTTGCGCAAGGAGCCCCGTACTTCCCTCGGGATCTGCGAAATAGGAATGAGGGCTTCTTCTATGCCGTACAGATCCTTTGGCAACTTGATCATTGCATCCTGGTTCGAACGAAGCTCCAACCAAGGCCCTCCTCGTCTACGAGAGAAATCGAAGATGTCGAGAATGACTACCGGTGTGCCTGACCACGGAATGAATTGATGGTTGACGGTATCAACCCGAGCGGTTTTCACCCAACGGTAAAGCCACTCTGCATCAGAAAGAAACTGTCGCACGCATGAGTGCGAAACGGGGCGCCCGGGCATGTCGAACTGGTGAAAGGCACTGCCCGCTTGAAGGTGGAAATTGACAGTGAACGGCAATATCCACGTGCTATCAAGAGAAGATATACGCTTGCGATCTCGCCAGTTCACCGCATATCTACCGGGAAGTGTTGGCTTGTGTTCCTCCCCCGCGTTACACGCTGCGAACCTTACAAGCTCTCCATTCCTATAACAAGCGTAGGACTGCCATTTGTTGCTGATAAGAATGGCCTTGGAGATCGTGTCTCCTTCTGGCCAATACTGAGGAAAGACTGAGTAGGCACGAAGATCATCGAGGATCGTATCAGGTAGGACCAGCGTGTCGTTCAAGCGAACGTGATGTATATCCTTGCGGTTAAGCAGCGTTAAGACTCGATAATTTTTCCATGTCTCCTTCGTTTTTGCAAAGGTTCTACGGACGCTGTCGAGAATGCTCGTCGAAGTAACAGGAAGGACGTGATAGGTGACTTTAGGGAAGCGATTCCTGATAGAATCTACATGAAGAGCCCTAACCATGCTAGCCTGTGCGATCGAATCTGACGTCTGCCGGGAAACACGCTCATCCGGGGTTGCGTCATTGGCACACGAAAGCGCACACAGTGACACGGCCATGAAGAATATGACCGTATGGAGACCGTAGAATTGACGTGGCAATGGTAGCATTGAAGGAATGCGAATCTAATGAACGTCTGCGTGCCACAGGTGTTCAGTAGATTCGTTGTACATGGAGAAACAAAACGTATGACTCGCCTATCCCTACCAATCATTCTTTGTGCCATCATTGTGGCATGTTCATCCGAACGCAAGCCGGAAGAGCTTCGAGACAAAGAAAAGCCTACGCAGATACTTCAAACAGAGTCTACGGTTACTTCGAACGGCTTTAAGGTTCTGCGCAGATATCCCCACGACGTTAAGGCCTTTACCCAGGGGCTAGAAGTTTATGATGGCCTCTTCGTTGAGAGTACAGGGCAAAACGGACTCTCGAGTATCCGAAGGGTGGAAATTGGCTCCGGTAAGGTTAAAAAAGTGGAAGACCTCGATGATGCCTTCTTTGGTGAAGGTGCAACGGTACTGAAAGGCAAGATTTACATGCTTACGTGGCTCAATCAGATGGGTTTCGTGTTTGATGCACAAACTCTCAAATCAGTCGGCAAGTTCTCCTATGCCGGAGAAGGATGGGGCTTAACGAATGACGGAACGCGATTGATCATGAGCAATGGCTCAAGCATCCTTAACGTGATCGATCCAAATAGCTACCGTGTGGTTCGGAGTATTTCTGTTACTATGAATGGCTCTCCCGTTACGAGGCTGAATGAGCTAGAATGGGTGGATGGAGAGATCTGGGCTAATATCTGGCAGAGCGAACAGATCGTTCGAATTGATCCCGCGTCCGGACGCGTGAACGGAGTTATAGATCTCACGGGAATACTACCTGATTCGGCACGTGATGCAAACACCGACGTCCTTAATGGTATCGCCTTTGACAGCGCAACGAAAGCGATCTATGTTACAGGTAAAAACTGGCCATATGTTTTTCAGATCAGTCTACAGTGATCGTCACTGTGCGCATGAAGTAAAATACTCCGCAACGAGCGTCACGTTGCACCCGTCTAAATACACAACCTTCAACGCCCCCTTCATCGATGATGAGTGGGGCTTGTTTATCTCTCATAAACGGAGGTTGTTATGTCTATTCGAATATTGCCCTGTTGGGCGCGTAGACCTTCGGCCATTATCGCACTCGTTTGTGCAGTGTCTGCAGTGCAGGCACAGAATGTACCCACACTAGATGCCGTCTTTCCACAAGCCGGACAGAATGCTATATCAATCACCTCGTCCATCGTTGTTCGAGCACCAGCCGAGATCGATGTTCGGAGCCTCACGGTTCGGGCACCGGATGCCGAAGAGTCAGGCTGGCGACCGACTGAACCAACGGTACTTCTTGTTCGCGAATCCTATGCGACCGTCACTGAAAGAGCGTTGTGGTCACAAAGAGCCATTCATGGAAGAATGTCGTTCGATGACCAACGGACGATACGGTGGACGCCAAACGGCCTCTTGCCCGGAACCAAGTACAGATGTGTTGTAAGCGGAGTGATTCTTGATCAGCGAAGAGGGGGCGCGATGTGTTCGCCACTTGAGTTTTCATTTACAACAGCCGCTGACGTACCGCATGTTACGTCAACAACACTGGACTCTCACGCAGTAATCGCATGTTCACAGCCGATCAGGGTGCATCTCTCTGAGCCCCTTCCAATTCCAGGACTCGCGCAGAATATATTCATCGCCGAACAACTTGGTGTAGACGGGAGATGGAGGCGCGTCGAAACCAATGTTATGCTGGAATATTCTCGTACTGTGGCTGTGCTCTTTCCGCGTAACAATTGGCCCCCCGGTGCAACGCTTAGAGTGCGTTGTGCACTATCTGTTCTTACTGGCGACACGTATGATGACCACACGTACACAACAACCATCCGTGCCGCCAGTCGTGTTCGCGTCGATGCTGTCTCAATTGATGGAAGGCAAGTACCGCCAGATATTGCACGTGCGATATTACGGTATGACACCGTGCTTCATCATGACAACAGTTTCA
The DNA here is from genome assembly GCA_026390655.1 of Candidatus Kapaibacterium sp. Taxonomy (GTDB): domain Bacteria; phylum Bacteroidota; class Ignavibacteria; order Kapaibacteriales; family Kapaibacteriaceae; genus UBA10438. The sequence continues at coordinate 10,162 of JAPLFN010000106.1, forward strand.
TCGCGACAATCACTGACGAACTTCCTGACCAATGGCGTTTCGTTCGATGGGAGTCACAAGACCTACCGCAATTTGATCGATCGACATCCACGAGACTCGATGAAACAATTCCGTGCGAACTGTATAGACGAGAGCTAGTTCTCAGAGCGATACTTGAGAGGGTAGACTCTTTAACTGTTCGCATCGATCTCGACTCAGGGGGAACGGTGGATCTTTTCGATCAAGAAGGTACACAGTTAGCAAATGTTCAAACCACTAGCTGGGTGAGAATTCCCGCGAGTGTAAAGAAGCTCATCTGCGTTGCAACCCCGGCAGCAAACACGTCGTTCTCTTCATGGGGCTCAACGATTCCCGGCATTAACAGCTCGTCTGCTGCGACCATCGCCATTCCAGCGGTGAATCTCCTAGCGGCAATGAGCGGGCACGGAGTCAATGGCGCTCCCGTGGCGCACACACCCAATCTCGTTCCGAAGTTCGTTCCATTGCAAGGCGCCCGAGCAGAGCGCTATAGACTAGTTGCAAGAATTGGTGATACAGAACCGGATCCACTCTTTGAGGTAGGTCAGGGCGTATCGTTCACGACAAGAAATGAATTTGAAGATGTTGTGCAAGAAACGCGGACTGTCTGTGTCCAAGCAACTCGTTGCTGGGAGATCGTGGGCTATCACGATCCGGCTGTTGGTCCGCCTGTATGGTTCGAGCGCGGCAGAGACAATCTCTGTCTATCTTCACTACTGCGAGATCCGGAAAACAACGTCGTGATCTTCGCCCGCCGAAAACAGCTTGATCTCCGTCTCGAACGAGTACTATTAGGATCCGAAGATCCCAACAACATACTCGTAGGAAAGTCTCCTCACTCTGAGTCTCGCGTCGATGTTGAACGCCGAAAACGCATTAATGGCACTGACGTTTGGGTGCCCACATCACAGGTAACGTGTGAACAGGCCGGACAGGTATACGCTCGCTATGCGTTCCACTGCGGGGATAACGTTCGGTTTGTTGTACGGGCAGCTTCAAAGCGCAGTGAAGAATGGCGCTGGTGGAGTGCGAAAGCGCGCTATGCCATTCCGGCCGTTGAAAGTATCACTGAGAAGTCCGCCAGTTACACAATGGTCATTGATCTAGACGTTGCTCAGTTTGACGGATCGGACTGTCTGGGCCATCTAACCGGCACGCGTGAAGTACGTATGCAAGCGGCCTTTCGACAGAACTTTGGAATAGCATCAGTAGGTCTTAGGGTACGTGGTAATGCACGCGGAGATCGTGCCTCGGCACGCTTCGAAGAACGCTGGTATGACCCTGCAACGTACTACGATGTTGACCCTGATGAGCCCCGTGATGGACGTCAAATGGAATACATACCGAGGAAGGGGGCAAGTGTGAAAGTCAAGTTCACCATGCCTATAGACGGGCCGTCCGTCTTGGCTGGCGGTATGAAGGCAGAAAGCTCAGACAACGTTCTGGTGACAGATCCACACGCCGTTGGGCTCGACTTCAACGTAACGACAGGATCGACAGGCAACACCAACCTTCTACCTGCAAACGGACAGTCAGCAGACATTGTTGAGTTCTTCATTTGCGACCCTCCGTCACGGCCGATTAAACAGGCGCTGCATGGCGGGGTAATCGATCTTACTTGTACTACGGCGCTTATGTCGGCATCAGGAGATAGACTCAAGAGCGATCATCTCTTTGTGTTACGTCGTATGGAGCTTCCCGGTTTCGGCCTCAGACTACGTGAGGCAGACATCGCATTCGATGGCGACTGGGACTTCTGGCCGTTCGAGAATAGTGGAGAGATGTATCATGCTATGTATGGGGCTGACCTTGCAACAAATGCAGCCCTATTAACAACTCAGGGATTTAAAAGAATTCCTGACTGCGGACAGCAGCAAGGAAGTCAAGGAGAGTGCACGGACGAGCATAGTGACAAAGACGGGCCTTTGAGTTTTGGTGACAAGGTTGCCTGGCTGCAAACGGCTTGGATGGGCGAATCTGATCTGGCGTGGTGGTCGATGTCAACGTGGGACGAAGACTGTAAGGACGAAAATGACTGTCTGGTGAACAGACTTGGGGAAGTGGTCGATAAACTGAAGAAGCGAGCCGACCAGTACGGTAGTGGGCAATCTGAAAAAGACCTCGATTGGAAATCGATTCTCCCCGATCTCGTAAAAACCGGCGCTGACATCATCGGAGCTCTACTGCCCCCTGACGAACAAGATGACCATCTGGGTGAAGCGTCGATTCTCGAAGATCATCAGTCTCTATGGGGAATGCGAACAGCGATTGCTCCTCGCATTGAAGCACGAAATGAGAACATTACGTACCGTTTGCGCGGTCAGTGGTTCGTATCGCGCTCAGTTGTTAGATAAACGCACAAAGCGGAGAGGAATTCATGCGCCGTTCAATAGGAATGCTTGTCCTGCTCATCATCGAGTGGACGGTAGTCCCCACAGCAATACACTGCCAGTGGGAGGGCTATGTAACTTGTCATGAGGCATGGATAGATCTACGTCCGTCGGATGGATGGAATGGCGTGATCCCACGATGCATGGACACCTTGCGGATCGGTGTGACGAGGGCAATGAAGCGTCATGTATCGAGTGCTAACCCAGTGTGTGCGCGATTGTTTCGTCTCGGTGTTGTGGGGAGCCCCATACAACGACAAGAAATTCCTACAGAACGAGTCTGCGAAGGTCCGTCTCAAGTAACGCTGATCCCGTCATATCATCTAGACGTAAGCAACAGTCAAGACACACCGATACGATATGAAGTGCAGCTGTACTGCACGTACTGGCACGGACCTGGGGAAGGAGATACAACACGCATTGTGTTTCATAAGGCAACGGGCTTTAAAGCATTTGCAAGAGCGGTTGATAGCGAGACCGGTAACGACATCACTACTCTTGGTCTTGTGACTCCTACAATTCTTGAGAAGGATCATTCGGTACACGACGGTATGCAATTGATTGCGTTCTCCGGTGAGGGGTATGAATTCGAGTATTGGACCTGCAGTGATAGTGAACTGCTTCCGGATTCGCGCGCGCGGAGGCAACTTCTCGATTCACTTTGTTGGCCAGTTCTTAGAGCAGTGGAATATGTAGGACATTTCAAAAAAACATCTACTACCGTGATCGGACAACACTCCCCGTGTCATCAGGAAATCCAATTCCAGGGATCAACACTCAGCATACTCAACAATTGCCTGGAGCAAGGAATTGTAAAGGTCTATGATACACATGGACGACAAGTGTTAATGACGAACATCGAATCATCCCATCAGAGAATTTCAACCGACTCATTAGCAGTCGGTCTCTACGTCGCCGTGGCTTATGGTCCACACGGCACCACAACCCAATCATTCATGATTACAAAGGAGTAGAAAATGAAAACGATGCTAGCAATGTATTGGATGCTACTGATAGCGACTTCTGCATATGCTCATGTATGGCCATCTGGCGGTGCATCAGAGAAGCAGCTTCTGCCTGGAAGCAGTGTTCCCGTAACGTGGGATAACGCTATGATTGTAGATCGCGTTACCGTCGAGCTGTGGGACGGTGAGCGCGGTCTATTCCGCACAATAGCGACAGGTATTCCGGCATCTCAGCGACGGTACGAATGGGTGATCCCACACGATCAACAAACCGGCACGCTGTTCCGTTTTGTAGTGAGAGATCACGCTAACCCTTCAATTGCCCTGTTTAGTAGTGGATTTTTGTCGATTGTATCTCCCCAACCCCTCGTCAGTGGTATACGAGACGAGACTATGTCATCGAGTCAGATTATGGTTGACCCAACACCGGCCGTGGACAAGATCACAGTAGTGTGGGACGTACATGATGTGGAATTGGTAGAAGTTCGAGATTTACAGGGTCAACTGCGATGGTCTCGCGCTGTCAACATCGCCTCAACGTCTTTGGACGTTGACGTTCGAGAATTTGCGCCTGGCATGTACACCATTATTGCTCGAGCCATCAACGGTAGAAGCATCACAAAGCCATTTGTAGTCCAGCGATAAGAAACGTCAATCAGGTCCTATGCTGTAGGGCACTCCTAGACGTGGAATGATGATGCGAATACCCGGCAATCGCTCGCGGATCTCGAGCGCAACATCATCACAGGAGTCCGGTTCTCCATGGATGATGACCACTGTAGATGGTCTCATATCATGTGCGAGTGAAATAAGACCCTCGCGTGACGCGTGGGCGCTGAAGCGAAACCGTTCGATCGAGCAGGAGCGTGAAGCACGCGTACCGGCGAGGTCGAACGGTGTCTTCAGTTTCGAATTCAGTAATTCAAAGCCAGGTGTAGTTGGATGCTGATAGCCAATGAAGGCTATCCCAAACTTGGGCTTCATCATCCATTGTCGTGCGAGATTGTACGAGATCGTACCGGCGTGGAGCATTCCTGATGAGGCAAGCACGATGGACGGCGTCTTCATGTACGAACCATTCAACAGGTCATTTCTGTGAATGGGTTCTTGAGGTACGTCTGAAACCTCAAAGCCGGGACGTCTCATCGGATCGCTATAACAATATTGGTCGTAGATCTTGTTGAGCTTTACGCCCATGCCACCGGAATGAATCGGTAGGTTGGGTATAGAACCCTTACGCATCAATCCATAGAGCAAGACCAATATCTCTTGCATCTTACCGAGTGCAAAACACGGGATAAGGATAGATCCGTTGCGCTCACTAACTGAATTGATGTATGCTGCGAGTCTTTTTGACTCTTCGGCTATCGACGGCATAGACTCAACGGAACCATTAGTGGCCTCCGTGATGAGCACGTCCACATGATGTCTGGGAAACGTGGCCTTAGGTATAACGGTCTGGTTTTCAAACTGTACATCGCCGGTGTGGAGTATAGAGAATCCGTTACTGGCAAGTCCGATTCCTGCGGATCCAAGAATGTGACCGGCCCAGTGGAATGTGGCTGTTACATCAGACTGCCCCTTGTAGCCGCGAAAAGTAAGGGGCTCATCGTAGCGCACAGCCTCGAACGCATATCGAAGTTGCTCTATGACGTTGCGATCGTAGAACTCAAGCCATTCCTTTGGAACGTCATCAGAGATGTCTGACCGTAAGAGCCGAGCTCCATTGTGGAGCGTCACGTGACTAATGTCGCGCGTGGCATGTGTCATGATAGGACGAATGTGTGGGAGCCGGCGCATGACGTAAGGCAGCGCTCCCAGATGGTCTGCGTGTGCATGTGTAACGAGGAGGATGTCGGAACTCCGCCCTTCGAGGGCCTCGATTGACGGGAACGCCTTGAGTGTGCGATCTCGAGGATGGAGACCGGCATCAATGATGACACCAGTCCCATCGAGATTGAGATAGCAACTGTTGGCACCGATCTCCTCGGCGCCCCCTAACATGATGAGCTCTGCGTTCACAGAGCAGAAGTTACGAGGCTGTCTTGCAGGTCCTTATACCAAAGATGGCGTAGATCGGACAGAAGGAAACAAGAGAGGTCAATAGGAAGATCACGGAAAGACCACCAAGGATCCACGACCACGGTGAAACAAGTGCCCCTGCGTAGATGGCTATAAACACACCGATGGCAATAAGCGAACGTATCACTCGGTCCGTCACGCCTAGATTCTTTTTCATAGTAAACCGCCGTAACAATGGATGATTGACCGTAAAACATGAGCAATAATCATCAAAATACGGGTCTAAAACTGTGTTCTGGGTCACATAAGCCCTTATCATGCGTAGTTTTGCTACGTTATCAACACTCCCGATCTCCAGGCCTATGGAATCACCAGCCCCGTATACTCCAAAAAACAAGATTCGGATAGTCACGGCGGCCTCTCTTTTTGATGGGCACGACGCCGCGATTAACGTAATGCGCCGGATCATTCAGGGTACAGGGTGTGAGGTAATCCACTTAGGACACAATCGGTCAGTTCTCGAAGTGGCAGAATGTGCCATTCAAGAAGACGCTCAGGCTATCGCGATGACATCATATCAAGGTGGCCACGTAGAATACCTGACCTATATGCGTGATCTGCTGGTGGAGCGTGGAGCGGGTCATATCAAGATCTATGCAGGCGGAGGCGGAACGATTCTCCCTTCAGAGATTGAGATCCTCCACGCAAGCGGCATTTCTCGGGTCTTCTCACCAGATGATGGTAGAGCTATGGGGCTTCAGGGAATGATCAACCTCCTTGTTGAGGGGAGCGACTTCGTACCGCCCCTCGTGCATGGAGACAACCTTTCCGTCCGCGTTCTAAAAAAAGACCCTTTGGCAATTGCACAGGCCATTTCGTGTGCAGAACGCGGGGATTTAGAGAAGATTAGCTTTGCTAACAACGCGAGGCGTTCTCCCGTTTTGGGCATCACAGGGACGGGTGGAGCCGGTAAGTCGTCATTGACCGATGAGATCGTACGACGTTTTCTCGTTGATCATCCGGATAAGACTATCGCAGTGATCAGCGTTGATCCGTCGAAGCGGAAAACGGGTGGAGCATTATTGGGCGACCGAATTCGCATGAATGCGGTGAGTGATAAGCGCGTGTACATGCGCTCATTTGCCACGCGCGAAGCAAATGTTGCGATCAACCCACATGTACGCGATGCGGTGAGAATCCTGTCATTCGCAGGCTTTGATCTTATTATCGTTGAGACTGCCGGTATAGGTCAGAGCGACTCACAGATCGCCGACGTTGCCGACGTGTCGATGTACGTTATGACACCAGAGTATGGTGCGGCAACGCAGCTCGAAAAGATCGACATGATTGACTATGCCGACATCATTGCCCTTAATAAATTCGACAAACGCGGAGCTCTGGACGCGTTACGTGATGTTCGAAAACAGTTTCAACGCAGTCGACAGCTCTTTACGACCAACACAGACGAGATGCCTGTCTACGGCACGATCGCGTCTCAATTCAATGATCCCGGCACAAATACTCTTTATCGTGCACTCAACGATCTACTTATCAAACGTTGCGAACTCAATTGGACTTCAAACTTTGAGATAACAGATGAGATGAGTGAGAAGATCTATATCATTCCGCCGGACCGCACGCGCTATCTCGCCGAGATCGTTGAGAACAATCGTAGATACGATGCCTACGTGGTAAAACAGTCTGAGCTTGCGAGCGCATTATGGCGCATCAAAGGGGCTATCGAAGAGCTTTCCACGGTACACAACAAGTAACATTATGACATTGACCACACTCTCGAATAGGGTTCATATGTACAAGTACATTGCAATGGCGGTAGCCCTGATTTTCTTGGCTGTTGGATGCTCGGACGACAGCACGACTCCACCGCAAGACACCACCACACTCATCAGACTTCTCAATGTTGCCTACGACGACACGAGTGGTCTCGACCTCTACGTTGCGGGCACTAAGGTAAGTTCTCGTGTTCGCGCAGGTAAGAGCGGTGGCTACGTTAAAGCGCTAACCAACGGCGATAGTGTCCCTGTAGGGATTCACTTTGCCGATTCCGCTAAAGCGCGCATTAGCTCATTGCAGAGAATGTACTCAGGTGGCAGCTTCTCCGTTTATGCGTTCCCACCGATCAAGACATTTTCCGTTTCGTTCGCCGATGATCAACGCACAACTTCGCCTGGAAAGGCACGGCTGAAACTCGTGAACGGATGTTCTGATGGTGGGCAACTCTCGGTAGCCTATACTGACGAAACATCCACCCTACTCGGGCCGCTCCGGTATACATACATATCGGGATATGCCGATGTTGAATCCGGCAGTCATGCTCTCTCAGTGCTCCAACTGGGCAATTCTGCATTTGAAATCGCCTATGACAGCGTGCGCCTCGATCCAAACGGCGCGTATACTCTTGTTCTTACCGGTACACTTTCAGATGCTGATCAATGGGGCTTTATTGCCCGACTGTATAACGACAACGGTGATGGTACAACGTATCAAGACCTCAGTGTTGCTCCTGACCGTGGCAAGGTCCAAATGGTACACGCGGTTCCCGGTGCGGCACCCTTCTCGGTCTTCCTTGACGGCTCCACAACTGCCACTATCAACAACTTGACATACCCACTGCAGACTCCATACGTCGAGTTAGCAACAGGTTCCCACACCGCAACGGTGAAAGTAAACGGTTCTGCAGTAATTAGTGATAAGACGTTCTCAATCTTGAAACGCGGACGTTCAACAATATTTGCTTCTGGTTCACTTGTACCACCCAACCTTTCACTCCTAGAGCTAGTTGATCTGAAGAAGCCCCTTACGCCGAACAATGCTTCTTTGAGAGTTGTAAATCTCTCGCCGGATTCTCCCAGCCTTGATGGGTATTTCGTAACGCCAACGGGGGACACAAAGATCAGTGAGTGTCAGGATCTCTCCTTCCGAGAGACGAGTTTCAGTCCATCATTGAATGGACAGTTCTTCAACCTCTTCCCGAACAGCTACACGATGGTCTTTAAAAAAGCAGGAACGACGGAGGTTGTTGCGGGACCAACATCCATTAGTCTTATGGCAGGAAAGATCGTCACAGTCTGGGTTGGCGGTTTAAAGTCTACGGCAAAAATCTACACAGTAACGCACAACTAGATCGTATGAGTACGAAACAGCACGAGGCACCAACTCAGGTCGCTATCGCAACACTTACGTTACGAGCGGAAGAGCTTGAAGCGCAGTTGCATCACGAAGTGCGATCGTTGCTAGCCTCGTGGGAAAAGAAAAAGGCGCTCTACCAAGGTGACCACTATACGTATACGGTTCGTGGCAAGGAGATTCGCGTATCAAACTTCACGGAGTCCTTGAGTCATACTCGTGTGTCGAAAATCTCACTGCCAAAGTTCAAGGACTGGGGCGAAATCGTGCGATGGTGTATGCAAGAAAATGTCCCTGGCGAGTTTCCTTTTACCGCGGGGGTGTATCCGTTCAAACGTATGAACGAAGATCCTACGAGGATGTTTGCCGGTGAAGGTGGACCAGAGCGCACAAATAAAAGATTCCACTACCTTTCAAAAGGCATGCCGGCAGCCCGTCTTTCTACTGCCTTCGATAGCGTAACACTGTACGGTGAGGACCCGGACCACAGACCAGACATCTACGGGAAGATCGGCAACTCAGGTGTGAGCATTGCATCGTTAGACGATGCAAAGAAGCTGTACTCAGGATTCGATCTGTGCTCTCCTACCACGTCCGTTTCGATGACAATCAACGGTCCGGCCCCGATGTTGTTGGCGTTCTTTATGAATGCAGCAATCGATCAAGAATGTGAAAAGGTCATTCACTCAACTGGGATCCGCGCAGAGATCGAAGAGAAGATCGATGCGATCTATTCTGCAAAGGGGCTTACTCGTCCCGTATACCGTCACGGAGATGGAACCACTGATTTGCCTGAAGGGAACTCAGGTCTAGGGTTGTTGTTGCTGGGCGTTACAGGCGACCAGGTTTTACCGATCGAGATCTACAACGAGTGCAAGCAACGAGCGTTGCAGAATGTGCGAGGTACAGTGCAGGCAGATATTCTCAAGGAAGATCAAGCACAGAACACGTGCATCTTTTCTACAGAGTTTGCTCTGCGTATGATGGGTGACGTACAGAAGTATTTCATCGACGAAGGAATACGCAATTTCTATTCTGTGTCCATATCAGGCTATCACATAGCTGAGGCAGGAGCCAATCCGATCACTCAATTGGCCTTTACGCTATCAAATGGCTTTACCTACGTGGAGTACTATCTGTCACGTGGAATGAACATCGATGACTTCGCTCCGAATCTCTCGTTCTTCTTTTCAAATGGCGTAGATCCGGAATACAGCGTGATAGGCAGAGTCGCGCGTAAGATCTGGGCCAAGGCTATGAAACAGATGTACGGTGGAAATGAGCGATCACAGATGCTTAAGTACCATATCCAAACGTCTGGCAGGTCTCTTCACGCGCAAGAGATCGATTTCAACGACATTCGCACGTCTCTGCAGGCGCTCTATGCCATCTATGACAACTGCAATTCATTGCATACCAATGCATACGATGAGGCAATTACAACCCCTACGGAAGACAGCGTCCGACGAGCTATTGCGATCCAGCTCATCATCAATCGTGAGCTAGGTCTAGCGAAGAATGAAAATCCAATGCAGGGCTCTTTCATCATCGAAGAAC
>JAPLFN010000106.1:20271-61289 GCA_026390655.1 Candidatus Kapaibacterium sp.
GATCTTGTTGAAGAGGCCGTGTATCTAGAGTTCAAGCGACTAACAGATCGTGGTGGTGTTCTCGGTGCTATGGAGAACATGTATCAACGCAATAAGATCCAGGAAGAGAGCCTCTACTACGAGACGCTAAAACACACGGGTGAGTATCCGATTATTGGCGTGAACACGTTTCTTAGTTCAAAGGGATCTCCTACTGTAATTCCAAAGGAAGTGATCAGATCAACGACAGATGAAAAGGAGCAGCAGATATCAAATGTTCGCTCCGTGCAGACTCGCAATGGGGATGCTACTGCGAATGCCCTCGTTGGGCTCCGTCATGCTGCAGTTCAGAACAAGAACATTTTCGGTGCCCTGATGGAGGCTGCTAAGGTTTGCTCGCTGGGACAGTTGACACACGCCCTGTATGAAGTTGGCGGACAATACCGCCGCAACATGTAAAATCAATCGAGGAGATTTCATGACGTTGAGTTTAGAATACAACATCGATCTCCCTCTTAAGCGTGGCGCAAAAGGCAAACCAGTTAAGCTCATTCAGGAGTGGCTTTCACTTAATGGGGTCGGCTTAACGATCGACTCAAGCTTTGGTCCGGCCACAGAAGCAGCAGTGAAAAAGTTTCAGTCCAAGGTAAAACTTCCAGTTACGGGTAGAGTAGACCGAGCTACATTCGATTCCCTTGTAGCTCCGATGAAACGAGCCACGTCGCCACTGCAAACAACATCTTTAAACTTCTCTCAACGGGTTGTTGCGGCCGCAAAGGTCCACCTGAAAGAACACCCCCTAGAAGTAGGCGGACCAAATTCAGGACCGTGGGTGAGACTTTACACTAACGGACGAGAGGGCGCGGCCTGGGCGTGGTGTGCAGGCTTTGTTTCTACCATGTTGAAAGCAGCAGCTGAGGACCAGACAGCAGAGAACTCCTCGCCTATAAAGGGGTCTTTATCGTGTGACGTTCTTGCAACGCAAGCGCGTAAGGCCGGTAGATTCGTTTCCGAAAAGGACCTGGCTACAGGGGTGGTGGATCGAAGTGCACTCAAGAGTGGTGCGATCTTCCTCGTTCGCAATAAAAAGAATGCAAACGACTGGACCCATACCGGTCTCGTAACATCGATCTTCGATGAGTACCTTGAGACAATCGAGGGCAACACGAATGATTCAGGTGATCGCGAGGGGTATGAAGTTTGCGCCAGACGCCGCAGCTACAAAAACATGGATTTCATCCGCCTGTGATGGAGATTGAGATTCCTACGATCGCTGATGTTCGCCTAGCAGCCGATCGCATTCGCCCCTTTATACACAGAACTCCGATCCTAACTTCCAGAACACTTGATGAACATGTAGGTGCGGAGTTGTTCTTCAAATGTGAGAGCTTTCAAAAAGTAGGTGCGTTTAAGGCAAGGGGCGCCTGCAATGCAGTGTTTATGCTCGACGAAGCAACTGCTAAACGTGGGGTGATAACGCACTCATCGGGCAATCACGCTCAGGCTCTTGCATATGCTGCGCGGCTGCGTGGGATACCGTGCTCGATCGTGATGCCACGTAACGCACCTACGGTGAAGCAAAAAGCTGTTGCAGAATACGGCGCGGTGATCACACTCTGCGAGCCTACGCTGCAATCCCGCTTGGAGACGATGGAGAGGATCATCAGCAACACCGGTGCACACGCAATCCCCCCGTATGATGATGCTAGAGTCATTGCAGGCCAAGGAACAGCTGCGCTCGAGATGATCGAAGACCTACCGGCTCTGGACGTGGTGATGGCACCCGTAGGTGGCGGTGGGCTCATGAGCGGAACCGCTATCGTAACTCGAGCGATGAGTCCGTCAGCGCAAGTGATCGGTGCAGAACCGGAGATTGCTGATGATGCAAGACGATCACTTGAAAGTGGAGTCCGCCAGCCCCCTCCAATTACTACCACTATTGCAGATGGTCTGCGAACGGCGTTGGGTGACATTACATTTGCTACTCTGAAAGCAATGAACGTCAGAATTGTTACCTCCTCAGAAGCGTCTATCGTAGAGGCAACCTATAGAATGATGGAGCGATTAAAGATCGTCATCGAACCAAGCGCGGCCGTGACCCTTGGTGCACTGCTTGAAGATCCGCAACTCGTGCGAGGGAAGCGCGTAGGGATCATCGTCTGTGGTGGAAACCTCGACGTACGCTCACTTTTGAAGTTTTAGCGCATGAGGGTTCTCCTCATTTTACTCTTCCTGTTTGGGACGTTGTCTCAGGCCCGCGCCGCTACTGACTGGGCGCTTGTACACACGCGCACCATGGAAGCGATGGATCTTCTGTACAACCTTGATTTCGTTGCGGCAGAGAAAAAATGCAATGAAGTGATCGGTCTCGCCCCGGGAGATCCACGGGGACACTTCTTCAAGGCAATGACATATTATTACAAGATGTCATTCAAGGGTGGATCAAAGAACGACACTGCATTCTGGGCCTTCGTTTACCATGCAGATAAAGTAAAACAGGTTTGTGAGCGGCTCTTGGACCAGAACGAACAGGACACGAAGGCGATGTTCTATTTGGGTGGCACGATAGGTTTTAAGGGGCTTGCCTATGTGGGAAGGGGCGAAACAATGAAGGCGATCTGGGATGGGAAGAAGGGTTATGATTTGTTAGCAGATGCAGTCGCCATTGATCCAACAAACATGGATGCCAAAATGGGTCTGGGAATGTTTCAATACATGATCTCTCAGGCTCCCTCGGCCCTACAGCCGGCTATCAAACTTGCTGGTATGTCGGGAGATCGTTGGGGAGGACTGCGGATGCTGGAAGAAGCTGCCGCCAAAGGCACCTACGCGAAGAGCGAGGCGCGACGTTGGCTCAGCAGCTTCTATCTCGACGAAGATCTTCCGAAACGCGCCATCGTGCATCTCAGAATCGTCAAAGAAGCGTTTCCCAACAACTGGTATGTACTTCAACAATTCGCGGACGTGACGTGTTTTCAACTCTTTGATGCCAAGGCCGCGGAGGACGCCTATAAGCTGATGGCTACTATGGATGTGAAAACTGGTGACGATGCATATGTGCGATGGGTAGCCAACACACGTCTCGGCTACCTTTCCACGGCGAGAGAACGCTATGAAGAAGCCATCTCATATTACACCACAGCATACAACGTCACCAGTTCCTCAGATCGGAAGAACGAATCTGCCTCCAACCTCGGCCTCGCTTATGAATTAATGGGTGACCGCAGAGTGGCTACCATGTGGTATCAGAAGGCTGGTGCGAGCCCGATGGCACAAAAGAACCTAGCACGAGCTTGGACAGCTGAGGATATTGTCACGAACAAAATAGCGTGGGCATACAGCATTGGATTATACAGTCGTGTTGCCTTTCTTGCAGATTCGGCACGAAATCATGGAATGATTCCAGCAATTCCTAAATACGCGCAAGTGCTTTATCAACAAGGAGTTGCGTGCAGCGAGCTGTCTCGCTATTCAGACGCAGATCAGTGTTTTCGGGATATACTCGGAATTCAGGGTACAGACCCTTGGGTGCCCCCTGCGAAAGCCCTGGAGTTTGAGGACTACCCGTCAGAGGTAACGCTTCGCAAGCGTATCGCACGCGAGAAGAGTGCGTTGGACCGAAACGGCAAATGACCACCGCCGATTTCCGTAGTTTCGAGGCTCTTTGGACCGATTGGAAGATGAATGCGAACAGGCTACAATGCCGTGATCGGACTGGAAGTGCATGCGCAACTCAACACTGCGTCAAAGGCCTTCTGTTCCTGCCCTACTGAATTTGGCGCGCAGCCAAACGTGAATGTGTGCCCGATCTGTCTTGGACATCCAGGAACATTGCCCGTCTTGAACAGGAATCTCGTGTCTTTCGCTGTAAAAATGGGGCTAGCCACGAATTGCTCAATACGTGAAGCGTCCACTTTTTCTCGGAAGAACTACTTCTATCCTGATCTTCCCAAGGGCTATCAGATAACGCAGTATGCAGACCCTATCTGCCACAATGGGTTCGTTGAGATCGAAACTGACGCTGGCGTAAAACACATCGGGATCACTCGCATCCATATGGAAGAAGACGCCGGTAAGAGCATTCACGATCTGGATATCGACACACTCGTTGATCTTAATCGAGCAGGAGTGCCCCTTATCGAGATCGTAAGTGAGCCAGATATACGGTCTCCCCACGAAGCATATCAATACCTACAACAGATACGTCAGATCCTGATCTACCTAGGCATCTGCGATGGCAACCTTGAAGAAGGTAGTCTGCGATGTGATGCAAATATTTCTGTGAGACCCGATGGACAGAAAGAATTTGGAACACGACGGGAAGTGAAGAACCTCAATTCGTTTCGCAACGTGGAAAAAGCGATTGAATATGAGATCAATTCACAAATCGAGACATTGGTCGAAGGCAAAACAGTCGTTCAGCAAACGCTTATGTGGGATGCTGGCGCTCAGAAAACTAAGCTGATGCGTTCAAAGGAAGAAGCACACGACTATCGGTATTTTGCAGAGCCTGACCTAGTATCCGTAGTAGTTGATGAACAATGGCGCAATCAAATTCATGCAACGCTTCCTGAGCTTGCGTTGGCAAAAAAGCGTCGATTCATCCAACAGTATGGATTGCCTGCATATGATGCAGGTGTTCTCGTTGATGATGTTGACGTGGCAAGAATGTACGAGGACACGTGCGGCCACCTAGAGCCAGCGTCACCGGAAGCATACAAGCTTGTTAGCAACTGGACCATGACGGAAATGCTGCGAATCATGGGTGAAAGAAAGTGCGGCATTGATGAAGTTGGTGTTTCATCAACTCAGCTGTCTTCACTCATTAACGCAATCACGAATAAAAAGATCAGTAGTAAGACTGCTAAGGAGATCTTTCCGGACATGGTGGGCAGTGGAAGAACGGCTGACGAGTTCATCGACGAACGAGGCCTAAGTCAAATCTCTGATGAAGGGGCACTCAAGACGATGGTTGACGAAGTAGTGCGTAATAACCCAGACAACCTCAAGAAGTACATTAGTGGTAAGACAAATCTCTTTGGTTTCTTCGTTGGTCAAGTCCTCAAAGCCTCCGGCGGGTCTGCTAATCCAACGATCGTTAGCAGTTTGATGAAAGATGCCTTAGAGGCAGTTCAGAATTCGAACACGGTGGAGGACTAATGCCGATCACGCCTACACGCACAATCTGGAAGAATGGAACATTTGTTCCATTCGAGAAGGCTTCCATCCATGTTCTCTCACATGTGGTGCATTACGGATCCTCTTGGTTTGAGGGGATACGTTGTTATGAAACTCCGGACGGGCCCGCCATATTTCGACTTGAAGATCACATGCGTCGGCTCCATCAGTCTCTGAAGGTCTATCGCACAAAACTTCCGTTTAGCGTGGATGAATTGTCGGAGGCAGCTGTTGACCTTGTCCGCAGAAACAAATTGGGTAGGTGTTACATCCGTCCGTTTGCCTTGCGTGGATTAGGCGACATGGGTGTCTATGGCTTGCGCTGTCCGCTCGAGGTATACATCGCGGCTTGGGAGTGGGGCGCGTACCTTGGTGATGACGCCTCAGACAACGGTGTAGATGTCTGCATTTCATCATGGGATCGCATCACACCCAACTCGTTACCCTCGATGGCTAAGGCTGGGGGCAATTACATGAACTCACAGCTCGTGAAGATGGAAGCCGTAGAGAACGGCTATGCAGAAGGTATTTGTCTGGACACCTATGGCAACATCGCCGAGGGGTCCGGCGAGAATGTCTTTATCGTCGTAGACAACGAGTTAGTAACGCCCCCTTCAGCATCTTCATTATTGCCTGGTATTACGAGAGACACCGTTATCACGCTCGCGCATGAATTGGGCATTACTGTTCGGGAGCAAGACATTCCTAGGGCTATGGCCTATACATGTGATGAGATGTTTCTCACAGGAACTGCTGTAGAAATCACACCTGTCACATCTGTAGACAGAATTGCAGTAGGCCGTGGTAAGGTTGGTCCTGTAACTCGGGCTATGCAACAGGCGTTTCATAAGATCACTGTGGACGGCGAAGATCCATATGGTTGGCTTACACTGGTGAAGAAGACAAGATCCAAATAAGATACAACGAACAGAAAATAACGGAGACAATCATGGCCAAGGCCAAGGACGCAAAGAAGAGCGGAACTGCTCAGCGTACCGATCTTTTTAATGTATCGGGGTTTGACAAAGCAACATTGCTCGATTGGTACGTAACGCAACACCTCGGTAGGCGTCTTGATGAGAAGGCGGCCAATTACCTAAAGATGGCCAAGGGATGGTCTTATCACGCACCGTTTGCCGGTCACGATGGGATTCAGCTTGCACTCGGCAAGATTTTCCGTTCGGGTAAGGATTTCCTCTTCCCGTACTACCGTGACCTTCTCACTTCGCTCGCTGCGGGATTGACTGTTGAAGAGATCATCGCAAATGGACTCTCCAAGGATGTGGATGTTGCAGGAGGTGGCAGACACATGAGTAACCACTTCGCCAAGATCTCCATTGGACTTCAGAACTCGTCGTCATGCACGGGTAATCACTCACAGCAAGCTGCAGGTACAGCGCGATCAATCAAGAAGTTCAAGGGCGATGAAGTTGTGTATTGCTCTACGGGAGACAGCACAACGTCTGAAGGCTACTATTATGAAGCCGTAAACGGAGCTGATCGAGAAAAGCTTCCCTTAGTGTTCGTGATCCAGAACAACAAGTATGGCATTTCTGTGCCATTGCGGGAGCAAACAGCCAATCCAGTGGTTGCTGAGAATTTCAGTGGGTTCACAAATCTCAAAATCTTTCTGTGCGACGGTAGAGATCCTATGGACTCATATCGTACGCTCGAAAAGGCAAGGGCATATGCATTGAGTGGTAAGGGGCCGGCGATGGTGCATGCGGACTGTGATCGCATAGGTTCACATTCCAATTCTGACAACCACGAGCTTTACCGGACGAAGGAAGACATCGACGCAATGAAGTTGCGCGATCCGTTGCCGAGAATGCGGGCAACGATCATCGCTGCTGGTATTGCTACCGACGCCGAGCTTCTGGCGCTCGAAGAGGCTAATAAGGTCGCGATCTTTGCGGCTGCTGATGCAGTAGAGCCCCTTGCCGATCCAGCTCCTGAATCATACAAAGAGTTTCTTTTGCCGGACGCAGTGGTTGGGTACAACGATGCGAGTGAATCTCTATGGATGCCGCCTGCAGGCGCTCCTTTGGTGACATTCCGTGAAGGCATCTTGAATGCAATGAAGGAAGAATTCCGACGTAACTCAAGCACCTTTCTGTTCGGTCAAGACGTAGCATCTGAGAAGAAGCAGGGCATTTTTAACGTCTGTAAGGGAATGTTAGACGAGTTTGGAAACGACCGCGTTTTCAACGCACCCATAGCTGAAGACTTCATTGTTGGGACGGCGAACGGAATGACCCGCTACCGGGACGATATACGAGTAGTCGTTGAGGGGGCTGAGTTTGCCGACTATTTCTGGCCAGCCATGGAGCAGTTGATCGAGTGCACCCATGATTATTGGCGAACACGGGGTCAGTTTTCCCCAGCCGTGGTAATTCGTCTTGCATCTGGTGGGTACATCCAGGGTGGTTTGTATCACTCTCAGAACCTTGAGGGTACGTTCACAACACTGCCTGGGCTGCGAGTGGTCTGCCCCTCTTTTGCGGACGATGCCGTAGGACTTATGCGAAACTCCATTCGGTCGCGAGGAACCACGATGTTTCTTGAGCCAAAATTCCTCTATAACTACCGCCCCACTTCTTCGGCGATGCCTCCTGAGGACTTTATTATTCCGTTTGGAAAGGCCAAGATTCGCAGACCCGGCACGGATGTTACCGTAGTTACCTACGGAACGCCCGTCCATTGGAGCCTCCAAGCTGCCGAAACTCTCCAAGCAGAAGGAATAAACGTTGAGGTAATCGATCTTCGATCGCTGGCTCCTTGGGACCGCGAGTTGGTCTTTGAGCGAGTCAAACGCACGGGAAGGTGCGTTGTGGTTCATGAGGACAAGAAAACAGGTGGTTTTGGCGGAGAGATCGCATCGGCAATCGGCGAGGAGCTTTTTAGGTTTCTTGACGCTCCTGTAGCCAGGTTGGGATCCAAAGACACACCTGTTGGCTTCGCCAAGAGCCTCGAAAGCGCCACCCTTGTCAATGTTGGCGACGTGATGGAAGCCATCCGCAAGACGATGGCTTTCTAAGTCTGTGTGAACAACTCCTGACACTGTGAAGCCCCCTTGCGCCGTAAGCCGTTTTACAAAAATGGCTTAGGGCCATCCCCTCCCACCATCTTTCTCTTTGGTGGGTATCAAAATCAGCCATATATTTGCAGGCTTCGCACTGTGGACTTGGTATGCGTTAAAGTATACCTCAGGTCTAGAGTGTGAGGATTGGGTAATATGAATGAACGTGCGCCTTCAAGTTGGGGGCGTACACTCCGAGAGCAACAGAGGAGTGCATGAGCACAGAACGTCAGGAAACAGTACAGGACAATGCATCTTCGCCACGCGCGAACGGTAGCGGATTGCTTACAATAGCAGACCGACTTCGATCGCAGTGGAAGATTGTTATTGGTGTGATCGTTGTTCTCGGGATAGCGACTGGCGCGTATTGGTGGTATACCAACGATCGCACAGAGCGCAATGCCGAGGCATCAACGCAGCTATCTCGTATACGAATGACCTTTGACCTTGGAGAATATTCTAAAGCCCTAACCGGAGATTCGGTTCCCCCGGTGGGAGCTGATAAGGTGAAGGGGCTTTTAGAGATCAGTGAAGATTACTCAGGAACAGATGCAGGCTCCGTGGCGGCATTAATGTCCGGTAACGCCTTGCTCAACCTTGGGAGGTTTGCAGAAGCCCAGGTTCAATTTGAGCGCGCGCAGTCTTCGGACGCTCAAATAGTGGAAATTGGTGCTTTGCAAGGACTTGCGTCATGCAAAGAGGCAGCGAAGGACTTTCAAGGCGCGGCATCTATATATGAGAAGGCCGGAACGCAGGGAGCCAAGAGTGGCCTTGAAGACCGTTGCTACTATCATGCTGCATTATGTTTTGAGAAGGCCGGAAACAAGGAAAAAGCCATCGAATTGTACACTCTGGTCATAAAAAAGTTTGAAATGTCAGAAGTTGCTGCCTCCGCTCGCGGGGGGTTGGCAAGGCTTGGCATGGCAATTGATTAGCATCCCACGGCATTTTGCGCCCTTTTCCCTATATGAAGCTGAAAAAAAAAGTGAAAGAATTAAAGCATAAGATTTTTACAACTGGAGGTTGTATGCAACGTTGGTTTCGTCTAAGCAGCTTGCTGCTTGTGCTAACCACGGCATTTAATGTAGCCCTATCGCAGGGTTACGTGGAGGTTCGTGGTAGTCTTCCTCCGGGCTCGGTGCGCGTATTCGTACGCGACACCATTTATCGTATCAGCGGGTCGTACACCATAGGTGGAACACTCCTGATCGAGCCTGGAACACGAGTTGAGTTTCTACCGAACGGTCGGTTAGTAGACTCAACTGGTGGTCGTATTATTGCTGATGGGCGTGCGTCTGCGACGTATTTCCCGAATGCAGTGAATCCGTTGTTTCCGCCGTACACGGGCTATGATGACCCAACGTACTTCGGATCACCAGGCGTCGTGGTATCCACGATTGCTACGGAGCCGACCATTCACCCGTCGAAGTATCCTACGATCTTCAACGTGGACCTCGGATCTAATCCGAATCTTCAAGGTCTGACGCCAGCCAAGGCTATCATGTACAAGGCTGCCCGTCTCGAACTTGGAACGGTTATTTCCGCGATCCGTCTAAATCCTTGGTTCCGTCCAACGGGCCAAGCGATCAACGTCAGCGCAGCACGAATTCTTTTCGTAGCTGGTGACGTAAACAACTTCTCGCGTGAATGGGGCCACATCGTGGTTCTCCCAGGTGCGCGGGCAGCCTTTTTCCGTGACGTTGACTTCCTGAACTTCCGCAAGGACACTACGGTTGACAACGAGCCGGTATACCTAGCCAACAACACAGGTTCGGTGTTCACGCGTCAGCAAGCCGAAACGGCAAACGACGCCCTTCTTCGTGCCTCGAACGGTGGTGGCGGTGCCATTACGACGTTCTCCTCACGCACGTGGATAGTGGGCTGTACGTTCCGTAACAATATGGCACGCTATCGTGGTGGTGCTTTGCAGATCTTGCAAGCTCCAGTTGACCAATTCGCGGGTTCAAGCCTGCAATTGTGGCCGGTTATTTCGCAAAGCACAATGAACGCTTTGCCACAGTATCCTGCAACACTCAACCCTTTCCTTACGAGTCCTCTGACGGCAGCGCCGATCGACCAAGGACTTCGTATCACCGATCGAATCTACGATTCGGCTCCTGAGACTTTCACGGACAACGATCGCCAAGCGATCGATGATGCTCGTCTTGCTATGTACCTCGGTCGCATCCGTCAAATTCGCTTCACGTCTAACCGCGCGTTGCTTGCTGATGTTGACACTGTACGTATCGGAGCAATTCGCGTAGTAACAGATGCTAACCGTCCAGCAACCGTCTTTACAACCACGGGTCGTTCACAAAAGAACGAAGCGTCAGGTGGAGCTGTTTACATCAGTGGTCGCGATCCTATGATCGTTGGCTTTGGTATCAACGACTTCCAGGGTAAAGACACAATTGAATTCAACAGCAACTGGGCAGAGAACCGTCAACCATCAACTGTAGTAGGCAACAACGTTCGCACCCTTGGTGCACGCGGTGGTGCTGTACACGTTGCTGATCAAACGAGCGTTCTTTTTGCTGGTCGCTACTCGACGAACAAGACCATGACGCCGTACATTACGAACGTCTCGTCGGACCCGGTTAATAGCGTTGGAAACTTCTCACAGGGTGGTGGTATTTACGCCGCCGCTGCTGCTTTGCAAATCCAGATCCGCGGTAATCTTGACAACAACCCACCTACGCACTTCCTCGGCAACGAGTCTGGTCGCGGGGGAGCTGTTTATGTTGCTGCCGGTGTAAATGATACCTTGATGTCTCCGTGGATCGGTGGCTCTGATGGAATCATTAATGCTCGTAACTATGGTTTCAACATCAAGTTCCGCGACAATCGCGCTTCTGTAGATGGTGGAGCTGTGTTTACAGCGCGTAACATGTATATGTACGGTTCGGGTGGAGCGAGCGGTCCCCTCTGGGTTTATGGCACCAATTATGGTGTTGAATTCCAGAACAATACTGCAAACTTCTCGGGCGGTGCTATCACTGTTGCCATTCCGCAGAATCTTCCAATCTGGCGCCGCACTCTTCGCTTTATCCGTGGTAGCTTCATCAACAACCGTGTTGGAGAGGTAGCTGACTCGATTAAGGCAAGTGTTCGTGGTGGTGGTGCTCTCTATACGATCAATGCCGACCTCAACGTAGTTAAGGGTGTAGAATTCCGGGCTAATAAGGCTTGGAATGGTAATGGCGGCGCTATCGCTGTTGTTACTCCAGACACGCTCACACGCAAGCGTTACATGGTAACTGATCTAGACAACATCATCTACAATGGTCTAGGTGTTGCTGTTGGTTACACACCTCGTAATGATGTGTTTACCTTCCAGACAATGACCCCACGCGCAGACGAACGGATGCTCACACGCTTCTATGATAACGTAGCGAACCAAAATCCTAGTCGTCAAGGTAGCGGTACTACTCAACGTGGCGATATCCGTGTGACACACCCAGGTACAACCCTCCGTGAAAACGGAACAGGCCTTGGTGGTGCTATCTACATTCTCGATAGCGTTCGCGTTCGTGTTGACACAGTAGCTTTCGACCGTGTTCGTTTCCAAAACAACACGGCATATACTGGCGCTGGCGTTTACTCGGACAACTACGACCTCAAGCTTGCTTTCGCTCGTTGTTTGATCACTGGCAACAAAGCAGTATCAGACATTGGTCGTAGCAATGACTCGATTCGTGGCCCACTTGTAGCGTCTGAGAACCCAGCATCAAGTGATCTTGCAGGAGCGATTCTCTATGGTGAAGTCACTGGCCCACTGCCATGGACAACCTATAGCTTCGCTGCTAACTCCATCTACGACAATGACGCTCGCTTTATCATCCGCTTGCCGGATGCTCAAGACACAAAGGGTGTACTTGCAGGAACGACTGGCATTGGTTTTGGCGGTGTTGACACACTTCGTGGCAACTACTGGGGTCGCACAGAAGCGAACGTAAACACAATCCTTCCTGTATCTGGCAATCCATCCTCATTCGGCCGTATTCAAGAGACATTCTTTATTGCTGGCAATGGTAAGACGCACATGCGCTTCCTGCGTCAAGCAACAAACAACGTCACAGAACAAGGTCCGTTTGAATCAACATGGCGTTACAACTACAAGCCGATTCCGATGATTCCGGACACGCTCCTTCTCCAAGGTCGTATCTATGACATCTTTGACAAGGGTACGGACATTAAGACAGCTGACTACTCAAGTCGTCGCATGTCTCCCGTCGAGGACTTTGCTGTTGGTATCCCACCAGCACTGAAGGTCTACACGGATTTTACGATGCCTTCGTATAATAAGTACGTAAAGCGCACTACTCGTAATCCATTTGATGCGGAGATGTATGCTGACATAGCTGCCGTGCAAACGGAATTCATTGGCAACCATCCAATTGGTTACCCATTGTTCCTCGAAGCACGTGCAGACTACAGCGGAACTGCTGAAGTCAACAACAACGATGCAAGAGCAATCAACGAAACAGTATTCTTCGTTATCAACGAGCGTACGGGTGACTTCATCCGCACGAATCTGAAGCAGAAGACACTTACGGATACGATTTATCGTAGCCGAGTTGAACTCGTTCCTGACTCATCTAACGGTGGTGATCCAAATATCCGCCGTGCTTATGAGGGTCTTGCAACATATGGTACTGGACCAACTCTCCTTTCCTTCCTTGCTGACAATGCAGTTGTTGAAGATTCTTCAGCTCTGTCAGGTCGCAAGTGGGATGGTTCAACAGTGATCGGTGAACTTGGTGGAGCGAACTTCCGTCTAGGAAATCGTCCAACTCTTCCAACTTCTAACTCACTTAATGGCGACGGTGGCAAGGAAACGTATTTTGGAGGTGAGCGTTATCGCGCATTGCCGGTACGTGAAGGCGACCAAGTAACTGTTGTTTCTCGCACTATCCTGTGGAAAGATGGCGTTGTTAACGCTATCAATGGTGGTATGTCATTTACCGTTGGTAACAACACAACACCTCCTAGATTCACTGGCGCTGCGGACACACTAGGCACTTCACCGTTGATCCATCCGGAACTGCGTAATCGCGTCTTTGTATCAGAGAATCGCCTCTATACACCAATTACGGCAGCTCAATCACCACGCAGTGGTGGACGGGGCAGCTGGTTCAACGAACCTCCAAGCTATCCGTCGGATGCTACTGGTACGCCAATTCCAGGACGTGACATCTATGAGCGTGATTCGATCTTTACGATCACCGCGGTAGACGTTAACAAGTTCTATGACCCGCGCGTGATCAGAGATTCGACCTTTAATGCTCGCTTGTCATACTTCTGGAACATAACGACCGGCAACTCTGCCCTTCGTTACTGGCTCCGCGACACACTCGTAAATGCGGCTAGCACCAACAACCCTAAGTGGGGTGCCCAGGGCTATCGCATGCTACGTGGTCGTCCAATCAACCCATACATCGTTCCAGGTGGAGAAGAGATCGAAGTTGTAACAAAGAACTTCCCGCCAACGCTGGAACTAGTTGATACACTCCGTAAGTCTGGCGTTGCCGAAGACGTCATCTCACGCTGGATCTACCTCTACCCATCGTACTTCCATGCGGAGCAATACGATAACAACTCTATTGCACTTTCCCAGCGCAATCCAGACAATACCAATGCCCGTTTCCTTCAACAGGACACGACAAACTTTGGTTGGTTGGATACGAGCTCGTACCGCTTCCGCATTCACGTAGTAGACTCTATGCCGCGTTTCCTTTGGAACTACCGTGCCAATGCAGCACAGGCAGTTACATATCAGGGAATGCTAAAGGGTGACTCAACAATTGTTCTTGACCCAACAACAACGGACGCTGGTTCGTATGATGTTGCGACAGGTACCTTTATTGATACACTGCGCATGCTCAACACTACTTCTCGTGTAGGTCGTCGTTTGGTTCAGCCAAACGCAATCCTCGACGAAGTGTATAATGATCCAGCTAATCAGCAACCTGATGACTTGAATGTTCACTTCGTCGCCAACCTAACAGACTCGCTGCGTTTCCGTCTCGACGTAAACACAGATGATGAGTTTGAGGATATGGCAGCGGTTGACACTAACCGTGCGGTTGTTAAGAAGTATGGTGTATGGGACTTCCGCTACGGTAAGACAGCCTATGGCTTCCTGTCAACGTCCGTTCGTCAAAATCCAAATGACGCGACTCTTGATGAGGTTCTTCAGGCTCGTCCTATCTGGTTGTCTTCGCGCTACATGCGTCGTTATAACAGTGCTGGTACGGTTGACCAATTTGCAGAAGACTTCACAACGCGCGGTCGCATCGAAGTTCGTATAGCGAACGACGAAGCCCGTGACATCTTGAAGCCAGTGAACGACTTCAACCCAGGTAATCCAACGAATGGAAACCTGAACACAGACACAGTAATGACTGTGGTTGTGAATGACGGTCACGGTGGCCTCAACACACTCACTCGTCGCTTGTTCGTTAACGTTCAACCTCAACTTCTTGATGCGAATCTTGAAGATGCAATCGAAGATGTTGATTACAACCCAGCTCTTCTTGACTCTTCACGCCGAATCAAGGTTTACGATCCGAACTTTGGGCAAGCTCAATCATTTGAACTCATCTACATTGATGAGTCGCGTGATTCGATTCAAGTTGACCCGTACTTCCCTGAAGCCGGTGTACTGAAGCTAGATTCGACACGTAAGACTACACCTAAGTGGCTGAAAATCAATCCAACGAGCGGCCTGCTGTATGGCACACCACGCGTTACGGATACTCCATTCCCGGACACAACAGTTCAAGTCACAGTAGTTGTCACAGATGCCGGCAAGCTGGTTGACATCCGCACCTACAACCTTGTAATTCGTGCACGTAACCATGATCCTCGTCTCTTGACTTCCCCGATCATCAAGTGCGTTGAGCAGGGCAAGCCCTATTCTGACACACTACGTGTAACAGACCTCGATCTTCTTCGCAAGGAAGCTGACAATGAGCAGCTAACATTCGAAGTGAACGAGCCTACTGGTACTTGGACGTTCACGCCTGATCGTTTGTCAAGTCCAATTTCGGACACTCAGACGATCGTGATCAGCACAAATGACCTGCAGGGCAACATTGTAAATGGTCGCATCAAGATTAAGGTCACGGTAACGGACCGTCAGGGCGCAAAGCACGAGCTCGTATACGAGGTCGCAGTGTCTGCCACGACGCGATTTGTTGTAGATCTCCGTGTAGAAAACAATCTTGGCGCGTTCCAAGCCCTTCAATTCGGTCTACAGGGAACTGAGATCGCAACTATGGGTTACGAAGACGGCGCGTTTGGTAAGCTTGACTCGAACTATTGCGAGTACGAACTTCCTCCGGTTCCATACATCGATGTCTTCGATGCACGCTGGACGATTCCAAACCGCAACGGTATTCTACGGAGTATCTATCCGTTCTCTACAACGCCTGGCGAAGCCATCTATCGTGGTCGCTTCCAAGCGGGTGGAGAAACAGGTCAGAGCTCAGCATACTATCCAGTGAAGATCTCATGGTGTCGTAGTCAGGTTCCTGCTGCTGATGCAACAAATCCTGGGTCTTACTACATCCGTGATGATCAATCTAACGGCGCACTGTTTGCCTACAATATGAAGACTGGCGTAGGTCGTTCGGCCTCCGACATTGGTCATAAGACAGACGGTAGCTGTGACACACTCGTAATCAGTCGTGATGCTATTCGCGGATTTATTATCGTCTATGACTTTACGTCTGGCGTTAATGATGGTGGAGAGACAATCACGAATGAACTAGCCATTACAAAGACTGCTCCGAATCCATTCTCAACAACCACGGCTATTACGTTCAATGTGCCAACGACAACGAATGTGACCGTTGATGTCTACAATGCGATCGGAACACGTGTAGCAACAATCGCGAACAACTTGTTCTCGGCTGGCAGCCACACCATTGAATGGAATGGCCTGACGAGTGGTGTAATGTCTGCAAGCGGTCTCTACACAATCCGTGTTACTGACGGCGTGCACACTTCAACACAGCAAGTTGTTTTCATCCGCTAAAGTTTTAACGATAGGGCCGGAGTCAATCCGGCCCTACTCTACCGTAACGAATAAACATCCAGTTGTTAATCTTGGAGTATCTATGAAGAAACAGGTATTTATTGCTGCGGCGATTGTACTCTGTTCATTCGCGATCGGTGCAGTGGATGGTATGGCGCAACAGATCTTCAACCAGTTCCAACAGCCTGAACTCGTCGTAGGTCTTCCATACCGGGATATCAACAACTGCACAACTTCGCTTCTGAACAAGACTATACTTTCTCCATCGCAATTTGTTCTGGCCCCAACGTTTGTGAATGATCTAGATGATGGCTATGCCGTCGTCCAGTTTCCGTCTGGAGTTGTCTACAACTTCAATGGTCGCAATTACACAAGCGTATACGTCAGCATTAATGGATTTTTGACTTTTCAGAACACGAAACTTGTGCCTGCTAAAGCATCACAAGGCTTGTTCATTAATTCGTCATCTTTCCCTGACAACGTGATTGCCCCTTTTTGGGGTGACCACAGACTTCGCACTAGTGCTGACATTGGTGCCGGTTACATGCCCTCCGAAATATCGTGGGTTGTGGATGTGGATCGCGATGAAAATTGCGATACTATCAAGCCGGTTCGCCGCTGCATCATCATTCAGTGGAAGAATCTGAACATCAATAACGCTTCGGTCAATTCGAGCGTCGCGAATTTTCAAGCTCGCCTATATCTGGGTGGTGCTTCAAACAACAACCAGGGTCCAGTTGAATTGGCATATGGTCAAACTGGTGGTAACCCATTCACATCGAACACAACAGTGGTAACACGTGGTGCAACGGTTGGTATGAAGGGCGACGGCGGCTTCCCTGGTTTTCTATCTGATTTCTGGAATGGTCTCGTCTGGAAACCACGAGTTGGAGCAAATTCGCGCACGGATTCAACATCTGTGTGGCAGCCATCCGGTGGTCGTTCAGACGCACGTATCCGCTTCAACTCGATCGTGTATCTCACGTTCGACATGTGGGGTTTTGGAGATGCAGACACTTCTGCAGCAGCCGGGCAACGTCATGACGGTCTTCCGCAGAATCGTCGAGTGACTTCAAGTGATGCACGCGTAATTATGCGTTCAATCGTTACAAAGAGGCCACTTGACTCTGTATGGAAGCGTCAAGCGTATCAGGCTGACGTTAATCACTCTGGCCGCTACTACTTCACGAAGCTTAAGAGAGATTTCTCTGGAGACTCGATGGTAGGCAGCCGAATCATCATCTGGCGTCGCACGATTGACGTAGAACAATTCTTCCCAGGACAGGGCGTTGGCCCGAATACTGGTAAGCAAGTGTTACGAGTGATGTACGAGGGTGACGGTCTTTACGGTACAGGTGGTAAAGCTCCAGATGTAAGCAGTTTGAACCAGATCTATTATGAAGCAACAGAGTATGACGCTGGCTTGATCATGCGGTATATATCCGGTAGACTACCATACCTACCATGGGTATATGACAATGATACTACCGGCCCTGACTTTGGTAAGGTTGGCGTATCTAAACTTGCTGACAACGTTTCATTTGGTACTGGCTCAAACGTAGGTAATGGACTGATTCGTGTTCCTGTCTACATGAACGGTAATCACACTGGTGCATTTGGAGTTCGATTCGAAACAAACTCCGACGTAGTTAGTGTTACACCCGTCATGAATGACAAAAACACTGTTGCAATTGACAATGGCTCTGACATTGTAACTCTTGCTGGCAACGGTTCATTCGATGCAACACAGCCAATTGCGTACGTGACGATGAAGGAAAAGGCAATCTTTAACTTCTCGAATATTCGGTTCAACGAGGCCATCGTTGGTTCACAGTCATTAAACATGGTCGAGTCTGAAGTTGGATCGGCTGTTTCAGTCTATCCTAATCCGACAACCTCGAATATGTCTATGGCTGTAACGCTTCCGCAAGCCGGTAACGTGTCAGTTCGTATTTACGATACGTTCGGCAAGCTTGTCAGTACGATCTTCGACGCTTCTGCTAACGTGGGAACGTTGTCTGCTACGTGGAACGGAACAGATGCCAATGGAACTCCAGTAGTGCCAGGAACATATGTTGTTCGCGTTGATGGTGCAGGCGTTAATACGTCAAGTATGGTCACTGTAGTTCGTTAATCGAACTATTGGCGACCTTCGAAATGAAAAACTATGTGATGTGTATGCTGGCCGTTCTAACGGCGGCCAGCTGCCTCACAGCTCAGGATACACTGACAATTCGATCTGAACGAATCGTTGATGTATGTTCTTCGGAAAAGCGGTGGCTGATCGCTCCTAGTCTTGGGAGAGTTACTTCTCAAGACAGCCTCATGTCCTTTGACATTACGATTGGGTATGACACACTGGTCACTAGACCAACTGATGTGTTGACGGAAGGAACGCTTTCCGCCAATCTTGACTTTAGACCAACCATGAATTTGGTTATCCGAGGCGAGATGCGAATTGCAGGCTTCAATATCCTGAATCCGATGGTTGGCAATAAACCGCTCTTTGCTATTGCAGGAGAGTTTCTTGGTACTTGTACAAGTGAAGACCTGATGACTATTCCGTGGCCGATGGACTTCAACAGTGAATTCAAGAAGATGGTGACGGTATATAGGATTGAACCAATTACAGCAGTTGCAAATGCAAGAACTAGGATGGACGTTGGAACATCGTTCGTTGCAGACAGTGCAAAGATCAATGGAAAGGACAGTATAGGTAGAGTTAGAGTTCTCATGCGATTGCCAAACCTTTCAAATACAAGTGTGAAAGCTAGGTTCAGTGTAGCAGATACTGCAGTGCTTTCTGTGATAGGGATTACAGCAACAGGGGCTACAGTGGAAAGTATCGTCTTTTTGAATGGTGGTGTTGCGGAAGCATCATTAACACAAACGGGAGTTTCGCAGCCGGAGTTGGAAGTGTCACTGGCCAATAGAACGGGACGTGGAAGAGTGGCAACAGAGATAATTGCAAGTATGAACGTGATAGACACGTGTTCATGTGTCAAGGCTGGCTTGGTCGACAGTATGACGGTGATTTGTGAAAACCCAATGGTAAGTGTTCTATCCTCTGCCGATAAACACAATGATAATCTCAAGGTATCTGGCCTTGACATAAGGTGTCATTGTGACTATGGACAGACGAATAGCATAAACGTCTTCGCTATTACTGGTCAACTCGTTGCCTCAACGGGAGAACAGAAACAGCATGAAACGTTTTTGTCAATTGAAAGTCTTCCACCAGGGGCCTATGTAGTTGTAGGTAACTGTGGCGACAAAAGAGTAGTTACAATGGAAATAAAATGAAGAATGTCTTGATCAACTCATCTGAGGAGTTTCGTATGAATCGTCGAAATGCTCAATGGAGTGTCGGCGCCAAAATTGGCGTTGTTCTCCTGCTTGCAGCATTGATCGGCCTTGGTTCGCAAGTGCTTTCAGCGCA
This sequence comes from Candidatus Kapaibacterium sp., assembly GCA_026390655.1. Taxonomy (GTDB): domain Bacteria; phylum Bacteroidota; class Ignavibacteria; order Kapaibacteriales; family Kapaibacteriaceae; genus UBA10438. The sequence goes on from JAPLFN010000106.1 coordinate 39,988, forward strand.
AACGAACAAACCCGAGCTGCCGACAATCTCGCTGACAGGTTCTGGCGGAGGATGGAACACAACCTACTATCCCGACGGCCGAATCTGGACATCAACCCAGGGTTCAAATGGGCAACGCGAACTACTTGTTCCCGTGTTCATTAAGAACTGCTGGCGTACAACAGACACGTACAAAACGTTTCCGATCTACAGCTTTAAGTTCAAGGTCCAGTTCGACAGCACTGCACTTGAACTAATCGGAATCGACAAAAACGGTCCTAACCGCGGTCCACAATTCACTCCACTTGGGTGCCTTGGTCGTGACTTCGAGTACTCCGTTTTCGTTGCTCGTGACACTACATTTCAAAGTGTTATCGGAGCTCCAATTCAAAACCGTTTGCGTGGCAAGCGTGCGATGATTACTGCTATATCATCGAAGGCTCTTCCACAAACAGGAGATCCATCTCAGCCTTGCGATCAGCGTCCGTACACAGAACTCGTGTACTTGCGTTTTAAGGTTGTTGCCAATCCTTCAATCAATCAAGAGAGCTCACGTACACCGCTTATCGTAACGAACGATACCCTGTACTACAATGACTTTCAGATGGGTAAAGAGCTTGCATTCCCTGGTGATGTTGCTCCCGGCCAATTTGCAGGACTTGGTGGCGTTGACAATTACTATACCGACGGTCTCGGGCAAGAGCAGATTCGTGATCCGCTGCGTCCATCAAAGCCTGGTATGATCTGGCTTGAAGTAACAGACGTTTCACCGCGCTTGTCATTCACGAACGTATCTAACCCAGCATTCCGCCTTGTTGACTCAGTTAATCAGTCAGGTGGTTCAAAGTGGTTTGTAGTTGACCCAATTACAATTGACTACGGTAGCAACTACGATGATCAGCCAAATGGAATGGGAACACGTGACATTGATGTAATCAATGCCGTTACAGGTACTCGTGCCTATGAGATTATGGTTCAGTCTGATTCTAAGTGGCTTAAATTCAAGTCGTTCCTTAAGGGCGGCCAAGGCGAAATCAACCCATTCCCTCAGCCAGTGCGTGAAGGATATGTGCAGTACATGGATAAGGGTATCCTTGGAACGACACTCGGTGTGACGCCATTTGGTGATCCAACAGTTGGTCAACGTGACTTGAACTTCCGTATTCTCTGTGACCCAAATGAACTTCCAAACGGAGACGATCAAGAAATTTGTGGTACGTATGTAGGCTACCTCTCGTTCAAGTCAACGTCACTCGACGTTTCACCTGTTCGCGTAAAAGTCACGTTCATCTATTTCCGCACCCCGTACGAGCCGAACGTTTTTGATGAAAACAACAACTGGAAGCGTGGCCAGGAGTTTCTTGGACGCGGTGTAACGCTTGACATTCGTAACTCCAACAATCCAATCGAACGTACTTTCATCACCTTTGGTGTTGGAAATCGTGCTACAGACTTGGTCGATACCCTCTTTGGAGAAACAGTCTATACAACGCCTGTTAACTCGTTTGGCGCTCGTTGGTATCCTAAGGATAAAACCGGTGCAGACATCTACCAGTATGGTCTTGGTGATCTCTGGACAGCAACGGCACAACGTCCTAAGGGTGCTTCGCGCGATATCCGTTCGATCTACACTGACACTACTATCCTTTACACATGTAAGTTCAATGCTGGTAGCAATTTGAACTACCCAGTAGTTGTTGCGTGGAACACTGATGAGTTTACTCCAGGTTCGCAATTGTTCATCCGTGATATCCTGAACGGAACACGTTTCAACGTCGACATGCGCCAAGGTACAGTTGTTGGTGGAACGAGACAGTCATTCACAATTCGTGATGCTGACATCGACGCCTTCGTTATCGAGTACACTCTTCCATTGGTAGCTCAGTTCCCGGTCATCAACAAGGGTTGGAATCTTCTTTCCGTCCCTGTTAATCCGTCATCGAGCTACTGGAAAGATGTGTTTAAGAATGCTCTGAATATCCCAATTCGTTTTGCTCAGAACTCGTACCAGACTAACGAAACAAATCTTGCCCCGGGTGTAGGTTACTTCGTGAAGTATTCAGAACAAGTTGACAAAACCGTCGCTGGTTCACGTATCCGCAATATCAACGATCAGAGCTACCCAACACGTGTTTACGAAGGTTGGAACACAATCGGTTCGTTGTCATCACCAACATCGACGCAGAACGTTTCCTTGCTTCCATTCGGAACAGGTGCCTTCCCTGCTATCATTGGTGACATCTATGGATACGTTACTAACCGTGGATACCAAGCTGTAACAGAAATCCAGCCTGGTCTAGGTTATTGGATGAAGATGAGTGGCCAAGCATACCTAGCCATGTGCTGCGGCACGCTCGGTAAGAGTGGCGTAAACTTCTCAGGTGTACGTGAGACAGTGAAGGCAAATGCAATGCGTGTGACGATCAGCGACAACGCAGAGAACGTTGGCGATGTGTTTGTTGCACAGCAGGGTTCACTTGAAACGCGTAATGTGTTTGAGTTGCCACCACTTCCACCAAACAACTTGTTCGACGTTCGTTTCTCTGATCAAACGTACATCAACGACGAAGCTAGCCCGCTGATTCAACTCCAAGGTGCTACATTCCCAATCACGGTAACAGTGAACAACCCTGGTCGTTCATATGTTGTCACGAACCCTATCTCGGGTGCAGTGCTTGGAACTCTCGTCTCTGGCCGTAATAACACGATCACCATCACAGATTCACGCACACCTTACCTCCGCCTTCTCGGACAAGATGCAGATGTTACCGCTCTTACGGTTTCCGTCTCACCTAATCCGACAAGCACGACTGGTATGGTTAACGTAACTGTGCCTCAGGCTGGTCGCGTAACGGTTGGCGTTTATGACGCAGTTGGTCAACTTGTAGCAACAGTAGTTGATGAAGAGAAGACCGCAGGCATCTACGGTTTCGATCTGAATACAGCAACGCTTGCTCAAGGCCGCTACATCGTAAAGGTCTCGTCTAACGGCATCACGGCGATGAGCTCGGTTTCAGTTGTCCGTTAAACGGTAATGTAAATTCAAAGAAAGGGCAGCAGGTAACTGCTGCCCTTTTTTGTTCACGGTAGGTGTCGTATGAATAAACTCGCGTTTGTAGGTGTCCTCTCATTCGTGATGGTGTACTCAGCTGCATCGCAGCTCGTTGAGTTCCCAATGACATTTGTGAATGTACTTCCTACTGAGCGCAAGGCATTCAACTTTACGTTTGCTGCCCATCCTAGGGCAACTGCAGACGTGGATACACTATTGGGCGAGCGAGAGATCCCATCTATTCCACCTCCTGCCGGTGTCTATTTCGTCTACACTGTCCCGCCATCAGTTGAATACCTATGGCTGAGCCCGAAAGACATTCGAAAGATGAAGGCTGGTGTGCGCTTCAGAGAGGACTATGATGTTAATATTCTGTGGACCGGCGGTAAGTTAGAAGTTAGTTGGAAGAGCCCCCTTCCCGAACTTGTGGACTCCGCGTATCTGGTTGATGCGCTAACGGACTTCCCAGACAATTTTATCAAGGTCAAGATTGAGCCAGGTACGTCATTTACAACGGACAATCCAGCCATAACACGGTTAAAGCTTCTCGTTTGGTATAACGGCACTACTACCGGGGTTAATGAAGACGCAGTGCCTTCAAACATCTCGCTGCATCCGAATCCAACTACAGACGGATTTTTCCTTGATGAAGTAGAGCCAGGCTCCATAATCTCAATGATTGATGTGCAAGGGGCTTTTGTGGCAAAGACAGAGGCCACATCTCCTCGGCAGTGGATCGATTTGTCAAGCTTTGCTAGTGGCCTTTATGTTGCCGTAGTACTGCAGCCAAACGGTACCGTGGTGCATAGAACTGTTGTACGACAGTAACTTCAAGTACGCAAGAAAAGGTTGATTGTAATGAGTGAAGAACAACAAGGGGATAGACCACAGCGAAGGCGCAGATCACGTAGACGTTCGGGCGGTTCCAACGTTACGGCCCAGACGCAAGGTCATGTGGAATCGGACCAGCCTGCACAAGGTCAGTTGGAGGCAGGCCACGAGGATGCTCGACCAAACAGACCAGAGAGAACAGAGCAACGCAACCCTAACCAACGCAGGTCACATCCTCACCAAGAACAGCGGTCCGGTGATCAATCCCGGTATTCAAACCAACGAAACGATAGAAGAACACGTGCTGATCAGCTGGTTAGCTCGTCTATTTCGGTGATCATTCCCCTCTTGAATGAGGCAGAGTCACTACCTGAGCTTTCTAAGCAACTCGAGAGTGTATTGGAACGCATATCACGCGGACGGTATGAGGTTCTGTTTATCGATGATGGATCTACCGATGACTCATTCCGCGTAATTGAAGATATTCATACGCGTAATAATCGATTCAAGGCAATTCGGTTTAGAACGAATCACGGCAAATCCGCAGCACTTGCAATCGGCTTTGCTGAGAGCAAGGGCGACATCGTGATCACTATGGACGCTGACCTGCAAGATGATCCGGCAGAGATACCTGCGATGATCGCCAAGCTCGAAGAAGGCTACGACTTGGTATCTGGCTGGAAGAGAAAGCGGCACGACCCGTGGCATAAAACAATACCGTCCAAGCTCTTCAACACGGTCACTTCAAGGATGAGTGGAATACGACTACATGACTTCAATTGTGGTCTCAAGGCCTATCGTAGAGATGTGGTGAACAGCGTCCAGGTCTATGGCGAAATGCACCGATATATCCCTGCACTGGCACACTGGGAAGGATTCCGCGTAACGGAGATTCCAGTGCAACATAGAGCCCGTCAGTTTGGATCATCAAAGTTTGGAGTAAGTCGCTTTCTCAAAGGCTATCTAGATCTTCTTACTGTGATCTTTACAACTCGGTATATTAAACGCCCCTTGCACTTCTTTGGAACAGTGGGTTCAATGTTTGCAATTGTGGGCTTCGTCACAGACATGTATCTCGTAGTGGAGTGGTTCCTTGGTCACACTTCGTTGAGCAATCGCCCCCTCGCATTGTTTGGCATAGCCATGATCATTGTTGGTGTCCAGCTGATTTCTATTGGACTCGTTGGTGAACTCATAGTGAAGAATAATCTTGAGCACCAGCGATTTAGCGTTCGTGAGCGTTTGACGTAACCTAAACTCAATTGTATTGTCATTTCACCATGAACCGCCATCTATATCTAATCGTTGTAGCCATTACTACTTGTCTAGCGGTCTCGGCAGAAGCGCAGGTTCGCTTCCGCGTTGCTACGGGTCTTTCCACAGATTGGATCACAAACGATAACCCTGCTGTCTATCGTATCGCTGGTGGAGAGGATACCTCTAGCACAACAAATACGTTTGGGGGCGCATTCGACGGCGCACAAATCGGTTGGGGCTTTCGCGCGTACGCTGACCTTGACAAGCAGAAGAAATTTCGTATTCCAATCGGTGTTGATTATTACTCCTATAAGGGTACCCAGGCGATCAACGGAAACCTCTATAAGTTGCGGGTAACCCACGAAAATGTGCTTTGGACAGCCCTAACGGGTTTTGAATGGTCTTTTGTGGAGTTCCCCTGGGCGTTCGCAAGGGCATATGTAGGTGTAGAGGCACGTCTTCTTAATGTAGGCGACAACACGATCACATCCACAGGTACTACGATCGTCAACGGCGAGGCGATCACAAACACAAGAGTAACGAACGGTAAACCATCGGCGTGGCGTCTTGGAGCCCTTGCTAGGCTTGGAATCGAAGGCGAGATTTACTACCCGGTCTTTGTGAACACAAGTGTTGGCTGGGGTGGAATGAATTTTATCGGTAGAGACACACGGCCAACGTCTGAAGGTGGGCGTGGAGAGCTTCTTACACCAACGTCGCTCAATGAATCAGGTGAGGGCATACTTTACCACATGAGCTTCACGTTCATGATCCAAGTGCGTCTCTAGCACAATGGGCATCGCGGTTGTCTACCGCCTACTTGTAAAATGTCTCCTCAAAAGCCCCTTGCTCCGGTCTGTTGAGAATGACTCGTAAGACGAGTCCCCGAATGAAGCCAGTGCCATAGCCGATGAGTTGCACATATGAAGCTGCAATACAGCTAACTCCGAGAAGGATGGAACGGTATCGCACAAATCCTTGTAAGAAGAGAGCTAGGGTGTAGATGGCCAGCGGCACAAAGGTGGCCCATCCATAGGGTACAATGATTGTATCGACGAGTGCGAACGCTAAGTACAGAGTAAAAGCAGTTGGGAAGAAGTGTGTGAGCTTCAACGTGCCATGATGACGTAGCGAAATATTGATCCGAGCGATGCCGCTGTTATGAACCTGTTTGAAGAACTTTGAGAAGTCCGTCCTTCGCTTGTGGTAGACCCAGGCATCGGGGATGAGCTTAACATTGTAGCCCATAATGATCATGCGAATGCTAAACTCTACATCCTCGCCAAAACGCATTGTAGCGAAGCCATCCGTTGCATTGAAAACCGCGCGCGAAATTCCCATGTTGAACGAGCGAGGATGAAAAGCTCCTCCCACTCGTCGGGCCCCTCCCCTAATACCACCTGTTGTGAGAACAGAAGTCATTGCAAAGCTGATAGCCTTTTGTATCGGCGAGAATCGCTCGTGTTCCCGATCCGGTCCACCGAATGCATCTAAACCCAGAGATGACACGGAAAAGTCGACCACCTCAAGGTATTGAGAAGGCACCGTGCAATCAGAGTCAATAAACAAGAAGTAGTCGCCCGAGGCACGGCGGCAGCCGTAATTTCTAGAGGGACCCGGTCCACTGTTCTCTTTGTAGTAATAATCGATCTGTAGCTTCGATCCAAACCGGGCACAGACCTCCTCGGCCCTCACGGAAGAGCCGTCCTCAACAACGATAACTTCGAAGTCGTTGAATGTTTGCTGAGCTAAACTCTCGAGGAGCTCACTGAGCTCGTCTGGCCGGTTAAATACGGCAATAACAATGGAGTACTTCATAAAGGGTGTGCAAAGATACGGTCGCGCTCGGTGCTATCTTTGACGTTCCATGAGCCCCATACATCATGATCTCGCCAGCCGAGCCTCAGCGCTCGATCTCCACCCGCGCACGTCTCGCAACGTGCGTATGCAATACCGCTTGGCGGTTCACACGCTCATCCCGTGGCTGACCAAGCTGGGACTCATGCGCGATAATGCGGCAGTCTGTGAGATCGGCTGTGCGGAGGGTGGTGTTTTGGCTGCTTTTGCCGAACGGAGTGCGTCGTTTGCGCTGGGCACGGACATTCAAGGGGCTCTCCTGACGCAGATCAGTGCACCATTGTGGCAAAGACTAGGCTTGCCAATGGAGTTTACTCAGCACGATGTGATCTACGAAGACATTCCAGGCGAATGGCAACGTCGATTTGATCTCGTAATTCTTCGTGACGTTATTGAACACCTCGACGACCCCATGATCGCTCTTCGCAATATCACACGGTTGTTGAAACCAGGTGGCGCAGTGATAGTGACGTTCCCTCCGTACACATCACCCTTTGGTGGTCACCAGCAACTCATGAGCACGCCTGCGGGAGGTATTCCGTTTCTTCATCTGCTTCCTTGGAAGATCTTCAGCGGCTTTGTGCGTAAAGGCGACCCAGTGAACCAAGAAGAGATCGAGCGCCTACACCAAATACGGTGCTCAGCAAAAGGTGTCATACAAGCTGCCCTGGCCGCCGGATTGATTGTACGTGATGAACGGTACTTTGCGCTTCGGCCCGTGTTTCGCTGGAAGTATGAGATGCCTATTCCAAGCTTTGAGATTACCTCGTTGAAGATGCTTCCATTCGTACGCTCGCTCGCGATGGAAGCTGCATTTGTCCTGCAACTGCCTGCATGAAGTCCGTCCTCGTTATCGCCTATCACTTTCCGCCGGGAGGCGGGCCCGGTGTTCAACGCGTTTTAAAGCACGTTACCTACCTACGCGAAGCGGGTTGGAATCCTATCGTCTTAACTGTTGAGAATGGAGACTTCCCTGCACGTGACGAATCACTTCTTGCGAAGATCCCATCAGATGTGTCAGTGATCCGAGTGCCGATCTTAGAACCATATCAACTGTATCGTCGGTTCATGGGAAGCAAGGGGACTGCGATTGACGTCAATGTCAACAAATCTGCATCAGAGAGAAAAGGATGGAAAGAGAAACTTGCTGAGTGGATCCGAGCTACCTTCTTCATTCCAGACGCTCGTGTTGCGTGGCTTCTGACCGCTGTCAAGAAAGGCCTGGAGCTCGTGAAAGACCACGACATACAGGCAATCTACAGTTCGTCTCCTCCATATACCTGTGCGCTTATCGCTAGGAAGATCAAGCAACGCACCGGGCTTCCATGGGTAGCGGGTTTTCGAGATCCGTGGACGGAGTTTCTCACAACCCCCGATCGTTGGTTCTTGCCAGCTATGATCGACAAATCGTTAGAACGATCTGTATTCGCCGAAGCCGATCTCATTGAATGTGCGTGGGTAGGTATCATTGATGACGCGATACGGAAGTATCCAAAACTTGACCGAACCAAATTTCGACACGTCCCGAATGGATTTGACGCCTCCGACTTCCCATCTGTTGCATACGTACGAAACGATCGCTTCACAATTACGTATACAGGTTCAATGTACGGACGTAGGACGCCAAAGGCATTTCTTGATGCTCTCGACATGTTGGCGGAGAGAGGCGTGATAGCACCGCCCGACATTTGCGTGCGATTTGTGGGGCGCTTTGGCGACGAGGTTCTCACGATGCTTCGTGCCTCGAGATTCGCCCCCTCAATCGAGATCGTTGGCTATGTTCCTCATGAAGAAAGCATCGGCTTTGTGATGTCAAGTGAGGCCTCTCTGCTTATAGTGGATGACGCAAAGGAGAGCGCTGAGATCGTGCCCGGCAAGGTTTATGAATATCTCGGAATCGGTCGCCCGATCATCGCACTCGCACCGCGGAATAGTGCAATAGAGGCCCTTTTGATAGAAACAAAAGCGGGTCTGAGTGCATCACAAAGTGACGTGAATGGCATAGCCGAGATCCTCGGCATGTTTTTTGATCGATGGAAACGGGGCGAGCAAATCATGCAACCGTTTGCGCGTGAGATCGTCAAGTATGAGCGTCGCGAGGCGGCGCACCAACTAGCTTCAATGTTAAACGAATTGCAACGACCATGAATTTCAAAAAGATACTCGCTATTATTCTCGCGCTGGCGATCGGCTACTTTGTTTTGAAGGTGGCATGGTGGCTGATCAGGAATGTTTTCTCACTTGCGCTCGATCTTATAGGTCTTATACTCATTGTGATGATAGCTGCTCCTATCTACATTATCATCCGCAAAAAGCTTCTATCATAAGTAATGCTAAAGAAGCCACTTACTATAGCGTTCTTGTTACTCAGTGCCGTGTCTGTGCAGGCACAGTATTACAATCCGCTTGCTGTTGATCTCACGCGTGCTATTCTCAAGGATCTTTTTGAGAGTAACGCTGTTCCGTATATACAGCCGATGGTGAACACGATCAATGCCACCTCCAATGCACGATTTTATGACCGGGCCTATGTTCCAAGATCGGTTGACAGACCATATGTACGTGTGAGCGTAAATGGGATGGTGGGATATATCAATGAAGATCAACGGTGGTATACACCACGGATCGACCTTGGACCGCGCGTGAATGTCGTCGTAGAATTAGCGAAGTACGGGAAGATCGTGATCGGACAGAGCGGTCCCACATATGAGATCGGGCCTCTCTACTCTGACACGCTAGGACTTGCTACAATGTTGGTGCAGGAACTCTTTCGTGACGCACAGGACAGTGGCTACATTGTTGTTCCTGATAGTGCAGCAACGCTATTTGGATACAGGCCAAACAACAAGGTTCTTCTTCCAACTAATCAACAGTTGTTGACCGTTCTGCACAATAGACCCGAATACAAGCTGCTCGATAGCGCAGGAAAGGCGGGTCTTGACGCACTCTTGACAAACGTGAATCTGGTTGGGTTTTTAACGCTGCCTCCTGGCGTTAACATGACGAAGATCATCGCTGCGGTTCCCCAGATCGAAATCGGATCCTTCTACGGAACAGAGTTACTCATTCGCTATTTGCCTCCGGTGGAGTTCGATCCCAATGTGGGCAAGTTTTCGTTCTGGGGGATCGGCATTAAGCATAGTCTCTCACAGTATTTCCCTGAGCGCTGGTTTGATCTTGCCATACAAGGGGTCTATCAGGGTACGTGGCTTCGAAACACCGTTGGATTCACGGAGTCCAAACTGGATGCCGATGCTACGATATTCAGCGGCAACATTCATGCTAGTAAGAACCTGTGGGAGATGCTCGACATCTATACGGGAATCTCACTTGAGAAGATTTCCGTCACAAGCACGTATACGTACGTGTTGCCCCAGGAGACTCAGATTGAGCTTGGACTTTTGCCGAAACCGCCAGTGGGTGAGCCGGCTGTGCCTACTCCGGAACAGCCCGGCGATCAGAAACCGCAGACATCAATCGTAACGGCACAGAATACCAACGTAAAGTGGACCATCGGTGCATCATTTGCATATGGGCCAATGCGCATCGCTCTCGATTATAGCGTGAGCACGTTCAACATCTTCTCAGCCGGACTGTCATACACGTTCTAGTCGGCTAGACGCACACCCTTAGATGTTCCCACGATAAGTCCATCAGACGTAAGTCGCTGAAGAGTCTGTTGATACCACTCATGCTCGCTCCTCTGCAAGGGGCTTCCAGCGGCAAGGGTAAACAGCTTGGAAATACTCGTATACGATCGACCATCTATCTTTCTCAACACCTCAATGAACCTGCCGCGCCAGATTCGCTGAGGCTCGCCACGAAATGTTGGTTCGGTTCTTCGCGGACGTGTCATTGGAATGAGCATATCATGTGAAGGGCATTGTTCGGCAAGTGGGCAGACTCCACACTTGGGTGCCCGTGCAGTGCATATAGTTGCGCCAAGATCCATAACCGCATGATGCCAGGCGGACGCATTGCGCGCGGGGATAAGCTGCTCGGCAAAAGGAATCAGCGTTTCGTCAAGTTCCAGATCAAGTGTCGTTTTCTGCCGAGCGAGTATCCGGGAGTACACTCTCCGCACATTTACATCAAGCACTACAACACGTTTATTGAACGCAAAGCACATGATCGCAGCAGAAGTATACGGACCAACACCGGGGAGGGCGCGCAGAAGCCCCATTTCGCAAGGAACCACCCCTCCATGTAGTTCTACGATAGATCGTGCGGCGTCTCGAAGACGCAGCGCACGTGAGTTGTATCCCATGCCCTGCCATTGTCGAATAACGTCGGCATTGCTTGCCCGAGCAAGATCCTGAATAGTTGGAAAGACTGCAAGGAACCGAGGGAGCGCCTCCGCTACTCGAGATGTCTGCGTCTGCTGAAGCATCGTCTCAGACACCAGCACAACGTACGGATCCGTATCGGCCGTTCGCCACGGAAAGTCCCGAGAGTTTTTCCGATACCATCGAAGAAGCGAACGTGAATAATCCATACGTAGATTGGCAAAATGAAAAGAGAGCTAGACCAAAAGATCATAGAAGAAGCCGTTGCTGCGGCACTGGCTGCAAGAACACATGCATATGCTCCGTACTCGGACTTTCTTGTAGGTGCCGCGGTGGTCGACACTGACGGTGGAGTCCATGTAGGCTGCAATGTAGAAAATGCAAGCTATGGACTCACCAATTGTGCTGAGCGAGCAGCTGTGGCTGCGGCTACGGTTGCCGGTAAGAGAGATCTCGATCTGTGCGTTGTTGTCACTGACGGGAAGAGCGCAGCATCGCCCTGTGGAGCATGTCGCCAGGTCCTCCATGAGTGCTCCCCCAATATGTTGATCCTCTGTACAACACCCGACAGGAACGACGTATGGTTTTCGCTCAATGACCTGCTTCCCAATGCCTTTGGTCCGAAGTCACTTTGACCTCACCTGTCCTCCCCATGGTCCAACCCTCCAAAACATCTGACGTCTCCTCACGAATCTGGCTTACAGTGCTGGTTTGTGGGCTGGGGTATTTCGTGGATATCTACGATCTCATCCTCTTCTCCATTGTCCGCCCGGAATCTCTGAGAGCCATTGGTGTATTGCCCTCTCAGCTGCAGGATGCGAGCGAGATCATTCTCAATGCTCAAATGGTGGGGATGTTGTTAGGGGGCTTACTCTTTGGGGTTCTGGCTGATAGGCGCGGTAGACTTTCGGTCCTCCTCGGAAGTATCCTGATGTATTCGATAATGAACATCGCAAATGCGTTCGTGACCACAGTGCCGATGTACGCTGCCTTTCGGTTCCTCTCAGGTGTCGGCCTGGCCGGTGAACTGGGCGTTGCCATCACATTAGTCAGCGAAGTAATGCCCAAGCACTCTCGAGGCTATGGGACAACCATTGTAGCCTCTATGGGTATTCTAGGGGCCGTAGGAGCCTATGTGGTGCATCAGATGTCTGATTGGCGGGTAGCCTTCATCATAGGGGGCGTAATGGGCCTCTGCCTGCTTGTCATGCGCGTTCGGGTTCGAGAGTCAGGGATGTTTAATCGGATGGAAGACTCACCTGTGGCTCGCGGCAATATCCTCATGATCCTTAAAAAGCACCGACTGGGGACCTATCTGAGCAGCGTAGCGATTGGGGTGCCGATATGGTTTGTGATCGGTATCCTCGTAACATTCGCCCCGGAGTTCACAAAGGAGGGAGGGGGCTCCCTCGATGTTGTTGCCGGGCAAGCCGTAATGTGGGCCTATGTAGGATTGGCCTCTGGAGACCTTGTTAGTGGACTCCTAAGTCAGTTCCTTAAGAGCCGTAGACGCACGATCCTGGTCTTTCCCCTTATGACCACAGGTACCGTGGCATGGTATCTCTTTACCCCAGCCAAGAGCGCATACCTAACGTACCTACAAACTGCTGCGCTAGGTTTTTCCGCGGGATATTGGGCCGTCTTTGTGACAACGGCGGCCGAACAGTTTGGCACAAATCTGCGGGCCACAGTGGCCACTACGATTCCGAACGTTGTTCGGGGTGGGCTGATGCCTGCGTTGCTCATGTTTGCCGCGCTGCGAAAAAGTGACTCAATTTTGTTGACCGGTCAGCCGCTTGTCTCAGGCGCCATCATCGTTGGTTGCGTATCACTCATAATAGCCTTCGTTGGTCTCATCTTTATCAAAGAGACATACGGGAAAGAACTCGACTATCTCGAGCATTGAGCGCGTGTACCGTGGCGGACGGTGTAGGTGGTAACTTTGCACTATGACACACGCAGAGCGTATCATCATTCTCGACTTCGGTTCTCAGTACACGCAGCTTATCGCGCGCAAAGTGCGCGAAGTGGGTGTATACGCTGAGATCCATCCGTACACCATTTCTCGTGAATCACTCATCGAGCTATCGCCGAAAGGAGTTATCCTCTCCGGTGGACCATCAAGTGTATACGCAGAAGGGGCTCCCATTCCTGACTTCGATGTTTTTAACATCGGTGTCCCGGTCTTGGGTATTTGTTATGGCCTGCAGTTAGTCGCTCATCAGCTTGGAGGAGTAGTAGATAAAGCTGCCCGTCGCGAGTTTGGTCGGGCAATGTTAGAGATCGACGATACGAGTGATCTCTTCAAGGGCATGAACTCAACAACTCAAGTTTGGATGAGTCACGGTGATCACATTACCGTAACGCCACCGGGTTTTGAACGCATCGCACATACGGAGAACGCTGGCATCTGCGCCATTCGTGATGCCTCGCGCAGAATATGGGGAGTGCAGTTCCACCCTGAAGTACACCACTCGCCGGAGGGCAAAACGATCCTCCGAAATTTCGCAATATCGATCTGTGGATGTGCTCCTACATGGAACGCAACGTCATTTATTGACGCCGCTGTTGCGGAGATACGAGCTACGGTAGGTGACGGAGGGGTCATTTGCGCACTGAGTGGCGGCGTTGACTCTACGGTTGCGGCCGTATTGCTACACAAGGCAATCGGTAATCAGGTGCATTGCATTCACATCGATAGTGGACTCATGCGTAAAGGCGAGAGTGAGAACATCATTGAGATGTTCAAATCGCACTTCTCCATGACCGTTGATCTTGTTGATGGCACAGACATGTTTCTTGGTCGCCTCAACGGCGTTGAAGATCCGGAACGCAAAAGAAAAATCATCGGTGGTGCGTTCATAGATCTCTTCGAGATTGAAGCCAAGAATTTCGCCGATGCCAAGTTTCTCGCACAAGGCACGCTGTATCCGGATGTGATTGAATCGGTGAGCATAAAGGGTCCTTCTGCGACAATCAAGACTCATCATAACGTTGGTGGCCTGCCAGAGAAGATGAGCCTCAAGCTCATTGAACCGTTCCGCGAACTCTTTAAAGATGAAGTTCGTGCCGTAGGAAGGGAACTTGGTATTCCCGGGTGGTTCGTTGAACGACATCCCTTCCCAGGCCCCGGCCTTGCGATTCGCATCCCCGGAGCGATCACGCGCGAGAAGCTCGAAATCCTCAGAGCCGCCGACGAGATCTATCTCGAAGAGATTCGTAACGCAGGACTCTACAACGACATCTGGCAGGCTTTTGCGGTGTTGCTCCCCGTTCGCACAGTAGGCGTTATGGGCGATGAGCGCACGTATGAGAGTGTATGCGGTCTTCGTGCCGTAACGAGTACTGACGGAATGACGGCAGACTGGTATCACATGCCGTATGAGGTCCTTGCTCGGATGAGCAACAGAATCATCAATGAAGTTCGAGGAATCAATCGAGTGGTTTATGACATATCGTCGAAGCCCCCTGCCACCATCGAATGGGAGTAGTTATGAACGAGTTACAGATTCACTTGTTTTTTAATCACGTACCGGTCATCGGTGCATCTGTTGCACTTCTGGTTGTGATCATTGGTTTTGTGTTGAAGAACAGCGCTGTTCGCGCCACAGGCCTTGCCGTGTACATTGCTATGTCTCTTGCCGTTATTCCAACGTATCTCACAGGCGAGGGAGCTGAAGAACGCATTGAGAACATTGCCGGTATCAGCGAGGACGTCATCGAATCTCATGAAGACATGGCCAAAGTATCACTATGGTTCATGCTTGGAGCTGCTGCTATTGCTGCAGCCAGCTTGTACACCCAGTGGAAACAGCACTCAAGGGCATCACTGCTCTCGATCATCTTTCTCGTTGTAGCCATCGGTGCATTTGTGCAGATAGGACTTACCGCTCACGAAGGTGGTAAGATCAGGCGCCCGGATCTCAATTCACCATCCGCGACGCAACCCGCGGCGGCAGATAAAGATTAGTCAATGAAAAAAGTTCTCGTTCCAATCGCGAACGGCACTGAAGAGATGGAAGCCGTTGTCATCATAGACATGCTTCGACGTGCGTCGTTGAACGTGGTTGTGGCCGGCGAGGGCGATGTTATTGTTTGTTCACGAGGTGTTCGTATCGTGCCGGATGTGCACATTGACGAGATCACGGACGATGACCATTTCGATGCCATAGTGCTTCCGGGTGGAGAACAAGGTGTCTCGAACTTCATCAACAATCATGCGCTTGAGCACATCATCAAACGACATAGCCTCAAAAAGGGACTTATCGGTGCGATATGTGCGGCGCCTGTTGTTCTTCATGAGTATGGACTTCTTCCGAAACGAGCAGTCGTCACGTCTCACCCGGGCACAGCAAGTGTTTTCGCACCGTATGCATACACGCTCGATCGTGTAGCAGTTGAGGGGCATATTGTAACCAGCAGGGGTGCGGGAACGGCCTTTGAGTTTGCACTGATGCTCATCAGAAAACTCACAGACGAGGCTACAGCTACTCGCATAGCAACTGAGATCGTGATGTTCGAATGAAACGTTACCTCATTACATCGGCACTTCCCTACGCAAGCGGCGTAACGCACCTCGGCAACGTGGTTGGTTCTACATTGCCCGCAGACATTTACGCACGGTATTGTCGTTTACGCGGACGTGAAACTCTATCTATCTGCGGTTCTGACGAACATGGTGTGGCAATCACCATCGCTGCTGAGAAAGAAGGCGTCACGCCACAAGTAGTGATTGATCGCTACCACGAGGCAAACGCCCGAGCGCTTATGGGGCTAGACATCGAATTCGATCTCTATGGCCGCACTTCTAATCCGATTCATGCTGCAACGGCTCAAGAGTTCTTTACGATCTGGTTGAAAAAGGGGCTCCTAACTGAGCGCGATGCAGATCAGTTCTATGATGACGAATCAAAGATCTTTCTTCCTGACCGTTATGTGGAAGGCATTTGTCCAAATTGCGGATACGACAAGGCTCGTGGCGATCAGTGCGACAATTGTGGTGCCTATTATGATCAGCTTGATCTAAAGAGTCCCCGCTCTCTCATCAGTGGAAAGACGCCCGTTGTCCGCAAAACCAAACATTGGTATTTCAGGCTGGATGCGTTTCAACAATGGTGTGAAGAATATATTGAGTCGCACGCCGGACAGTGGAAGGATAACGTTCTCCAGCAAAGCCGCTCGTGGCTGAAGCAAGGACTAGCAGAGCGCTCCGCAACGCGAGACATGAAGTGGGGCATCCCTGTTCCCATTGACGGAGCCGAAGGCAAGGTTCTCTATGTGTGGTTTGAGGCGGTACTCGGGTATATCTCCATCACCAAGCAGTGGGCTATCAACGAAGGCAAACCAAATGACTGGCAGCGTTGGTGGTGTGACTCTCAGACTGAGTACACTGCGTTTCTGGGTAAAGACAACATCGTGTTTCACACGATCATCTTTCCCATTCTTCTCAACACGCGCCATGACGAAGGGTACATACTTCCGCAGAATGTTCCGGCGAACGAGTTTCTGAATCTTGAGGGACGAAAGTTCTCTAAGAGTCGTAACTGGGCTATTGATGTACTGCAGTACCTGGACGCCTTTCCGGAAGCACAACACAAGGACATTGCTCGGTATGTGTTAACGATGAACATGCCCGAGACAAAGGATAGTGACTTTACATGGAAGGACTATCAAGCACGCACAAACAACGAGCTTGCGGCCATCCTAGGCAACTATGTAAACCGTGTAATGCAATTCGTGCACAAGAACTTCAATGGTCAAGTGCCGGCTCTACCTGCGGGGTTTGAAAACGGACCACATGAGATCGCGTTATTGGATGCGCTCAGGGATGGTCATAATGCAGTTGCGATGAATCTCGATGCCTATCGCTTTCGTGATGCGGCAACCGGGGCAATGAATATTGCACGTGCAGCAAACAAATATTTCAATGATAAAGCCCCCTGGAAGAGTGTCGCCTCCGACGTGGACGACTGCGCTGCTACGATGTTTGTTTGTCTTCAGGTGATCCGCACACTATCAATTGTGTTTGCACCGTTTTGTCCGGTGGCTGCCTCTGCGATGCAGACAATGCTCGGGGTTCCCGTGAACGTTGGTTCGCCGAAACAGAACACCGTCGGTGTGGATGTATGGTCACACTCTCATGATTTTCAATTGGTAGCTGGTGAGCCCCTTGCCACACCATCGATACTATTTACGAAGGTGGAGAACGAAGTGGTAGAACGTGAAGTGGCCAAACTTGATCCGGTTGTGGAAGAGCCTGCAACGGGGATAATTACAATTGATGACTTCGCAAAAGTGAAGCTACGCACAGCTGTTGTTGTGGAGGCTGAACGTGTTCCTAAATCTGAGAAGCTACTGAAACTTCAGGTAGACATTGGCACGGAACGTCGTCAGATCCTTGCTGGCATCGCAAAGCATTATGCCCCAGACGATCTCATTGGTAAGACCATTGTTGTTGTAGCTAATCTTAAGCCTGCAAAGCTGATGGGAATGGAGTCTCAGGGTATGGTGTTAGCAGCATCAAATGCAGAGGGTGTTCTCTCATTGGTCATGCCGGCTGATCCTGCGGTTGGTCCGGGAGCAGAAGTCCGATAATGGCAGTACGGAGTACCATTCCGGATCTGAAGGATGAGGAACTGCTTCCAACGAAGGAGCCTCAGGTACTCGTTAAACAACGTAGACTGCTTAACCGCTGGAGCATATTTGCTCTCGTGTTTGTGAGTGCAGTATCAACGGTGCTTTACGTTAGTAATGTGATCGGCGTAAAGAAGCTCTTGGTAGAGACAGATGTATTGCAGCGCACGATCGACTCTCTTCGCACAGTGAATGAGAGTCTTCGTACCGAATCATATCGTTTGCAGTCTGCTGATAGAATTACTCGAATCGCCCAAGAAAAGCTCGGACTCATTCCGCCACCAAAGGCACCGACTGTATTGGAAGAAAAGGCTAAGCCGTGAACGTGCAAGCGCCCACATATGAGCCGATCAGATGGAAGGCCGGACTGCTCACGTTGGTTTTCTCACTGGCGTTTATGCTGATAGTGGGCCGACTGTTCTGGGTACAAGTTGTTAACGGTGCAGGGTATCGCGATCTCGCCAAAAAGCAATACGAGAGTAAGGTTGCACTTCGGGCAGAGCGTGGTAGACTCGTTGATAGATCGATGAGAGATCTTGCAACAATGATGAGGACTACATCTTTCGCAGCCGATCCATCGATGATCGAGCATCCGGAGATGTGTGCCCAACTGCTCGCCGCGGCAGCGGATGAATCAGCACAAGTATATCTCGAGCGTTTACGGGGCGCTCAAGGTCGGTTTGTTTGGTTGGCTAGGGGTGTTAACACTGTCATGTTCCCAGTCCTCGACACAATTCGTGACAGAGGCCTGATTCGCGTAAAAGAGCCTAAACGCTCCTTTACGCATGGACCACTCGCAGCGCAGCTTATTGGGACAACGGACGTTGATAACAATGGTCTTACCGGCCTTGAACTATACTACGACGAACTCCTTCGAGGTCAAAGCGGATTTGTGGTGATGCAGCGAGACGGTCGCGGCAGACTTCGTCCGGGTGTAGATCCGGAACGCGAGGCGCCAAAGAATGGAAGGGGGCTTCAGTTAACGATCGACCTCGAACTTCAACGAGTTGCGGAGCAAGAACTCGCGCGTGGAGTTAGTGAGTCCGGGGCTCTATCAGGAACTGTTATCGCAATCGAGCCGTCATCAGGGGAGATTCTCGCGATGGCATCGTTCCCATCGTTCGATCCCAACCGATTGTATAAGGCTAGTGATGATGCTATCAGGATACGTGCCGTAACTGATCAATATGAGCCGGGCTCAACGATGAAGGCCATCACCGCAGCCGCACTTTTGGAAGAACGGAAGCTTGCACCGGATGATAAAGTAGATGGTGGTGTTGGGGTCTTACTAGCGGCAGGGGGCTCACAAATCAAGGATGATCATCCGGTTGGACAGACCACGTTCAGAGGTGCCTTGGAGCAATCTTCAAACGTTGTGTTTGCAACTCTCGCTCAAAAGCTTGATGACAGAGTATTCTACAAGTATGTGCGCGATTTCGGCTTTGGAATTCTTAGTGGCATCGATCTACCCGGTGAGGTTCGTGGCAGACTGAAGAGACCCAATGAGTTTGGCCTGTCCACAAAGCAATACATGTCATTCGGTTATGAGATCAGCGCCACTGCCCTGCAAGTACTCGACGCCTATGCTGCAATTGCAAATGGTGGCGTGCTTATGCAACCACACGTTGTGAAGGGTATTCTCTCAACTGATGGTGACATCGAAAATGAGATACAGCCACAACAGATACGTCGCGTCGTTAGTCAAGAAACGGCAAGGCTCTTAACGGACATGCTTGTGGGAGTGGTAGAGCATGGAACAGGGCAAGAGGCGCGAATCAATGGAGTTCGGATAGCAGGTAAAACTGGCACTGCTCAACAATTAACGGCCGGTGAGTACGGTAAGCAGAACTACACGGCCTCTTTTGTTGGGTATTATCCTGCCGAGAAGCCGCGTGTTGCAATGATCGTTATGCTGGACCGCCCGGTCACCAGCATCTATGGCGGAACGACGGCAGCACCCATCTTTAAGCGCATTGTTCAAAAGACAATGACAATGCTCCAGCTCGACGCAGCCACTCAGAAGCACATCGCCGCCTCCTCCGAAGCTGATACAGTCATTGTGCCAGACGTTCGTGGGCTAGGCCTGGGAACCGCAGACAGCGTCTTGAGACGTCTAGGACTACGCGCCGACATGTCCAAGGGTTCCGGACTGGTCCTACGTCAGAGCCCCACCACCGGGTCCCGAATAGAGCGCGGTTCTGTGGTCAAGGTTGAAGGACAGCCGGTTCAAGGGGCCGACCAACACCCTGATGTTGTCGGCTTTCCTCTTCGAAGGGCCATAACAGTGATCTATGCCGCAGGCTTTGACGTGAAGATCAGAGGGACTGGGAGGGTTGTTCGGCAGGAATGGCAAGACCGGACGTGCCTGATCACCGCCAGAAGTAATTAGGACCTTTTGTAACTGTTATCTCCATTTTGGATTCTATACACACCACCGAACATGCGATTGACAGTCCTTATAGCGCTCCTTACCGTCTTGTTTGTGCCTCCAATTATGGCGCAGCCGGGCAGGACGCGCGTTGAACAAATGAACTTTCCTCCGATGCCGATCGGTGGACATAAAGGCATGGAAGCCCGCATCGGTGGCATCATTGGTAATGGTGGGTTCGTGGTGGTGGATAGCTGCTCGGATCCCTTCACGATGAATAGTCGCATTCAAGATCTGCAAATCAATGGTGGCGAGATCCGTGTCAAGGTGGACTTCGACCCGATTACCCCGGGCGACTTTCGAGACGAGATCGTGCTTACTCGTCGTCCCGCTCTGATTCCGGTAAACGATACCATTCGTATTCGACTTTTTGGTACCTCATTCCGAGTAGAGCGTAACGAAAAGGTAGATTTTGGCGAGGTTCTCGTAGGTGATTCCGTTCGCAGGCTCATTCTTGTCCGAGCAGATCTCAATCAAGATATACGATGGGAGATCCTAGGAAATCTCGATGAACCATTTCAACTCCTGAACCGCAATGGACCAATACTGGTCGGCGGAGATACTCTCGCCTTTGGGTTATCTTTTCAACCGACGGCTGAAGGCCGGTTTGTAGACAGCGTTGGGCTTGTTCGATTTCACAAGAACGGAAGGCCATTGGACACCATTAACGTATTCTTTACGGGAAGTGGCCTCCGCATGCCGAAAGAAGCGGCTGTAGTCTTTGATAGCATGATGGTTGGCGAAAAGGCGTTGGATACCGTGATCATAAGACTCCCAGTATCTCCTCGCGCACAGAGTTTCGTCTACTCCGTTGTAGCAAAGGACCAACTGACTCCGGTCACGGCGAAGATCTTATCACCGCTAGGCCCAAGCAAGAGTCAGAGTATCGAGGTAGAGTTCACGTGTGCTCCCGCGGTGTTTGCAGAGAAACGGTACGGCTTCGTACTGCACAGAGCGCCAACAGGTAGCAAATCTGTTG
>JAPLFN010000041.1:0-7423 GCA_026390655.1 Candidatus Kapaibacterium sp.
GGCGGGGTAGTTGCTCCAGACGTCGCCATAAAAGCCAGACTCAAACACTGCCTGTAACTGTGGAAGCTGCGGTCGGATGAATGCTGCAAAGAACGGACCCACAGCATTGAACAGGTATGCCGTATCGATCGGCGTTACATCGATAGGGGAGAACATCACCTGATTGCCGATGAGTCGCCACGTACTTGAGCTCTGCTTCAACTCATCAGTTAGCCACGAGTACTGTGCCGCAGATATGATCCTGCGGTCCGGGTTGTTGAGCGAGTCTTTTGACGCCTGGGGAGCCCCTTCCCCAACATTGTTCACTTGCTTATCTCTACCGTCAAGACGAGTGTCCAACATGAACAGATCCACAAGCGATCCAAAGGAAAAGCCGCGATAGAGTACGTTCTCCGGGTTCTCGCGTGTTGGCAACCACTCGTAACAAACGCGTTTAGAGATGGCCTTGCGGACACTCCACTCACCCTCGTTGGGCTGATGGTTCTCAGCGCCATCTGTGTAGGAATCGTTGGCCGACTCGTGATCATCCCAGATGTGGATCATGGGATGTTGTTGATGAGCTCGGATGAGATCAGGATCGAGATGATACTGTGAGTATCGCGTTCGGTAATCTGTCAGCGTGATAAGTTCAGCGTCCGGCTCATGTGACCTACCAAGTCGCTTGCCCGTGAGACCGCCGTACGAGGCCGTGTCTGCATCGTACTCGTAGATGTAGTCTCCCAGGTGCAGGATGGCGTCAAGATCGTTTCTGTCGGCTATGCGACCATAGGCGTTGAAGAAGCCTGCCGGATAGTTTGAGCATGAGACAACTGCAAGGCGCACGTGGTCAACATCTGATTGTTTTGTGGTGCGCGTTCGCCCAGTTAACGAATGTCGATCAAAGGCGCTGAAACCGTAGTAATAGACCGTCCCCGGTTGAAGTCCAACTACATCGATCTTCACTGTATAATCGCGTTCTGATGAGGTTGCGACCTGACCAGATCGTACGACGTTGATGAGCCCGGTATCGGTTGCAACTGTGTATCTCACATCTACGCTCGTAGCGCCATTCTCTGGCGTTACGCGCGTCCAGATGATCACACGATCGCTCAGCGGATCTCCACTGGCAACGCCGTGGTAAAAAGGTCGTAGACGTGCATCAACATGCGTAACCTCACCGCGTTTGTTTGCACGGGGCTCATGACTTGCCCTGCGTGTGCCGAACATGTCATTGCGGTAGTCTTGTGCCAAAACGCTTCCGGTGACGAAGACAAAGGCAAAGAAGCACGATAGGGGGCTAAGCATAGAGAGTCCGGTAGTTGAGTACGTACAAAACTGCGTCATATGCTCCGTAGTTTTGCAACATGATTCCTTTACTCTGTGCAAATGATGTTCTGCGGCTGGACGCAATGTGTGCCAAGGAGCTTGGCATTGCTCCGATCGATCTCATGGAGCAGGCTGCGTCGTCAGCTTCAGAGTTCCTTCTGAGCTTTTTGGAAAAATGCGGAGGTGATAGCTATTCGGTTCTCGTAGCATGTGGCGGAGGGAACAATGGCGGTGATGGGTATTGCATTGCAAGACTGATCGCGTCAGATACGCTGATCAATGCTGTAACGGTGGTTACTGATGTCGTATCTGAAAGGATGACGCAGCCCACAAGAACGAATCATAACAGACTGCCATCAAATGTAAAGGTGATTTCATTTGGCGATCTTACCGAATCATCAACGTATGATGTTGTTGTAGATGCATTGATCGGAGTGGGTGGCAGCGCCCACCTACGAGAACCTCTGCCCAAAGAACTCGCTCTTCTCAATCGCATTGTGGCAAAGAAAGTCGCGATCGATGTTCCAACTGGACTCGACTCTTCTACTGGTGAAGCACATGCACAAGTTTTCTGTGCCGATCTCACGATCACGATGGAAGCGGAGAAGCCAGGACTGTTGCGGAATGATGGACGGCGATACGCAGGTGATGTGGTTGTTGCGCCCATCGGAATTCCGGATGGGTATGCTTCGAAATATGCCTCTACGTTTCGGTATTCTGCTGCTGATGTTGGTAGACTCCTTCCTGAACGGACGCGGTCCACATCAAAGTTCGACTACGGTCGCGTGCTCATCATCGGTGGCTCACGTGGTATGCCGGGAGCCCCTTCACTGTCGGCCCATGCCGCACTGTCATCGGGCGCGGGACTCGTGGAATTGGCTGCACCGTTCATTCATCCCCTCACTCCGCGGGAGGTTATGCCCACGGTACTCGCATCGCACGGTGACGGTACCATAGGGGTTGATGCTCGTGAAACGTTGCGGGAGATGATGCAACGCGCAACTGTTTGTGCTATTGGTCCGGGTCTTGGCACCAATGACGAAACGCATCAAATGATCGCAGGACTCATTGATGAAATGATTGAGGTCAACCCGATCGTGATCGATGCAGATGGCCTGCGGATGTTTCCCTATATCTTGTACCGTGGACCAAATCTCATCCTTACTCCGCACCTCGGCGAGTTTGCTCGACTGTTAACCATCGATCGCTCGGCACTACCGTATGATATCATCGAAGCAGCAACGCGCTTTGCCGCTGATCATAACGTAACTCTTCATGTGAAGGACGTACCGTCCGTAACCACCGATGGCAATCAACGGATTCTTACGACGAATGGAAATGCCGGCATGGCAACTGCTGGATCGGGCGATGTGCTTACGGGGATCATCGCAGCGCTCGCTGCACAAGGTCTAGCCCCTTTCACTGCAGCATCTCTAGGCGCGTATCTCCATGCCGTGGCCGGCGACGCCGTAGCTCATGTGAAGGGTCAACGGTCGATGCTGGCAGGTGATATCATTCGGTCGCTGTAGTTAGTCGTCGAGCGTGTCCGCCGGTGTGGGGAGGATGTCTGATGGAGGGGGCAGTGGTAATCTGTAGGAGAAGGACGCAAGCGCGATAGCGGCGAGGTTCTCCATTCCCTTGAATGAACCAACGTATGGACCGTTGGAGATAAACGAGAAGACGAGAAGTTCGCCATCGCGTGTGGTTACATAACCAGCGAGTGCACTTACGTTTCGCAGAGTACCGGTCTTTGCCGTAACGTTGTTCGAGGCGGGAGTGCCGGACATTCGACCTCTGATGGTGCCATCACGGGAAGCGATCCCAAGTGTGCTTCTAAATTCAGGACCCCAATCTTCTTTAGAGATCTGCCTAAGCAATCCAGCTTCTGTTACTGCACAGACCAGATTTCGTCTCGACAGCCCACTACCATCATTAAAGAGACAGTTGTTCCGCTCAACGCCCATTGAGTCGAGCACATCAACAACCGCCCGCTTAGCACGTGCAGCCGTTGTGGTGTGGTCTCCGCACGCAGCACCAACCATCTTAAAGACATGTTCGGCCAAGAAGTTGTCACTGCGTTTGTTCACCACGCTTGCAAATTCTACGAATGGTCGGTGAAACTGCGTGAGCATTCGTGCATTTTGAGGTGCTTTTTTCTCACCGATACCTCCGCCGATGTAAATGCCTCCGCCACGAAGTCTGTTGGCAAACACACCGGCTGTTGCAAATGCGGGTCTCGACATCGCAACATAGACAGTAGTGCTTCTGTTGGCGCCGGGAGAACCCGACACTACAAACTGCTGCATGCCGTTGGGCATCGTGCTGGATGTTACACTAATGCGTGGCGCCCGTGTGCGATCCCGTCCTTGACGTCGATGTCGTGGCTCTGGAGGCGCGTCACCATAGCGTTCTATCGACTCTCCGAGAAGAATTCCGGCGTGCCGCTTCTTCTTTGACTTCGTCGGTACTTTCTTTGACTTGGGTGACGACGGCTTCCTTGCTTTGACTGCTGCAGCACGAATCACTACATCGAACGCATCGGACGATGGAATTGTTTGGACGTTCACGCGTCCGGATGGTCCCGCACTTGCGAAGATCGCTACAGAACCCTTGTTCACGGTTAATGCAGTGATCGGCGCGAGTGGTTGTACGTCTTCATAGTCGCCGGAGTACACAGCACGATTTGTCTGACCATCGAATGCAGTGGCATCACCATAGATGTTGCCCGTTATCCTGCGAACGCCGAGTGCATGCACTTGGTCGGCCAAATCTTCCAGATCGTTAACACTAAGCAATGCATCACCGTGACCGATGAGGTAAAGGTTGCCGCGTAATGTACCGTCCGCGTCCAGCGTTCCATCGGTGCGCACGTCCGTACTGATAACGGCATTGCGCCCAAAGTGATGATAGTATGCTGCGGTTGAGAAGATCTTTGTCGTTGAGGCAGGCGTGAGGTTCTGTCGGCCATTGCGATCATAGATAACCATGTTGCGCTTCACTGACCACACATGAACGCTCACACGCGATGAGCGGTAAGGGGCTGAGGTGAAGATCTGATCGAGCCGTGCGCGCAGGAGACCGAGAGCCTGAGTAGAATCAAACTGACTCGCTATCGGAGCCTTATATACACGCGGCTGCTGCGCAACCGCGCATACCGAAGCTGCGACAACGGCAATGACTACTACAAGGATTCTTTTCGCCGACCTCTTCACACGTTCTTTCCGGACTTGATGGGTTGCAAATCTACGAAGTCCGAGAGCCAACCCTTAGCATTGAGCATTGCAAGGGCACGACGCACCATGGTATCAACATCTCCGTTGATCCATTCATAGCGTTTATCTTTTCTAAACCATGTTCCTTGACGCTTCGCGTATCTGCGCGTGGACTTCTGAAGATCGTCCAGTGCTTCTTTCTCTGTACGAATTCCGTCAATGACGGATATCGCTTCGTAGTAGCCAACAGTTCTCAAGGACTGTGCACCTCGATCCACGCCTTCGTCAAGCAATCTCCTTGTCTCGTCTACCAAACCGGATGCAAACATGTGTTCACATCGTGCATCAATTCGCGCATGAAGAACGGCGCGGTCTTGTGTGATACCGATGTACATGGCCTCAACGTTTGCCGCATCGCGGGGAGTATCAAATGTCTCTGAGAAGGGGCGACCCGTCATCCGATAGAATTCGATCGCACGCTGAATACGACGTGGATTGCGATCCTCGTAGAGTTTTGCGGAACGGGGATCAATGCTTTCGAGTTCGGCATACATTGATTCTCGCCCACGCTCATCGAACTCACGCTGAACGCGCTCCCGTGTTTGCTCATCAGTAGCAATCCCCCCAACTGACAGACCGTCAAGTGCGGCTGCTATATAGAGCCCAGAGCCCCCTACGAGGATCGGCAGGGAATTGATCGGCACTGATGCTATTGCCGCACGTGCGTCCGTGGAGTAGTCTGCTGCGGTGTAGGTCTCTTTTGGGTCACGTTTGTCGATGCAGTGATGCTTGACCATGCTCAGCTCTGCAGGTGAGGGCTTTGCCGTTCCAATATCTATACCGCGATAGATCTGCCGAGCATCGGCTCCGATGATCTGGCACCGGATGTGTGAGGACAGGGCCAGCGCGACAGCTGTTTTACCGGACGCAGTAGGTCCACCAAGGACCAATACACGCCGAGCGTTACGTGGTGACGGATTCATCCCACCCTGATCGACCTATGAGTGGAACGAATTTGAAGGACCCGAGATCTTCGGCCTTCCATGTTTCTTCATCTGTTCGTGTTACACGATAGAGCGTTTGGTCTTCACGAGAGCCAACCGGTACAACTAAGCGTCCACCGTTGGCCAGCTGCTTGGCAAGGGGCTCCGGCACGTCCGGCGCGCCGGCAGTTACGATGATGCCGCCATACGGGCCCCCTTCACGAAAACCGATCGTTCCATCGCCAATGCGGCACGTCACCGCGTATCCTAGACTGTCAAGCAATGTCCGCGCCTTCTTGGAGAGTAATGGATGCCTCTCTATTGTCACAACCTCGGCGCCAAGTTCTGCAAGCACCGCAGCCTGGTATCCGCTTCCGGTTCCGATCTCCAATATCTTCATTCCCTTGCTGATGTTCAGAGCCTGCGTCATAAACGCAACGGTGTAGGGCTGCGAGATGGTCTGTCGATTATCAATAGGTAGTGCTGAATCTTCATATGCTCTATTCCACATCGCGGGAGGAACATCTCATCGTGAATGCCGCGCGAGCGAAGAGCTTCAACAAGATTTCTTCGTTGAATATCGTACGGAGTGGCCATTCGAGCTGGACGTTGAGACATGGTAATCGTTCGTTCCGTGTGATTTTAGACGGCCGCTACGGCCGCGAGTCGCTCTTGGAGCGTATTGCGGAGGTCGGCAAAAGGAATATCGAGTTCTAACTCGCCATGATATGCAAGGCTAGCCGTGCCACGTTCTTCAGAAAGAATGAGCACCACTACGTCTGCTTGTTCCGCCAGACCAAGACCCGCGCTGTGTCTTGTGCCGAGGTTACGGCTTCCCACGCGTTGTACACTGCTCAGTGGAAGGACGCAGCGTGCCGCAACAAGCGATTGATTGTCGATGCCCACCGCGCCATCATGGAGAGGAGAACGTGGATTGAAGATGGACAGAAGAAGATCTGAGGAAACCGTTGCGTGAAGCTCAACGCCCGTATCTACTGTCACCTTGATATGCTCGGCCCGTGAAAAAACGATCAGCGCGCCAATGTGTTTTGCTGTGAGCTCTTCGGCCGCTTCCACAACAATGTCTACAGTTCCCGAATTGCTTGCCCGCACAAAGACACGAAAAAGACGTGACTGCGTAAGGATCAGCAGAACGCGGCGGAGCTCCGGCTGAAACAGTACGACAAAAGCGATGAGGCCAACATCGCCAACACGGCGGAGTACCCAGTTCACCGACTTCATTCCAGCGGCGTCAGTGACAAAGCTTAGAACAAGAACAAGTGCAAGTAGGACGAGGATCTGCACCGCAAGGGTGTCACGCAGGGTGCGGTAAACAACGTAGAAGAGCGACGTTATCAGGAGCACATCAACGAGGTCGACCCAGGTGACGGCTAAGAATCCGAGCCTGAAGAGTTCGTTCATTTCGTAGGCATGTCTCCATTGAGCTTCTCTCGTCGATCAGCATCGCGCTCATAGGCAGCCACGATCTCCATAACAAGACGGTGACGCATAACGTCTGACTTTTCAAATTCAATAAAGATATCGATCTGTGTAATGTCTCCCGTAACGATCGCCTTAGAATTTCTACCGAGGCGCGTCAAGAACATCTTCATCTGCGTACGAGAAGCGTTCTGCGCTTCATCGAGAATGATGAAGGAGTTGTTCAGCGTCCTGCCTCGCATGTATGCAAGGGGCACAATTTCTACGACACGTTTTTCGATCATACTCTTGAGTTTGTCTGGGCTCACCATATCACTCAAGGCATCAAGGAGGGGGCGTAAGTAGGGATCTACTTTTTCTGCGATATCGCCAGGGAGAAATCCGAGTGATTCACCGGCCTCGACGGCAGGACGAGAAAGTACGATTCGAGATACTTCGTTTGCGCGAAGGGCGGCAAGTGCCATGGCGACCGCGAGAAATGTC
>JAPLFN010000041.1:7468-13758 GCA_026390655.1 Candidatus Kapaibacterium sp.
CAAAGACCAGGTCATTGCTTCGAACCTTGCGATAGTATTCCATCTGCCGCGGTGTACGTGCGCGCACCATTTCTTTCTTACCCCAGAGGATCACGGAATCGAGTTCCTCTTGACTCATCGAACTTGGAACCACGCCCGCACGACCTCCGTCGACGAGGTCCACGATCATTGATACATCGGCGAGCTGCAGGCGCCCCGTTCGCTTCAATGTATGAGAGAGCTCCTGGAAGATCTGCTCGATCTTCTTTACCTCGATCGGCTCACCACGAAGCAATACAGTATCACCGCGCACGGTGATCGCCGTGTCGAACTTGTTTTCAATGAGTTGGAGATTTGCTTCTTGAGAACCGAAGAGTTCCACGAGGTCCACATCGGTGAGTTTGATCTTCTTCTCTACGATTTGCATCTATGTGTGCTGTTAGAGTGGGGGATTGTGAAAGATACAGCAAAAAAAAGGGCCCGATAAACGGGCCCTTGATGTTCTCATGCATTGTGCAAAAGTTACGTGCTTAGTTGCCTGCTTCGGTCTTCTTTGCAGGTGTTTGTGCAGGAGCGGCCGGAGCTGCAGTCTCTACAGGTGCAATGGCTGCTGCTGCAGCGCGCTTCTTGCGCCAGTAGGAGCGTTCTGCCTTCATTTCATCCGATGTCTTTGGTCCCGGAGGAGGCACAGTAAGATTCCAACCTGGCTGAATGATATCCGGGTTCTTGATCTTGTCTGTGTTTGCCTGCCAGATCTTAGGCCACTGGAATGGGTCGGCATAGATCTCTTGGCGTCCGGCGATGTTCCAGAGACAGTCACGTGTTTCTGCCCATGTACCAACGGTGTAGCCCTTGATCTTCTTCTCACGGTACAGACCCTTGATGTCGCGATGGAGAGACACGATACGATCGTAGAACTCCGGTAGGATGGAGACTTGCTCGCGAGCGAGCTCGTTGAGTGATTTCTCGAGTTGCTTTACTTCGTCCTGGCGATCAGCGAGTTGATCGTCTGTGAGACGCTGCATTTCGCGAACGCGACCCTCAAGTTGACCAAGACGCTGACGGAACGAATTCACGTCGGCCTCTGTGGCACCAACAAGTGCATAGATGTCGTCATTGCACTTTTTAAGGGCTGTCACAGCAGAGGCTAGATCGCCTTCTGCCTTCGTGATGCTTGCCTTTACGCTGTCAAGTTTACCTTTTGCGATGGCGTTCATGCCTTGGTATTGCATGATGCGGGCTTCGGCTTCATCACACGTGAGCTCTTCGTCCACCTTTGATGCCGGAGGAGGAGGAACTTGCTGAGCAAATGCCGGAGCGAGGATGCCACAGAAAAGGGCGATAAGAAGGAAATTCTTCATAGTGTTTTAGGTCCTTTCGTGGCTTACTTCTTTTTTGGAGTTGTTGGTGGTGCTGGTACGGGCTCCGGAGCATTTGGATCCCAATCAGGCCACACATTTGGCCACTTTGCCTTCTTGTCCTGCACAAAGGAGAGTCGCTGGTTACAATTGCGAACCTCACCTTGACGCCCTGAAAGCTCACCTTGAATACGAGCGAGGTCAGATTGTGACTTCTTCATATCTACAGCAAGTTGCTTTTCATCTGTCCGCAACTGACGGATCTGCGCCAATTGTTCGTCCTTGATCTTGCACGTGCACGACGTAAGCACCAGCGCCGTTCCAAGAGTGGCAATTGCCACCAAGGCGCCGTTCCATTTATTCATACGTCCTCCTTCGAATATCGAGTTTCGTGAATTCAACTGTTTTTGTCCCATTTGCTGAGTGTGCGAACCCGCCTCCATACTCCCCATGGTCAGCACATTTTCCAAATATACGGGCATTTACTCAAACACACACCCACAGCACGTGTTTATGCGTACCCAATGTGTCGGTCAAGGCCTCCCCTCATTACTCTTATCTTTGTGCTTCAAGTTCACTTCCTAACGTCTCTGGTCTTGCATGTCTTCTCCTCTTGAAAAGTTCTATAGCTCCGCGGCATCCGAACAGCATTGGTATGATGTTTGGCAAAAAACGGGAATCACAACGTCCTCGCCTTCCGAGCGGTCTCCGTATTCAGTGCTAATGCCCCCTCCCAATGTGACGGGCATCCTCCATTTTGGACACGTTCTCAATCACACTCTCCAAGACATCTATATCCGATGGGCGAGGCTTTCTGGCCGGGAGACGTGTTGGTTCCCCGGGCTTGACCACGCAGGAATTGCTA
Source organism: Candidatus Kapaibacterium sp. (assembly GCA_026390655.1). GTDB lineage: Bacteria > Bacteroidota > Ignavibacteria > Kapaibacteriales > Kapaibacteriaceae > UBA10438. The sequence goes on from JAPLFN010000041.1 coordinate 9,671, forward strand.
CACAGACCAAGGTGGAGCAGGAAATCAAGAAGGAGGGACTGTCTCGCCACGACCTCGGACGGGAGCAGTTCGTTGAAAGGGTGTGGGACTGGAAGGGGAAGTACGGCGATATTATCGTTGGTCAGCTACGCTCATTGGGCGTCTCCTGCGACTGGGACCGGACGCTCTTCACGATGGATGAGTCTGCCGCTGAAGCGGTTCGCGATGTTTTCATTGCGCTCTTTGATGAGGGGCTTATCTATCGCGGTAAACGCATCATTAATTGGTCGCCTATTGCTCAAAGTGCATTGAGCGACGAAGAAGTGAACTTCAAAGAGGTCAAGGAACATCTCTATACGCTTCGCTATCATCTCGAAGACGGATCGGGCACGTTGTTGGTAGCAACGGTGCGACCAGAAACGATCTTTGCAGACGTAGCGGTAGCGGTGAATCCAAAGGATCCTCGCTACACACATCTGGTTGGGAAAAACGTTATCGTCCCCCTTTTTGGCGCTGCTATACCGATCATCACCGATGACTATGCAGATCCCGAGTTTGGAACGGGCTGTGTGAAGATCACGCCGGCGCACGATCCAAACGACTTTGAGATCGGTCTCCGTCATGGCCTTCCGATGCCGGCCTGTATCAACGCCGATGCTACGCTCAATGATCTTGCCGGTGCATTCAGTGGATTGGATCGCTTTGTTGCTCGCAGAAAGATCGTTGCTGCATTGGAAGAGCAAGAGTTACTCGAGAAAAAAGAGGACTACGTACACAATGTTGGTTTCAGCGAGCGTGGTGGTGAGGCCGTTGAACCATACTTGAGCGATCAGTGGTTTGTAAGGATGAGCCCCTTAGCAAAGCCGGCTCTCGATGCGGTGAAAGACGGTCGCATAAAATTCTACCCGGAACACTGGTCGAGAACCTACGAACATTGGATGTCCAACATCCGCGATTGGTGCATCTCCCGTCAACTCTGGTGGGGACATCGCATTCCGGTGTACTATGCAGCCGACGGAAGGAATACGGCAGCAAAGAACATTGAGGAAGCACGCGCAAAACTTGGACTCGACAATGGGGCTGTTCTAACGCAAGACCCTGACGTACTCGATACTTGGTTCTCATCTTGGCTGTGGCCGATGACGACAATGCAGTGGCGCGGTCCGGCAATGCATGACTCGAGCGATGCTAGCGAGAGCGAGCAACTCATGCGGTATTACTTGCCGACGAATGTTCTTGTCACTGGCCCGGATATCATCTTCTTCTGGGTAGCCCGCATGATCATGGCTACACTGAAATTCCGTGGAGAGATCCCATTCAAAACAGTGTACTTCACGTCCATCATTCGTGATGTGAAGGGGCGTAAACTTTCTAAGTCACTCGGAAATTCACCCGACCCACTCGATGTTATCGCAAAGTATGGTGCCGATGCAGTGCGCTTTACGATGATCTATCTAGCCCCGATGGGCTCGGACGTGCGTTTGGATATCGACGAGAAGACGCAGGATATTCCGTCGATGGAACTTGGCAGAAACTTTGCCAACAAGGTTTGGAATGCATGTCGATTCCTTCAGATGAAGCAAGCAGAGATCACCTACGCAGAAGATTCGTTAGCAGCTGTTGCATTTGAACCATCAACCGCAGACCGATGGATAGCCTCGCGGTACAACACAACGGTGAAGCTCGCATCTGAAGCACTGCACGATTATCGGATAACAGAATATTCGAAGATCCTCTACGATTTCATCTGGCGAGACTTCTGCGATTGGTACGTAGAGATCGTAAAGGTGCAATTCACTCAGTCAACCTCCGATGCTCAACGAAGTCAACTCATGAAGCATGCCTTCGACATCATCGAAGGCACACTCACGCTCTTGCATCCCGTAATGCCGTTTCTCACGGAGGAACTCTGGCATGGACTTTTTGGTAAGGGGGCTGATGAATCCATCTCTGTTACCTCTGCACCCGTTGTTGATTCCGCGCTGATTGATGTTGACGTAGAGTCACGCTTTGAAATCCTCCAGAACGTCGTAGAAGGCATCAGACGTCAGCGTGCCGAAATGGGTATTCCTCCAGGTGAGCGCCTCGACGTGCATATAAACGTGTCGCCCGAAATGGTGCCGTTCTTTACCGAACAGAAACCAACGATCACGTCCCTCGGCAGGTGTGCTGAGCTTGTTGTTGCGTCCGGACTCGATAAACCGGCGGGCTCCGTTGCCGACGTGATCCGTGGTGTTGAGATCTTTCTTGTTGTTGCCGGTAAGGTGGACTTCAATAAGGAACGTGCACGTCTTACAAAAGAAGTTGAGCGTCTTCGCAATGCTGTTGCAGGAGTAGAGAAGAAACTTGGCAATGCGTCGTTTGTGAACAACGCAAATCCTGAGGTAGTTGAAGCTGAGCGACAAAAACAACGTGATTGGACAGACACGATCACTAAAATTGAACGGAACCTTACATCGTTATGAACATGAACAACGCCTACATTGTTGAACCATTGCGAACACCCGTTGGCAAATATGGTGGCGCACTAAGTTCTGTCCGGCCAGACGATATGTCGGCGGATCTTCTCCGTACACTCGTGGAGCGTACGGGAGTAGATCCATCCTCCATAAACGACGTGATCATTGGTTGTGCAAATCAGGCTGGTGAAGACAATCGCAACGTAGCGCGGATGATTGCCTTGCTTGCCGGTTTGCCATATACGGTTCCCGGAGTTACCGTTAACCGACTCTGCGCGTCCTCACTCGAAGCCGTCATCCAAGGCATGCGCGCCATCGTTGCTCATGAAGCAGACGTTCTCGTCGTTGGTGGGGTAGAGAGCATGTCGAGAGCCCCCTACAGCATTCCAAAGAACGTATCCGGGGCAGCAACGTTTGGAAACCTCACGGCCTATGACACCGCACTAGGTTGGAGATATCCGAACCCACGCATGGAACAGATGTTCCCTCTGGAGGTGATGGGGGAGACAGCGGAGAACATTGCAGAGCGGTGGGGAATTTCGCGAGAAGATCAAGATGCGTTTGCACTCCGATCACATCTGTTGTCATCGCAGGCACAAGAACGCGGCGTGTATGATGATGAGATCGTAGGCGTTGCGATTCCAAATCGCAAGGGAGATCCTACGATGGTGACGCGCGATGAAATGCCACGCAAGGATTCAACAATTGAAAAGCTTGCAACGTTAAAGCCGGCATTTCGCAAAGGGGGAAGTGTTACAGCGGGCAATTCATCGTCACTCAATGATGGTGCAGCCGTGATGCTCCTTGCAAGCGATAAGGGGCTCCAAGATCAACCACAGTTACGCGATCATGTATTTGGTCGCATTCTCCATTCCGGTGTGGTAGGTGTAGATCCACGCATCATGGGCATCGGCCCTGTTGGTGCAATACGTATGGCATGTGAGCGCAGTGGTATTGGTGTTGCCGACCTTGGTCTCATCGAGATCAACGAGGCATTCGCTGCACAGTCGCTTGCATGCGTGCGAGAGCTTGGATGCGATCCGGATATCGTGAATGTCAACGGTGGTGCAATCGCTATTGGACACCCTCTTGGAATGAGCGGCGGAAGAATCCTTGGTCATCTTGTTCGGGAGATGCGCAGACGAGACGTGCGTTATGGTGCAGCTGCACTGTGTATTGGAGTAGGGCAAGGCTTGGCAATCGTTGTGGAGCGTACATGAAAAAAGTCTTGTTTGTTCTTGTTATCGCTGCTCTTTTCGTCCTCGATGCACAGGCGCAAAAGGTGAACGGGCTCTACGTTCGGGATACCGGTAGCACAGAAGCTCCGTGCATTCTATTCATTCATGGTGGACCGGGATATAACTGTTGGTCGTTTGAGGCTGCGATGACCGATACCTTGCTCGCCTCCGGATATCGAGTAATAACGTTCGATCAGCGCGGATCAGGTCGATCGGACAAAGCGGATGCTGCCGAGTTTGCATTCTCGAAAGCCCTGGCGGACATTGATGCTATTCTTAAGCAGAGCAAGGTTAAGCGTGTTATTCTTATTGGACATAGCTTTGGAGGCACGTTGGCCTTAAAGTGGGCGAGGACACGTCCGTTCCAAGTGTTGGGGTTGCTCCTCATTGGCTCTCCGCTGTCATATCCGAA
>JAPLFN010000041.1:13804-29231 GCA_026390655.1 Candidatus Kapaibacterium sp.
CGTACTCCCTGAACCGAATTCGAGAGCTCGATTCCTCTTCAGTAGAGTATGTAGGTACATGCTTCCAGTGGGCGATGAAGCTTGGGTCATATGTATGCAGAAGGCCAAGTGATATCGGAAAACGAACTATGGCACGCGTTGGGATGCTGCCGGACAAAAAGTGGATGTCAAGCATGACGCAAGCCCCCTTTCTCGGCTTTATTGCAAACGAGTCCTATGCCAAACTCAACCTCACCAATGACGCTGCTGCCTGCACTGAGGGGGCTTTCCGCGTGCAGATGCTCATAGGTGACGATGACGGTCTTTTTGACGACGCTCACCGCGCTGTATGGGAGAACATTCTAGGAGCAAAGTCCTGTCGGCGGGTTCCACAAGCTTCCCACACGGTCTTCATTGACAGACCGGATGTTGTTGTAGACGCTATCCGTGAGGTCGCCGGAAAATAAGCTGGGAGTGGACTGCTGATTCGTGCGTTTAGCGTACTTCCACGACTTGCCACCTCTGCTGATCAGGGCGAATTTGGTGTCCAAGTCCGCCAATGATCTCTGCACACCTCAGCCTACCCGATACCTTTGACAAGCTTCTGACCGATTCAGGTCACGAAGCTTTGCTGTTGCACGCTCCCAATGGCGCGATTCACTTTGCCAGTCCGTCTGCGAAAGACGTTCTCAGCTCGGACTCACTTCAGGGCAAGAACCTCATTGAGCTCATCCATGAAGATGACGCCGCGGTTGTGATCGATGGCTTTCGTGACGCGGTGATCAGAGGCGTACCGTTCCTTCCTCACACGGTGAGAATTGGTTCACGGCACATTGTGGTCATGACCATGCCGGTGAAGGATCGTACAGGCGGTGTAATAGAACTGCAGACAACGCTTCGGGACGTTACGGAGTTTGTTGTGTTGCGTGATCAGATTCAGGTGCAAGAAGCCGTGTCTGTTGCAACATCCGTACTTGCTAAAGTAGGAGGTTGGCGCCTTGACGTAGCATCGAATGAACTCTATTGGTCAGACGAGGTTCGCAGGATTCACGAGGTGCCCGAAGATTTCGTTCCGTCTGTGGAAACGGCTATCGGCTTTTATAGCAAGCAGCACCGTCACATCATTGAAAAGGCTGTCACCGACGCTATTGAGAGCGCCGTTGCAGTAGACATCGAGTCACCCCTCATCACCTATACCGGAAAGCATATCTGGGTGCGAGCAAGCGTGACACCAGAGGTTGTGGATGGGGTAGTCGTGCGCATCTACGGCGCATTTCAGGACATCACTGAACTTCATCAACGTGAAGAACAACTTCGAAGTACTGTTGCCGAGCTCACGAGACAACGAGACCAACTGGAAGAGTACACCTATGTGATTTCGCATCACCTTCGCGGGCCTGTAGGCAACATCGTTTCGTTGCTGAACCTTCTTAGCGAAGACGACGATGGAAAACAGGCACCCGATACTGTGCGTCACCTTCGCGACAGCGCGCGAGCGTTACTCGACACACTCGAAGATCTCACGCATGCCATTGCCGTTCGGCAAGAAGAGGTTCCAAACGTCGTAGATCTTCGGATTACCGACGTGATTGATAGCGCTGCATCCAGCCTCAGTGAAATGATTACGGCATCCGGAACAAAGATCAGTGTCAATGTCTCGGAAGTGCCAACACTGAGCTATCCGCAGGAATACCTCGAAACAATTTTCCGACAGTTATTCTCCAATGCGATAAGATTTGCAGCCCCCGGAAGACCACCACGGGTTCGCATCAAATCGATGGAAATAGAGGGTGTTGTAGCCATTGAGTTCAGTGATAATGGTCTTGGTATCGATCTAGATAAGTATGGCGATAAGATCTTCCGTATAAGGACGTCCTTCCACCGGGGCACAACCGGCAGAGGCGTCGGCCTCTTCCTGATCAAGACCATCGTGGAGTCAATGGGTGGGACTATTTCTGTAAACAGTGTCATCGACAAGGGGACCACGTTCCGCATTATGTTTGCCCTTTCGAGCTCGAAGGCGAGCGTGTAGTGGAGCGCCCCTTGATCGTTGCTCTTGTTGATGACGATAGAGTGTATCAATTCACCACGGAGCGTATGCTCCTGCGTCTGAATGACGAGGTGAACTTCCGGTGGTTCAAGGACGGAGAAGAGGCGCTAGGATACCTCCAGGACCATGCACATGAGACCGAGGCCCTTCCCGATCTGCTGATACTCGATATTAACATGCCCTTTATGGATGGATGGCAGTTTTTAGACGCCTATGCCGCAAAGAAATCCACTCTAGCAAAGCATATCGATATTTTCATGATCTCCTCATCGGCGGACGAGCGGGATCAAGTGCGAGCACATAGTTATAGCGATGTTACCGGATATCTTGAAAAGCCAATAACCTCCGACCTGTTACGGGGCTTATTGGACCGTTACATCGGTGGAAATGCCACCAAGCACTGAGCTGACGTTCCTGCCTTATATTTGCGTTGGCATCGCAAACCCAACGCTCAGGAATTGGCATGTATACGGCACCTCATATTGTCCTCCCGAAGATCCAGGATCTCTACAAAGCTGACGTCTATGTAGCCAATGGTGGCTATTCTGCGTATCGAAAGGCGCTGAAGTTGACGCCGGATCAGGTAACGGACGAAGTGAAGCGCTCAGGCTTGCGCGGTCGCGGTGGTGCGTGTTTTCCCACCGGACTCAAATGGTCGTTCATGCCGAAAGGCAATGAGAAACCCAAGTATCTCGCCATCAATGGTGATGAATCAGAGCCCGGTTCTTTTAAAGATCGCCTGATCTTCGAAGAAAACCCTCATCAACTCATCGAAGGGATTCTTATTGCGGGCTACGCAATGGGAATCAAGGTAGCGTTTATCTATATCCGCGGCGAATATCACTGGTGGGTAGATCGCATGCAGGAGGCAGTGAACGAAGCCTATGCAAAGGGGTTTGTTGGCGATCGCATGAAGCAGACCTTTGGTAATGACTTTGCCATGGAGATCGTGGTTCATAAGGGCGCAGGCGCGTACATCTGCGGAGAAGAAACATCGCTCATGAGCTCACTGGAGGGTGACCGAGCCTATCCGCGATATAAGCCCCCTTTCCCTGCAAATAAGGGGCTATGGGGCATGCCCACAACGATCAATAATGTTGAGACTATCGCCACCGTGCCTGCAATCATCACGATGGGAGCGGATGCCTACTCAGCCATTGGTGCGCAAGGGCACTCGGGTACGATTCTTTACGGGGTGAGTGGACATGTGAACAAGCCCGGTGTGTACGAGCTACCAACCGGCACACTCCTAACGGACATCATCCATGATGTCTGCGGTGGCGTTCCCGGTGGCAAGAAGGTAAAGGCAGTTATCCCGGGAGGATCATCTATGCCTCCGCTTCGTGGTGACGAGCTCGAGGGCATTCGTATGGACGAAGAGTCGCTCAAGAAAATCGGTACGCACATCGGCACGGCCGGTATCATCGTTATGGATGAGGACACGGACATCGTTGCTGTAACACTGCGTATTGCACGGTTCTATCATCACGAGTCCTGCGGTCAATGCACGCCGTGCAGAGAAGGTTGCGGCTGGATGGAGAAGGTTCTCCATCGCATGAGTCATGGCGAAGCAACATTCTCCGATATCGATCTGCTGTACAACGTGGCCTCTAACATTGAAGGCAATACGATCTGTGCATTGGGAGACGCTGCTGCTTGGCCCGTGAAGGGCTTTATTGAGAAGTTCCGCAGTGAGTTCGAAGCGCGCTGCAAGCCGGACAGATCGTTGATCTCTCTCAACGTTGTTCATGGACGTCGCAATACTGCGTCAACGCTTGTGACCACGCTCAGCTAAACGCAGCGCATGCACATCGGAATAATCGGTGGGTCGTTCAACCCCATCCATATTGCCCACCTCATCATCGCTGATCGTTTTGTAGATCAAATGGGACTGGATGAGTGTGTGTTTGTTCCGGCGTTACAATCGCCATTTAAGATCAAGGATGTACGGCTCAAGATTCAGTGTTAGCGACGTAGAGATCCGGCGAGGTGGCGTATCGTATATGATCGATACTATCCGAGGTTTTGCAAAAGAGCGTCTGGGCGTAAAAATTTCCATCCTCATAGGTAGCGATCAAGCCGTTGAGTTTGTTCGGTGGAGAGAGTGGGAATACATCTGCAGAGAAGGCCAGCTGTGTGTCGTCCGTCGTCCGTTCTTGTTGACGCCGGAAATGGAAGAGCGTCTTACGGAGTCTCTTACCATTGATGAACGTGCACCTATCTGGATTGGTGCACCACTCCTTGAGATTTCATCGACGGACATTCGCAATCGTGTGCGTAGTGACAAAAGCATCAACTATCTCACCGTTATCGCTGTGAGAGATCACATTGCAGCAAACGGACTCTACAAATGAAGAGGGTAGGCAAGAAGGTTGTGCGTTCCGTTGTGAACGTACTTCTTGTTGTTGTAGCCATCGGCATGATCGCTCCAATGGCGTGGATGGTGATCACATCCTTGCGTGCCAATCCCGAACAGTACGTGACTGTTAGCGAGATGGTGGGCGCGGCAACCACGTTTGAGAATTATGCGGACGCTTGGCGGTCCGATAACTTTCTCGGCTACTTTGTGAACTCGCTGCTTGTAGCAACAGTGGTAACCGCCGGGAACGTGATCTTTTGTCTCTGGGCCGGATATGCCTTTGCTCGCAGACGGTTCCGTGGGCGTGTTCTGCTCTTTGCTACTGTCCTTGGAGTGCTTGTTGTGCCGCAACAAGTGATCATGATCCCCCTCTATCGGTTGATGGCAGAACTTGGATGGATCAATACGTATTGGGCACTCATCGTTCCGTGGCTAGTGACTCCCTTTGGGATCTTCCTCGTCAAGCAGTACATCGAATCGATGCCTTCGGAGATAGAGGATGCTGCACGGATCGACGGTGCAGGCGAGTGGTACATTATGTTTCGTGTGGTGATGCCCCTTGCCAGACCGGTGCTTACCGTCCTGGCGATCTACATGTTCCTGTCAAATTGGAACTCGTTCCTTTTTCCATTCCTGTTTACGAACGACGAGGCGCACCGTACACTCCCCGTTGGCCTTGCATTCTATCTGGGCAAGCAGTCCATCGATTGGGGGCATCTCATGGCCGGCGCGAGCATTGCCGCGCTTCCAATATTGGCACTCTTTGTTGTTTTCCAAAAACGGATCATTGAAGGTCTCACAGCTGGTGCGCTAAAAGAATAGTCACCGTATATTTATGCTTATGAACACTACCACATTGAATTCGCGCACGTCCGTACTCACGCATCCGGTTGCCCTAAGTGTGTATGGAGCGCTTGTTATTGTTGCGTTAACGCAGATACGCATTCCGTTACCATTCACCCCAGTACCGATCACAGGTCAGACATTTGCTGTCATTCTCTGGCCGTTGCTGTTCGGTAGAAACGTGGGACTCGGATCGATCGGACTGTACCTCGGAGCAGGCGCGTTAGGACTGCCGGTGTTTGCAGGCTTTGCTGCTCTTACAGCTCTGTGGGGACCAACCTCCGGCTACCTCATCGGCTTTGTCCTCGCAGGGGCTCTGGTAGGGGGCTTGCGAGATCGTGGTGTCACAACGTCACTGGTAGGATCAACCCTGACCATAGTCGGTGCCATCGCATTGATCTTGGCATCAGGAGCCTTGGTTCTTGGGCAGTTTGTTGGGTACAACAACGTCTGGATGATGGGTGTTGCTCCCTTTCTTATAGGCGACGTCGTTAAGACTGTGCTGCTTCTCGGAACATCAAGAGCAAGCACATGGAAAACGCAGAGTTAAAACTCTTAGCAAGTATGATCGCCAGTGAGATGGAGAAAAGGCACAACGCAGACCTGGCTCCTAAGTGGCAACATGCTATGGTTGTCTTTAAACCATCACACCCGGAGATGAAGCAGCACGAGATCTCGATGGAGAGATTCATGCAGAAGATCGTGATGATGCGGGATAATCTCAGGGTTCTCGAGCAGCAGATCAACGCCAATAAGTCGCTCGAGGTTGGCGAAAAGGTTAAGCTTCAGAGCTACATAACTCGGGTATATGGATCCATGACATCATTCAATTTTATGTTTGATGAAGATGACGACAAATTTCGCGGGAGTGGAGAACTATGAAAATTGTATTCGGCATCGCCTTGGCGCTGACGATGAGCATGCATGCTCACGGCCAGACCCTTGGTACCGTTCCGGGATCTTTCTTTTATCCGGACCGACTCGAGTCGTTCAACACCAAATTCGCCTTCGATGTCATGTTCGGCAGAGTTCCCTTCGATGTTGTGGAAGAGGCACAAACCTTCCGTTGGCCATTGTTCACCGTGAGAAGTCTGATTGGGCTTCCCGAGAACTTTGCCTTTGAGGCGACGCTTGCGTCCGACTTCGTGATGTTCAGCGGAACCTTTGGTCCGAAGTGGAGATATGACTTCACTGAAAAGCTGCACAGCTATGTTGGAATTGATGCCATGGTGTTTGGCGGACGAGTGAATCAGGGACAGTTTAACCAGTCCGCCTCAGGATGGTTGACCTATCCTAACATCGCTCTTGGATATCAGTTCGGCGACATCACATTGACGTTGAAGGGTGAACTCAACTACCTGCTCTCGCTTTCGGGTCGCTCGGGCAACATTGAGATCTCCAATGCGAACAACGCCTTCAATGGATTTACCATTTCCGGTTACATTGAACAGCCCCTTTGGAAAGATAATTACGTCATCCTCGGCGCACGATTCAATCACATCAAGTTTTATTAACCAACGTGGACCTTGGCGCCGACGTTCGACAAGTTCTATCTCGTACCCGAATTTGTGATAGGACTACGACTATGATTTCGCACTCGCGTTGGTCGCTGCAGTCACTTTTGGATGTGATCAATCCGGCATCATCCGTCCGCCAACGGTTCCTCAAGACCTCATTGGTCAAACACGCCCCCTTACACAATCTCAACAATCTTTGATCGACGGCGTGTATGCTGTTGATGAGGGCAGTGGAATGTTTGGCGATTCTGTAGCAATCCGCAGATCGGGCAATAAGATCACCGTGTATACGGGCAAGAAGTCCGGACACATGATCTTCCAGGTTGGGAACCTCGACTCTGTGATCATGTTTGTTGGGTATTGGAAGTATCAGAATTCCAATGAAACGGGGCTTGTGCAGGCATATATGAAACGCGAAGAAGGTGGTTCATATATCATGAGCACCGGAACAGAACCGGCACCGGCGCAACGCTTGATCAGACTCTTCCTCGGAGAAGGTACCAATCTTCCTTCAGAGGCATTGAAGCTTCGGTATGTGCGACCATTCAGTCAGAAGGCAATTGACGATGTCAACAACTTTATTCTCATCGGCCACCGTTGTGGTGGACGCATGTCTGACGGCATTCCGCACTCTGAGAATACGATTGAGATGGCTATGGCATCTGAGGAACTTGGCTGCAATGGTATAGAGGTGGATATCCGCAAGTCCAAGGATGGTGTTTTGTATCTCTATCACGACAACACGATCAACCCGCGTCTTGTGCGCAAGAACACCCTTGTTGGAGCAACAGAAGACTACACCTGGCCTGTGTTATCCTCAGAGGTCACACTCATATGGGGCGAGAAGATGCCAACGCTTGAGGCCTTCTTAGACGCCGTGATCACAAAGACAGAAGTGGTGTTTGTATACCTTGATACCAAGACCGTGGGAGACGGCATTATTGCCGACATGATCCCAATTCAACAGGCCGCGTTGGCGAAGGCACAGTCACTGGGAAGGAACATCAAGATTTACATTGGCATTCCCAATGCAGATCTCCTTGATGAGCTTAAGCAGATTCCTAATTACAAGGACCAACAAACGCTTATTGAGACCTCACCGGATGATTGCATCGATGTGAATGGCAAGGTCTGGTCACCTCGCTGGTCAGACGGTACGCAGAATGAAAACATCACTCGTCTCAAGGGGCTTGGCAAAACCTGTATCTGTTGGACGGTTGACGTGCCACAGTATATCGACAATTACCTCTTTCAGCCAGAGCCGGGTAGGTTCAATGGATTTTTGTCCAACTACGCGATGTATGCGAAGTTTAAACTCCTAATGCAATGAACGCTATGAAACACATCATCATCATTGCGAGCATTGCACTTTCGTGTGTGCCGGCGTTTGCGATAGTAGACTCATCGTTTGCTGGAACGATGTCTGCGGATTCTCTCTATACTGTCGATGGTTACCTCGGTGGGGGATACGTCTATAACCTTTCAAGTTTCCCATATGGAGTTGACGGACTCTCACGCAATGGGTACAATGCCTATGCCCGCGTTATGTGGAGCCCGAACCATATGCTGGACGTTGGTGTAGAGTTTGGGTTTACAACGTTGTATAAGATCAATCCTGCGCAGAAGACTGCCGTTGATTATACCGCTCTCAATGCCTATCCGATCTATCTCGTCATGAGCATGGAGCCAATTAACAGGATCTCTATCTCAGCAGGTTTTGGTACGGCGATCCTGGCCTCAGTCGTTAACGACTATCAAACACAAACTGCCGTGACCACGGCCAGTACGTCCGTGTTTTTAGCTGCGAGATATATGTGGCCTTTGGCGGACAAGGTACGTCTTGGTCTGGAGGCACGGGCTTCCACATTTGACCGATTCAAGGATATCAACGCCTCGTTCAATGTAGTGCTCGCCTATTCCTTGATTCGATACTGAACTCACTGAAGCACGTATGAAAAGCAAAAAGCCTGATCGCAAGATCAGGCTTTTTTTTGACGGATTGCGGGACCGACGGGGCTCGAACCCGCGACCTCTGCCTTGACAGGGCAGCGCTCTAACCAGCTGAGCTACGATCCCGTTACCGTTACGCCGTGGACCCAAGCGGGATCGAACCGCTGACCTCTTGAATGCCATTCAAGCGCTCTCCCAGCTGAGCTATGGGCCCGTTCACGAAAAACGGAAAGCAAATATACGGAAAACCCTGAGATTATTGAATGAATTGAAGGTCACACCAGCGCCTGTAGAGACCAGTATGCGCAAGAAGTTCCTCGTGCGACCCACTCTCCTGTATTCTACCCGCAGCAAAGACGTAGATCTGGTCACACGTGCGTACGGTGCTCAATCGGTGGGCTATAATGATGGTGGTTCTATCCGCCATTAATCTCTCCAAGGCCTCTTGAATGAGATGCTCACTCTCGGCGTCAAGTGAGCTCGTTGCCTCGTCGAGAATGAGGATCGGCGGGCTCTTCAGCAATGCACGCGCAATGGCAACACGCTGACGTTGTCCACCACTGAGCTTGATGCCTCGCTCTCCAACCAAGGTCTGGAAGCCCTCAGGGAAGCTCTCAATAAACTCTAAGGCATTAGCACCGCGCGCAGCCTCACGAACGTCTTCATGGGGCGCATCGGGCTTACCATATCGGATGTTGTCTTCGATGGTCCCACCAAAGAGGACGATGTCCTGCGGCACAACTCCTATGTTCCTTCGCACTTGAGCAAGGGTGAGTGAAGAGGACGCCTGGCCGTTGTAGATAATCTCACCGGACGTGGGTTCATAAAGACGTTGCAACAATGCAGCCGTTGTGGACTTGCCTGCGCCACTCTCGCCAACGAATGCTACACGCTGACCGTTTTGCACATGGAGGCTAACGCCATTAACGACGGAGATCTCAGGTCGCTCAGGATAGGAGAACTTCACGTTTCGTAGCTCAACCGAAGAAAGATGCAGAGACGGCGAATCCTCACCAACGTCCTCAATTGGTTGGTCCAAAAGTTCGCGTATACGCACAGAAGCCCCAAGCGACTTCTGGATCTGCCCAAACAATTCTGCAAAGGATCCTAATGCTCCACCAACAAACATCGCATACATGAGAAAGGAGAGCAACTGTCCCATCGTTACTTCCTTTGCAGCAACGAGATTAGCCCCATACAAGATCACAGCAGCAATGCCACCAAAGATGGTGAAGATGATAAAGGTCACGAAGATCGCACGGAGACGCGCACCAGCTATAGCCAGCGCAACGTTCTCTGAAAGTGCCTCATCGTATCGACGTACTTCGTACTGTTCTTGCACATAGGACTTTACGGCATTGATGCTCTGTAACGTTTCTTCCACGATTGTGGAGGTCTTTGCCAGGGCGTCTTGTGTCTTTGTGCTGAGTTTGCGGATACGTCTACCAATGAGCACCGCAGCACCAACGATGATAGGTGTACCAACAAGAATCGGGATAGTAAGCTGCACACTCGTTGTGATGATGAGGACGATAGAGCCGATAAGAAAAACGCTCTGACGTAGTAACTGCAGAATAGAGAATGAGAAGGTCTCTTGAATCTGTGTGAGGTCGCTCGACAGCCTAGACGATAGCTCACCTACACGATGTGTTGTGAGATGTGAAAGAGGAAGCTTTACGATATGATGGAAGAGTCCACTCCGCAGTGAAGCGATCACGCGCTCTGTGGTGCGTGCCATTGTTACCGACACAAAGTATCCTACAATAGCCTGAACACTGAGGAGGCCAAGAAACAGCGCACCGGTACGAATGAGCTCCGAAGGCGCATCGGAGCTGATGATGCGATCAATGATCGTACCCGTAAGTGCGGGAAATGCGAGACTGATGCCGCTACCGGGGATCATGAACAGAAGCGCTACCACCATACGTCCTGCATACGGACGATAGTAGCTGAGCAAGAACATGAAGGTTGAACGAGGCGACGTTTCAGTTTTCAAAAAGCCCCCTTGCCATATATTGGTATAACGGCGCCATTGATGGCGCATGCTGGGGAACAGAGATGAGCAATGGTCTCGGCGATCTGCTCCGGTGTTACCCATGCCTCCGCTTCATCGCCTTGTGCCCACTCAAGATTGGCCGCCGTGCGAATGATGCTCGGAAGAATGCAGTTCGCTCGGATGTTGTGGAGACGACCCTCCTCTGCAACGCTTTGCGTGAGCGACACAACGCCCGACTTTGCAGCCGCATACGCAGCTCTGCTAGGCACAGGATGGTGAAATGCCTGCGCACCTATAGTAACGATCGATCCACCTGAGTGAGCCTTGAAAAGTGGTAGGACGTTCCGCATCACATTGAACGTAGAGACCAGGTTTGTCGCAAACATCGTGTGGAGTTCTTCGAGTGAGATCTCTTCAAGGGGCTTACCGGCAACGATACCACCGGCAAGATGCACGAGTGCTGATACATCTGGTGGAATCTTTGTGAACATCCTCTGAACGTCACTCTCAGACGCAAGATCACCATCGGCTCGATCGAGTGGGTAAACAGTCCAACCTACACTGCGCATGTGCGTAACCACCACGCGCCCAAGGCCCCCGGAAGCGCCTGTGATAACCATTGAGCTCATGATCTACCGTACGATAACTGGAAGGGATGTGGATGCGTCGTCGGCACGTAAGACAACAATGTATGCTCCGCGTGCAAGACCGGAGGGCACGTGGACGTTTAGCTGACCGAATTCGTGAATCGTGTATGTGCAGGGGATAAGTGTCCCGGTTGCGATGTGAACGATTTTCACATCGCTGGGAGCTGTACCAACACCATCAACAGTCAACAGCGTGCACCCTTCCGATAACGGGTGATCTCGAACAAGGGGCTCACTCGGCTGCTGTTCCACAATTGATACGGACGTTACGGAGCCCGGTAACCGAACACCACATGGCTTTACGATCTCGTTGCGAGGTACGATAAACCAGGTTGAATCTCTGGGAAAAGAACCGGCTCGGGAAGAGCCCGGTACAACGGCTTCAATACGTGCCAACATCGAATCTCTCAAGAGTTGTGTTGGTTCGATGGTAAAGACATACCACGGTTCTTCTATGCGCCGCCCAAGTACTTCGGATATTGTACCGTTTACAGGATCCCGCAATATCAGTTTTACGTCCATCGATACATCACAGAAAATCGATGTGAGGATCGTTCTCTTGCTGTCCGAGGTTACGATCGAAGGTGGGCCTACACCCGGACCAAGGAGCCGCGCTGCTTGGTACACGTTGACTGCACTATGACCTAACACGGAGTCCGGCACTACAGGGAAAGCAGACGCATCACGCATGGCCTTTTTTACAATCCACGGCAATGTGCTGGGGTATAGTTCTCGTAAGAGAGCGATTTGCCCGGCAACCTGCGGCGTGGCAAGTGACGGGCCCGAAGATCGTATGAATCGTCCGTCAACCGCCTGTCCGGATGCGGCCATCCCAAGTGCGGCAAAATCTGGCTTCGTCCTGCCATCCGATGTTGGTCCAAATGAACTTCTCGGCCAGTTGGTAACACCATCAAGTGATATCGCACCAATCGTTAGCGCGCTGTCGGCATCGGCAGGAGTGATAAGGGTTCGCCCTGCAGGACCATCATTCCCGGCAGCTGTTACGCAAAGAACGCCTCTTGACGCTGCAATGTTGATCGCTCTCGAAGCGAAGGTTGTGTGCCCGTCGAGGGCGGCATACGGTGTTGAAACATCTGTCGAATCAAAGGTTAAATAACCGAGGGAAGAGCTTGATACATCAGCACCTTGCTGTTCCAGCCACGTAAGTGCAGAGACGTAGATCTCTTCTTCGATTCTACGCTCATAGCGCATGTCTTCAGACTTTGCCAAGAGGTACGTCCCAAAGGGTGCAACACCGATCAGGGAGTCCTGTTCCCAACCTGCAAGAATAGAGAGCACGATGCTCCCATGTTCATCCTGATTTCCCGGATCACGGTCATCATTAGCTGTGGAGCTGTCTCCATAGATCACATCATACTCTTTACTCACGTTCAGGTGTTGTAGCGATGACATCGCACGCCACCTGAATCCGGTATCATACAGCCCCACACGAACACCGGTGCCGTACACTCCCGCGTTGTGAACGAGGGCTGTGTTCAGAATCTCTTGTTGAATCGCTACTCTGCCATAGTGGGGGGGATCACAATCGGTTGGGCCTTCCAGAAAATATCCGATACTCGACACGATCACAACAGATCTCACCGAGGGTAGCTTTCGAACTTGCACAAGTTCCGATTCTGTAAGCCCCACAATTACATTGTTGAACCATGGTGATACAACGAGGATCGAGTCGCTAATAGACCTGACTGCAGCTAGGTAGGGGGCGTATATGGGTGCATCGAGGGTGTCGAGCACGGGATTCATGCCCATGCGAGCGCGACGCTCACGTGACCGAGGGTGGAAGGTCTTCACCACACTATCATATACGGCTGTCCCCGGCGTGAAAGCGATCGGCCCCTTATCGAAAAAAGAAACTCTATATGGGATACGCTGAGCGCTGACAACATCCGTCATCAAGGCCGCAGAAAGAAGGAGTGCGAGACACACGCTCGCTGTTTCGTAGGTTTGACGTCTCACGTGGAATTCCAATGTCCGTAAATACTCTTGGTGAACGCCGTTTAAAGGCGATTCGTTCGGCACAAACCTCATCGGCCTGGATTGATAGAAAGGGTTGGTCGTGGATAGAAATGTCGGGCGCGGATCGTATTGACCTGCTCCATCGTCTGACCACAAATGACCTCTCTCGCCTTTCTCCAGGAAAAGGCATACAAACTGTATTGCTAACCGATAAGGCACGCATAATCGATGTCCTTACGGTAATGCAAGGCACGGAAAGCGCTCACCTTCTCGGCTCTCCGGGAATGACTGATCAAACCATTCGCTGGTTACGAAAATACGTCATCATGGACGACGTGAGGCTGCAAGACCGATCATCTGAGGTCTCAATGGTCGAGATATGCGGTCCACGCTCTGCGGATGTGGTTGCAGAACTGTTGGGCCTTGATGTTTCATCAGCAGCAATAGGTCAGTGGACATCCTGTACGTACGGCTCCGGCGAGATCATCGTAGTGAGACTGCCGTCCATTGCGGAAGTCTCCTACTGGTTGATCGGACCTCAGCACTGCGTAGATCTCCTTCGAGAGGATTTGTCGGCAAATCAAGAAACCATACCACACCTTTCTGAAGAAGAGGTAGAATATCTCCGAGTCTGCGCAGGAATGGGGGCAATAGGCCATGAGTGGTCAGAGGCATACAATCCATTAGAGGCCGGACTTCTTCACCTTACATCGTTCACCAAGGGCTGTTATATCGGTCAGGAAGTTGTTGCACGTTTGGACAGCTACAACAAGGTAAAGCAGAGAATCATGGGAGTTGTCTCCAGCGCACCTCTCGAACAAGGCAACCTTGTTGTTGACAATGATGTCACCATCGGCGTTGTTACCAGCAGCGTTCGTTCACTCGATGGTTCGTTAACACTTGCGCTGGCCTACGTCCGTGGCGAGCATGCTCATCCGCATACACCCATTGCGATCGTTACGCCGCAGGGAACAGTTGTTGCCGAGCAAATGCTTGCCCCCTTGAAGGACGCAACATGCCAGTAGCGTGGATCACCGGTGGGGCACGTCGCATTGGCAAGGGGCTAGCACTGCGCCTAGCCGAGCGCGGGTATGATATAGCCTTTACCTACAACACATCTTCCGAAGAAGCACGCGCTACGAAGGAACAGATCGAGTCGTTGAACCGCACATGCATAATGATGCAGTGTGATGTTACTGACTCCGCAGCATTGTCCAACGTACTCACTCTGTTTTCGACAGGTCTCGGACTCGCATCCGTTGTTATCAGCAATGCCGGCGTTTTCCCGGAGCCCCGTGCCTTGCACGAGACAACAAACGAACTTGTCGAAGATACTCTTCGCGTGAACACGTTGCCGCTCCTTACCATTGCGCGGACGTATCAGGTGTTGTGTCAGCAACACAACCACGAGGGAAGATTGATCAGCATCGGTTCGCTTGGGGCAGAGGAGATCTGGAAGGATCGAATCGCCTACAACGTAAGCAAGAGTGCGCTGCAGACACTTGCACATGCGCTTGCGCGCTCCATGGCTCCGAATATCACAGTGAACACCGTTGCTCCTGGCGCAATCGCGCAACCGCAGGAGATTACGGAGAACGACTCATCCTTGATTAACCCAACAAGAATCCCAATGCAACGTCACGGCACCATCGATGATGTCTTTGATGCCGTGTGGTTTTTTGCAACAGCCTCTCCGTACATTACCGGACAAACGATCACTGTTGATGGTGGATATCGTCTCGTTCGTTGACCATTTCACATTGTATCTCTCAGTATTATCATCTTTATGAATTCTCGTCTTTCAAAATCACTTGCGTTGATGTTATTCATTGTCGCAAGCACATCGTTCGCTCTCGCAGGCTCTGTTACGATCCTTCCGATGTCTCCCAAGGAAGGGGCTACTGTCACCATCGAATACATCCCCGATGCTGTGGATGCTAGTGTAGTAGGAACAGGTAAGCTCTATGCGTTGATCTATAGCTTTTCGTTTGAGGCAGAAGCTCCACGTGCGAGCGATATCCTCCTCGAGAAGGACGGCAAGAAGTGGATCGGCACGTTTACGCCCGCAAAGGGCACCGTGTATTCGATTGTGAAGGTGGGCAATGGGTT
>JAPLFN010000073.1 GCA_026390655.1 Candidatus Kapaibacterium sp.
ACTGCATTGTCGACAGAGAGGCATCCACCTTGCACACAAACCCGTCAATGGATCCGTTGTGAGACCTATCATAGCCGTTGTTCGTAGGAAAACCACTGCGAGAATTCGTGTATCCACAGAAGTATACGCCGCCATTCGGATCGACCGCTATTGCAGTAGGATGCTCGTCACCAATGCCATTGAGATAGGAAGAACGCTGGAGAAGAGTAAGGTTCGAATTGAATACAACGATAAACCCATCGATATTCGCTGAGTAGACCTGGCTGATCGACCCAGTGGCCATTGCAAGATCGGGTGACTCGGTCTCGCCGATCACTACTATTCGACCCGTGGGATCCACAGCAACACAGGTAGCCAGATCATCCTGTGCGCCTCCATAGAAGGTAAAAGCCTTCACGGTTTTTAAATCCAAGGATAGCACGGCAACAAACGCATCTCTTCCACCGGAGTTGGTGGCCTTAAAACTCGGGACACTCACCGGGATATCATATGACTCTGTCCACCCGCAGACCACCAGATCTCCGTTCGTCATTCTGGCGGAACTCGTGATATGTTCATTCTCAGAGCCACCGAAAAGCAGACCCGCTACAAGAGGTCCGCCCCCTTCTCCTGCCTCTGCACTCACTGCACATACAGTGAACAAGAAGGCTAAGAAAAGGGGGCGGATTAAATGAGCGCTATTCATGGCAACTGTTACGTGCTCCGTCAGGGACAGAACGTGACACTAACCACAGTCTGTCTATCGACGAACGATAACACGAATGTGACCAACAAGTGATCCTGCCTTGATCTCCACAGCATAAACGCCTGTTACAAATCGCGAGAGCGAGAGTTGAATGTCACTCTCATTCGCAGAAACAAGTCCAAGGTCAATCGTACCGACCATAAGACCTTGTTCATTATAGACACGAGCAGTTGTAAGTGTTGGTTCAGAAAGACGCACGCGAATAGCAACTGCATCTGATGTAGGAGACGGGCCAAGGAGTCGCACCCACGTATCTCCGGCTTCATATTGCTCATCTACAGAAGTTGTTGGGGTAACCACAACAGTGACCTCATTAGAGATAACGTGACCACACCCACCAGCTACGTCACATGAGTACTTACCAGCATCTGTAAGAGCAGCGGAACTGACAACATACTCCGCGGAGGTGGCGCCAGTTATTGGAGATCCATCCTTCGACCATTGATATGTAAGGTCTCCGCCAGAAGCGACCACAGTCAATTTCAATTGCTTGTTTTGCTCGATGGTCTGGCTCATTGGTTGCGTTGAGATCGTCATGGCCTGGGCGATTGCCAAGGTCACCGTTTGCGAAGTAACGCTCGGCGAACATGCGCCTGCTACGACACATGCATATTGTCCGAGCGTAGACGCATCGACGCTTGAGATATCAAGCATTGGTGATGTTGCACCAGCTATGTCTGTTCCATTCTTACGCCATTGGTACTTGAGCAAGGCTCCCGAGGCCACTACGCTAAGTGAAGCCGGCTTGCCGGTGCAAGCACTAGTATTCTTCGGCTGCGTGGTAATTGCAGGCGGATCCGAAACGGAGATCGGTGAGAGAAGCTTCGAAACGTGACCACGACTCGAACTAATTCGAATAATATACTTGCCGGATGTCATCGCCGGCACTTTCCATTGAAACGTGCGTCCTGTGGCGCCTTGCTTAACATCGGACCAATTCTCTGAGCCGTCGGGGGCAATCTGAATACGGAACTTTGCAGTGTCAGGTATTCCTAGTGCCGACCAGGAGATAGATTTATTCGCACCAACGCAGTATGCTTCTCCGCCAGCCGGTGCAGTCAATTCCAACGTTCCAAATGCATACTTCGCAACATAGATCTCGCGTCCTGCACCGGACTTCTGGTACGTGGAGTCATGCGTATGAAGATCCGTTGACGTTGTATGAGCACCAAAGTACAGATCGCCGATCGGATTCACATCCATCGCGCGAATGGTGTCGTTGCCATTTCCTGGAACTAGTGTTGAAAAGATATTGGTAGCTGTGTTAATCAACACCACAAACCCGTCAGTCGCACCTGCACGATTGCCATTAACCCCTTCACCAATAACGGGGAAATCGTTCGAAGCAGTGGTACCAAATATGACAGATGTTGTTGGTGTAGTGTACTGTTGTACACCAAGGACATCTTCTCTTCCAGTTCCACCATAATACGTAGCACTGTTGAGGTCGCGACCATCATCGGAGAACAATGCCAGAAATGCGTCTTGGCTACCGAAGTATTGCGTGAAGAGTGATCCGATCGTTTCAAGGTTAGGAGAGGTTGTATTTCCAACAACGTGTGCACGACCAAGATCATCCACAAA
The DNA here is from genome assembly GCA_026390655.1 of Candidatus Kapaibacterium sp. GTDB lineage: Bacteria > Bacteroidota > Ignavibacteria > Kapaibacteriales > Kapaibacteriaceae > UBA10438. The sequence goes on from JAPLFN010000073.1 coordinate 2,330, forward strand.
GATGCCGCGACCTTCATCCTCACCACTACCACCAAAGAACGTTGAGTATGTTCCGTCGTCGGATTTTGCGAGTGCCAACTCATTGTTCAATTTCACAACGAATCCGTCCGTAATCCCACCGTTGAAGGTGCGGTCGTACGGCACGCGGCCAGATGTAAAACGATCCGAGGTAGGTGCTGTTTCAAAGTTAGCAGAGGTGGTGCTACCAGTGAGGTAGACGCTACTTGAGGCATCCACTGCCATCGCCGTAAAGAATTCAACGCCTTCTCGTCCGAAGAATCTTGACTGTTGGAGCGAACCATTGACAGAGAACGACGCAATGAAACCGTCCGTCTGTCCAAGGTTGGTTCCACCGGCAGGATCGTCACGATATGTTGGTGGATCCGATGGACGTCTGCCTGGAATCGTCACGCGGATCGTAGCCGGGAATGTCACGGGGAAATTTGTCGTTGAGTTTGTACCGCCGGCGAGATAGATCAAGTTGTTGCGATCGACGGCAATGGCACGTGCTACGTCGTCCTTATTACCACCGTGATAGAACCCTACAAGAAGCTTCGTCAATGTGGAATCAAACTTGGCAACGAACGCATCAATACCCGCTTTGTAAAGCTTGCCCGTTACGCCTGACGTCGTTGGAAAATCGTTAGAACTCGTCTCTCCACAGACATAGATATTGTTTTGCGCATCCTTTGTCAGGCCACGGATGCGATCATCTCCGGATCCACCAATGAACGTATATGCAAGAACCTTTTGGAGCTTTGCGTCAAAGCGTGCAAGGAATCCGTCTGATGTACCCTTTACCGTGGTCGAATATCCACCGGCTGCACCGGGGAATTCCATACCAGAAGTGCTGCCGGCTATGACAACACCACCATTTGTTTGATACTCAAGCCCAATAAGTACATCAGTGTTTGGCCCACCGACATATGCCCCGTAAACAGTTGATGTTGCAGGAGCTACATCAGCGGCTACAGGATTAGCTCCGCCTAGGATCTCGTAGCTGATTCGTGACAAATCTGCTCCTTCGCGAGCAGTGATTGTGCGCGAGACGCGCCCATCAGCACCACGGAAGTAGGCGAAGGTGATACCGGGATAATAGTCAACCAAGGCTACTGAGGAGTAGACCGGTGCGCTGAACCAACCGTTTGGATCATTTCCCTTAACGAATGACACACGAGAAACTTCCGGGCCAGTTGATGCCCTAACTCCGCTGTTGATTCCACGAAACGCTTCACGAAGAACCGTTCCAGTTCGCATTGCATCCTCAACAGAGGTTTGGTAGCTGTCAACCACTATTCCGGTCCGGGTGATCCACACATCTGCACCATTCTGCCGAGCAACATAAAGGACATCGCTGGGCCACTGTCCAACGTTGGCGATGAAGCCATCAATGCTCGTGGACGTTGCCGGACCAGCCGATACGAGGGCAGGAGAGAGAGAGAGCAGAAGAAGGAATACGAAAAGAGCTGAATTTGAGATGTGTCGCGAAATAGCCAAGGAATCCTCCATAATTGCGTGTTTTTTACCCGAACAAGTGAAGAACCCAAACCGAAGGTAAACGTTACGGGTTTTTCACATGCGGGCACAATTTACGCAGAATGGGGTCTGCCTACCTGACCATAATTTTCACGTACGCCCTTTGCGATCCCGCTGAAATTTGGATGCTATGAAGCCCGGAAACACAGCGTGTAAGCGGTATGCGGAAGTCGCTTGCCCCCCCGCCGATAACTCCAAGGCTAACTGTAGAAATAATGCGGCCTTGAGCATCCGAAATGATCGCTGTGGCCGGCAAAAACTGGTCCATCGAGATCCGAACGACAGTGTATTCATCAGAAGGAGTTGGCCCGAGCAACTGTGCCCACAGTGAACCGACTTCGGCGTCTTCGAAAACAGATGTACTTGGGGTTACAATTACACTAGCCTCAGCGGAGACAATGTTGCCACAGCCCCCTGTTATAGCACACGAATATGCTCCGGCGTCTCCGAGAGTTACGGCCGGCACCTTGTATTCCGCAGATGTTGCGTCAGTGATTGGTGCTCCGTTCTTGCTCCATTGATACCGAAGGGCAGATCCTGAGGCTGTTACGGTAAGCGTCAATGGTTTCCCCTCTTCAACTGTGGTTCCGACCGGCTGCTTCGTAATCGCAGTAGCAGATGAAATCGCAACAATTGCCGGGCGTGATGTAGCACTCGGATTGCACGAGCCAGTTACAACGCAATCATATGAGCCTGCAGTCATAGCATTCAAAGCCGCAATGGAGTACTTTGACGTCGTAGCCCCATTAATGACGGCCCCATTGCGTCGCCACTGATACTTCAGACCTGCCCCAGAGGCACTGACAAGAAGTTCAACTGATGCGTCTGCGCATGCGGATACATCCTTGGGTTGTTCCGAAA
>JAPLFN010000095.1 GCA_026390655.1 Candidatus Kapaibacterium sp.
GATCCCGTGCGAATTCTCTGCAAAGACTTTTGAAGTTGGCTTTAACTATCGCTTCCTTGAGGAAGCCATCAAGAACATTACGTCGGATGATGATCCGGATCTAAATGTTCGCATGACGTTCTCCACGCCGATCCGTGCCGTTCTTATCACACCTGGAGCTGGCGATGATTCGCTGCTCATGCTTGTGATGCCGGTGAAGATCTAAACGGGGCCACCCAATGGTGATCCGTTCCGTGTCTTTGACACATGTCCGAAACCATGAACACACGGAGATTCCCTGTGCGCGTGATGTAAACGTGTTAACCGGTCTTAATGGATCGGGCAAGACGTCTGTCCTTGAGGCAATAAGTCTTTGTGCAATTGCGAAGAGCTTCGTTCCCGTTCCGGATCAGGCACTGATTCAGCATGGGCTCGATGACTGTACCTCAACAATTGATGCGATAAGAGACCTTGATGTACCATACCGTGTAACGGTGAGTGTACGAAACGGGACTCGAAAGCGGATTACAACGGCTCACGGATCTAGTCTTACTCCACGTGATATCATCGGCGAGTTGCCAATGGTGGCACTTTCTCCGGATCACAAGAGTGTGACGTTTGGTGGGCCAGCAGAACGTAGGGCGTTTCTCGATGGCGTAATGGCTCAATCAAGTCATCGGTTCACAGAGTTGCTTTATGAACATCGTCGTTTGCTGAAGCAAAGAAATGCAGCGCTTCATTCGGGTGCACTTATGAATGGCGGTAGCGACGAGCTTGATGTGTGGACGGAACAGTTCATCGTAGTTAGTGCGGAGATCGTGGAACGAAGGAATCGGTTTGTAGCTGACGTTACTCCTATAGTGTGCTCGGCCTATGAAGCGGTTTCGGGCGCGGCTGAGGTGATCGGTATCGAGTATCAGCCAGACGTTGCAACGCATGGCGCCTTGGTGCCCGGATCGCAACTGTTGAGTGCCGAGGTAGCCGAGGCATACCGAGCAACTGCACGAATGTTGAGGAGCCGTGAGGCCGCTCGCGAGTCGACATTGTTTGGACCACAGAAGGACGAGATTGCTTTTACGATCAACGGTGGACTTGTTCGCGAGACTGCTTCCCAAGGACAACACAAGTCATTGCTGGTTGCGTTGAAACTCGCTGAATGTGTCTTGTTGCGTGAACGTTGTAATGAGCGTCCAGTTGTGTTGCTTGACGACGTTTTCAGCGAACTAGATCGTGATCGATGCGCGCGCGTTCTCAACCGAGTTCTATCGATGGGCATGCAGTGCTTTGTTACGACAACGGAGGGCGAAAGTGTGCTGAAGGTGATGAGAGAAATCAATAATGAGCTGGGCGGAGAGATCGACATCTCGATGATCTCACTCGATCAGGGTAAGGCCACCGTATCGGTGAAAACCGGATCTGCTCTCTTGCATAGTGCGGAGGCCGCTTAATGTTTGCTCTCTCTGACCTTCTTCGAAATTGGGTACGGGTGAACAAGCTCGAAGGTGAGCTCGCTAAGTCGCGATTGCCACGCTACTGGGAAGAAGTTGTGGGCGAGGGACTGGCCGGAAGGACAGTCATACGATCATTTGAAAATGGCACATTGCGAGTGCATGTGCCCGAAGCAGCATGGAGAAGCGAACTCTCGCTTCGGCGTGAAGATTTACGATCAAAGATCAACGCCCTAGCAGGGGGCGACATGGTCCGCGAGATCATCATCAGATAAATAGATAATCACTGGAGTAGCACATGTCAGACGCATCAGAACAACTTCCCGTTGGATATAACGAGGATAGCATCAAGGTCCTCGAAGGCCTAGAGGCAGTACGCAAACGACCCGCCATGTATATCGGCGACGTAGGCGAACGCGGTCTTCACCACCTTGTTCAGGAGGTGGTTGACAACTCGATCGATGAGGCCCTTGCCGGCTATTGCAAGAACATCTATGTGTCCCTGAATGCGGACGGCTCATGTTCCGTGCAAGATGACGGCCGCGGCATTCCTGTTGGACCCCATCCGATCAAAAAGATCTCCACGCTTGAAGTGGTGATGTGCACCCTTCACGCGGGTGGAAAGTTCGACAAGAACACGTACAAGGTCTCGGGTGGTCTCCACGGCGTTGGCGTAAGCTGTGTGAACGCTCTCTCTTCGGATCTCACAGTAACCGTAGAGCGCGAAGGAAAGAAGTACGAGCAGAAATACAAGATTGGTGCGCCACAAGCAAACGTTGTAGAAGTTGGACCATCAACCAGAACGGGCACATCTGTACGGTTCTGGCCTGACGCTACGATCTTCCGCACGGTTGAATTCCGGTTCGACAAAGTATCGGAAAGGCTTCGTGAGTTAGCGTTCCTCAATCCAGATGTCACCATCACGATCGAAGATGAGCGCGACGGCCAAAAGGAAGTGTTTGCGTATCGCGGTGGTCTCGTTGACTTTGTGCGCCATATGGATGCAAACGCAACGGCAATCACAAAGCCAATACTTATGACGGGCGTTTCTACGAATGAGAGTGGTGTAGATACCGTGGTGGAAGTGTGTTTTGAGTACAACGCCGGATACAACGAAACACTGCTGTCCTATGTAAACAATATCAACACCGTAGAAGGTGGGACCCACGTGTCGGGCTTTAGAAGTGCACTCACGCGGACCCTGAATGCCTACGCTGCTGCAAACAACCTTGCCAAGAAGGACATAAACCTTACGGGCGAGGATTTCCGCGAAGGCCTCACAGCAGTGATCTCGATCAAGATCGCAGAGCCACAGTTTGAAGGTCAGACAAAAACAAAATTGGGTAATGGCGAAACGGAAGGCATTGTACGATCGGTGATCAACGAAGAGCTGACGAAGTATCTGGATGCCACTCCGAGCGCAGCAAAGCACATCATCGACAAAGCAATGCAGGCAGCAGAAGCACGAGCAGCTGCTCGCAAGGCCAAGGATCTCATTCGTCGGAAAGGGGCTCTCGATAGCGCAACTCTGCCTGGTAAGCTTGCAGACTGCTCGATGCGTACGCCTGAAGACACCGAGATCTATCTTGTGGAAGGTGATTCGGCCGGTGGCTCCGCAAAGCAAGGAAGGGATCGTCGGTATCAGGCAATTCTTCCGCTTAAAGGAAAGATCCTTAACGTCCACAAAGCACGCCTCACAAAGGTTCTCGAGAACGAAGAAGTTCGGACGATTCTCACCGCTATCGGTGCGGGTTTTGGCGAGGACTTCGATTCAACAAAGGCGCGCTACGGCAAGATCATTCTTATGGCCGATGCTGATGTTGACGGCTCGCACATCCGCACGCTCTTGCTGACACTGTTCTGGAAGCATATGCCCCAGCTCATCAATGATGGCAAGCTCTATATTGCTCAGCCCCCTCTCTATAAATTGAAAAAGGGGCGTCAGGAATTCTATGCGTATAACGATCAGGAGCGCGACGAGATCATCGCTCGTATTCGAAAAGAAAAGGCAGATAAGAAGGCAGCGAAGAACACAGATAAACTCGATGTGCCGGAAGAAGTAGAGGCAACGGTAGAAGAGGGAGCAACGGCTGACGGGATCATTATCAACCGATTCAAAGGCCTCGGAGAGATGAACCCCGATCAACTGTGGTCCACCACGATGAACCCAGAGACGCGTACGCTGCTTCGTGTGAGCATTGAAAACGCCGCCGAAGCAACGCATGTTTTTGAGACGCTCATGGGCGAGGCCGTTGAACCGCGACGTGAGTTCATTGAGAGAAATGCACAATACGTTCGTAATCTCGATATCTGATCTTCGAATTCTCGTAATGACGCCCGTACCACAACATAGGATGTTTCAATGAAGTTGATCCCAACCCTTGCCATTGCTCTCGTGATCATTGCGGTGAGTGCCTTTGATGGTAGTGCTCAGACCGAAGGGAATGCGCCGATTCTCCCTCGTCCGGATTTCAAGTACAAGGGAAATGTGGGGCGAACGATCATGGAGTCCGACCCACCACAGTTCCCAGTGCCAGCCAAGGCTCCAGCCGGAGCTCCAAACATCGTGCTCATCCTCATTGATGACGCCGGGTATGGTCAGTTTGGTACGTATGGTGGTGCCATAGAGACGCTGGCACTGGACCGAGTAGCGAAGAGCGGACTTCGATATACACGTTTCCATACGACTGCATTATGTAGTCCAACACGCGCCGCGATGCTTACTGGTCGTAATCATCACAGCGTTAGCAACGGTGTGATCACCGAGGCTGCAACGGGATACGATGGATACACAGGAATGATCCCTGGAAGTGCCGGTACGATTGCACAGATTCTGCGTCAGTATGGGTATGCAACGGCGTGGTTCGGGAAGAATCACAACACGCCGGATTGGGAGACAAGCGTCAACGGTCCCTTTGATCGTTGGCCGAGCGGATATGGCTTTGATTACTTCTATGGCTTTATGGGCGGCGACTGTGATCAGTGGCACCCAACACTGTACGAGGATCACACACTCGTTCAATCGTCGTCCGATCCAAACTATATTCTTACAACAGATCTCACAGATCACGCAATCACATGGCTTCGTAGAACGCGTAGCATTGACCAGAAGAAACCATTCTTCTTGTACATGGCAACAGGTGCCACCCATGCTCCGCACCACGTAACCCCTGAGTACATCGCCAAATTCAAAGGCAAGTTCGACGGTGGTTGGGACGTGTATCGTGAGGAAACGTTCAATCGTCAGAAACAGCTCGGCGTTATTCCAAAAAACACATTGTTAACGCCCCGTCCCAAAGAACTTCCTTCCTGGGAGTCGTTGAGTGCATCACAAAAGAAACTTTTCTCTCGAATGATGGAAGTCTTCGCTGCATTTACATCGGAGACGGATCACGAGATGGGAAGACTACTTGACGTAGTGATGTCTCTTCCCGATGCGGATAATACGATCATCATGTATCAAGTTGGCGACAATGGATCATCGGCTGAAGGGGGCTTAGTAGGACTACTCAATGAGAACTCATTCTTCAATGGCGTGCCGGAGACGCTTGAGGACAACCTGAAGCACATCGATGAGATCGGTGGACCAAAGCACTTCAACCACTTCCCGGCAGGCTGGGCCTGGGCGATGAATACGCCATTCCAATGGACAAAACAGATCGCGTCACACCTTGGCGGCGTTCGCAACCCAATCGTAATCTCGTGGCCAAAACGTATCAAGGATGCTGGTGGAGTACGTAGTCAGTTTCACCACGTGATAGATTTAGCGCCAACGATCTATGAGGCGGTTGGGATAACGCCCCCTATCACAATGAATGGCGTAACACAGGCGCCAATTGAAGGCGTTAGCATGGTGTACTCATTTGATGATGCCGCGGCCAAGGAGCGCCATCGCCAGCAGTACTTTGAAATGTTCATCAATCGCGGAATGTATGCTGATGGCTGGTGGGCTGCGTCTCGCGTAGGCATCCCATGGGAGACGGGTGAAACGAAGATCTCACCGGATGATGCAACATGGGAGCTCTATGATCTAACGAATGATTATTCCCAGGCTACTGACCTTGCCAAGTCGCAGCCGAAGAAGCTGCGTGAGCTTCAAGATCTTTGGTGGGCAGAAGCTGCCAAGTACAAGGTGTTGCCAATGGATCCGAGAAAGATCGTGCGCCTCAGTGCAGAGATGCAAGGTAGGCCAACGCCAACAAAGGGTCTTACGCATTTTGAATACTATGAAGGAGCAGAGGCGATACCGGCGGGTAGCGCTCCGAACCTGCTGAACAAGTCTTGGACCATTACTGCGCAGATTACCGGAAACAAGAGCAAGACGGAGGGTGCAATTTTTTCGATGGGCGGATCTGACGGAGGTTTCGGACTCTATGTGATAAAGGGCAAGCCCTTTTATTCAATGAATTTCCTGGGACAGAAGATCACGCGCGTTGAAAGCAAAAAGGCCATTCCTTCCACTGCGTCCACCATTCGTGCAGAGTTTACCTACGATGGTGGCGGGATAGGTAAGGGCGGGATGATGTCGCTATTCATTGATGACGAAAAAGTTGGTGAAACGCGAGTGGATCGAACGCACCCTATTTCGCTTGGACTAGGCGGAACCCTAGACATCGGTGTCGATACGGGGTCTGTTGTAGATGATGAGACGTACTCGCCACCATTCCGATTCAACGGAAAGATCTCCAAGGTCACAGTTGATCTGAAGCCGTGATCAATTGCGAAATCGTTTAAATGTGATCACTGCCCCGACAACCGTTGAGGCAATAAGGAAGAACGTGACCCAGAAAAATCCTGAGTCATGATCTTTCCATGGAATTCCGCCAACGTTCATTCCAAATAGTCCGCTTACAATAGTAAACGGAAGTGCGAATACTGTAACGAGTGTAAGGATGAATAGGATCTGATTCGTCCGTTCATTCACGAGCGAGGTGAGTTCTTCCTGAAGAAGTTTCGCTCGTTCTACGAGCGACGCGGATTCTGCAATTGCAACGGAGAACTCCTCAGCCGACTTTCCTAGGTCAAGAACGTCATCGTCTACCATCCATCGTGGTGGTCTGTTTAACAATCTGAATAGGGCTGCTGGCTCCGGTGCAAGGAGTCTTTGTAGCCGCACCACGCTTCTGCGGATAGATCCCAGTTCGCTCCGTTGAGAGGCAATGCGATTAGCAAGGATGGAGTCTTCTATCTTGTCAACGCTTTGGGCGTGCTGGCGAATGATACCAACAAGAATGTCGGCCTGCACGCGCAGTAGATGTGACAACAGCTCCGTTGAAGAACGAAAGACATCGCCCGACTTCACCATCGCACGCAACTGATCTAGCGAGCGTAGTGGGCGAAGACGCGCACTCACAACGAGGTGTGGTTGTATACATAGCGTCACGGTTGAAACAGCAGACGGATCGTAGGACCTATCATAAGGCACGTCATGAATCACCGAGACCAAGGCGTTCGCGTCAAACTCAAGTCTCGTTGATCCTATCGATTCATGCAGAGACTCAAAGTAGATGTCGGGAAGTTCAAGGTTCGCCTTCATCCACGTTAAGCATGATGCATTTGACAGCGAAAAGTGAAGCCATAAGAATTCGGTTGAATCTTCCTGTCTCGATTGTAACCACTGAACTGCGGCTACGGAATCAAGTGCACGTGCGGGAGAATCCGGAGTAAACAGATAGCCCCACACGAGTCCGTGTGCATCTGATCCATATTGAACGTCGGGTACCACCATGAAACAAATCTACGGCGCGCTGCTTCTTTCCAGCCACCAGGTCTTCATTTCGCCCTTCCCCTTGACGTCTATCGTTCCGCGAAGGCGAAGAAGGAAGGGGGCACTGCGGATCACAACATCGGCGCCATCTAGCATCGGCTGCGCGTCTCGCGCTAACATCGTTGCAAAGGCATCGCTCACCTGGATCTTGCCAGGTTGACTCGTGCTTTCCATGCGCGATGCAACGTTGACAGTATCTCCCCACACGTCGTACTGCGCGCGTTTTTTCCCGATCACTCCGGCAACAACAGGCCCACAGTGTAGACCGATTCGCACCTCGAGATCTGCAATATTCTTAGCCCAGTCTGCTGGGCCAAGAGCCGCAGGAATAGTAACGCGGAGCGACTGTAACTCTTTAAGGAGATCAAGAGCGCCAGCGGCAATGTTGTGTGCGTGATGATCTTTTAAGACCGGCATCCCTGAGGTTGCGAGATAGGAATCGCCGATTGTCTTGATCTTGGTGAGATCATGTCGATCACAGATGGTATCGCAATGCTCAAAGACTGCGTTGAGCAGATGCACCAGGTGGCTGGCAGGAGCCTGAGATGCCAGACTCGTGAAGCCAACGATGTCCAAGAACATCACTGATGCATTCTCGTACGTGTCGGCGATGATCTGCTCTCCGCTGAGAATCCGTCCTACGGTTGCATCAGGCATAAGCTGCAGCAGAAGACCGCGGTGTTGCTCATGTAGCTTGTGCTCCTCAGACATTTTCCGCTCCATGTCGAGCACGGCAATCTGACGTTGTTGGCGTTCTCCGAGAATCTGTTGGTCGATTTTCACGCTTTCGCGGTAGTACTCAAGAGCGGTCCGTGCGTCAGTATCCTGAAGAAGATCAGCGAGCGTCGATAGAATCTTAGACACTGTATAACTCTCGCCCAACTGACGGGCTACGTCGAGCGTCTGCATATATGCTTCTCGAGCCTCGCGAAGTTTACCTTGTGCTTTAAGGCAATCACCGATCTGCATGCTTGCCTTTACGCCATCCGAGATGTTCCCAAGGGCATTTGCGTCGGTTAGGCACTCTCTTGATTCGTTAAGCGCCTCATCTATCCGTCCAAGTTTGAATAATGCTGCTGAGCGAACAATACCCAATACGCATTGAAGCCCATGCATGTGAAGTGTTGAGGCGCTCTCGATCGAGATATCTGCGTTTTCGAGTGCAGAATGAAAGTCGCCGAGGCTTTGTTGTGCGCTGGCTATGCTCCCATAGATTCGAGCTCGTGTGGCAGCATCATTTGTCTGCTCGTTGATTCGCAATGCCTGATAGGAAAAATCAAGTTCTCGACGAAAGTCCTTGTTGTCGCCATACACTCCGGCTAGATTCATGAGAACTCTCGCCAATCCCGCTTTCTCGCCTATTACTTCGATGATAGATCGCGAAAGCTGAAAGTACTCTAGCGCTCTCGGATACTCTCCGATCTGTCGAAAGACGTTGCCAAGACTGCCTAGGACTCGTGCCTCTTCTCGTTTGTTGCTGAGCGATCGGTACAGCTCTAGCGCTCGCTGGAGGTGTTGAAACGACATTGGGTAATCGGAAAGATTGGCATAGACAAGCCCTATACCACCGATGGTCCTAGCCATGCCGTCGAGGTCTCCATCTTCTTCGTGAAGCGCCGCGGCACTCTCATACTGTTTCAACGCTTGCTGATACTTCCCCGTGTAATTGAACACGTTGCCCATGTTACCTATTGCACGCGCCTTCCCATTGGTTTCACCAAGACCATCAAAAAGTATCTCGGCTTTTTCGTAGGCAGAAAGAGCTTCAGGATAGTGACCTAGTGCTAGGTGACTATTCCCGGCCAGCAAAGCAACTCTTGCAAGATCCACCGTACTCTGCAATTGTTCAAAGATTACAAGCGCGTCATGAAGTTCTTCAAGCGCGGCCTCTTCGTTGGAAGCCAAATAAAACTGCATTGCCACGAGTCGATGTCTCACTCCCTCTAAGAGTAGGCGAGTAGTTTCGTCTGCTTCGTTTGCCGGTAGGTGGTTTAGCTCTGTGAGGAGCGCTGATATCTCGGCAACTGCCGGAGTCCCAGAAGGATGTCGGACCCTCTCTATGAAATCAGCGATATGGTGTGACGTTGACATAGATGTACTCAAGCGCAAAGCTAGGAAACAAAAAGCCCCCTTATCACTGCTGATAAAAGGGGGCTTCAATGTTTCCGCTCTGTGGCATAGGCCACATTCGGTTAATAGCGATAGTAGTCCGGCTTGTATGGACCCTTAACATCAACGCCAATGTATTTGGCTTGCTTAGGGTTCAGTACCTCTAGCTCTACGCTGATCTTCTTGAGGTGGAGGCGTGCAACCTTCTCATCAAGTTTCTTTGGAAGGACATACACCTTATTCTCGTACTTCTTGTGATTCAGCCAAAGCTCGAGCTGAGCAAGAGTCTGATTTGTGAATGAGTTCGACATCACGAATGATGGGTGACCCATTGCGCAGCCGAGATTTACAAGTCGTCCTTCAGCGAGGACGAGGATCTCTTTCTTGCCAACAGTGTAAAGGTCAACCTGTGGCTTGATCTCAATTTTAGACTTGCCGTGATTCTTGTTGAGCCATGCCATGTCGATCTCGTTGTCGAAGTGACCGATGTTACATACGATAGCCTTGTCCTTCATAGCCTTGAAGTGCTTCTCGCTGATGATGTCGCAATTGCCCGTGGCAGTAACCACAATGTCTGCTTCCTTCACCGCATCGATCATCTTCTTCACTTCAAAGCCATCCATTGCAGCCTGAAGAGCGCAGATAGGATCGATCTCGGTTACGATCACGCGTACGCCCGCGCCAACAAGCGATGCTGCGGAGCCCTTGCCTACGTCGCCATAACCGGCAACAACAGCAACCTTGCCAGCGAGCATGATGTCGGTAGCGCGGCGGATAGCATCAACGAGCGACTCTTTGCAACCATACTTGTTATCGAACTTGCTCTTCGTAACTGAGTCGTTCACATTAATAGCAGGCATTAGAAGAGTGCCGGCCTTCACGCGCTCATAGAGGCGATGAACGCCTGTTGTTGTTTCTTCCGACAATCCGCGGATCGCTTCAACGAGAGCAGGGTACTTGTCGAGTACCATGTTCGTTAGGTCGCCACCGTCATCAAGGATCATGTTAAGGGGCTTGCGGTCCTTACCGAAGTACAACGTTTGTTCTATACACCAGTCGAATTCCTCTTCGTTCATTCCCTTCCATGCATAGACTTCAATGCCAGCCTTAGCGATAGCTGCAGCTGCGTGGTCTTGCGTAGAAAAGATATTGCAGCTCGACCAGGTTACGTCTGCTCCAAGATCAACAAGTGTCTCGATGAGCACAGCGGTTTGAATTGTCATGTGAAGGCAGCCTGCGATGCGAGCACCTTTGAGTGGCTTCTTGCCCTTGAACTCGTGGCGAAGTGCCATGAGTCCAGGCATTTCTGCTTCAGCGAGACGAATCTCTTTACGGCCCCAAGCCGCGAGATCCATATTAGCTACAGCATAGGAATTTGCCTTGAAGGCGATCTCGCCCTTTGCGATACGCGAAGGAAGCTTAGGTGTACTCTTCTGTACGCCATTTGATGAACTCTTTGCAACGCCATTAGTTGCCGGCTTGCTCTTCTTGATGGTCTTTGTTGACATGGGTAATGAAATGTAATGGGTGAGAAAGTTTATGCGAAGTTCTTGCTAAACACATCAACGAGGTCGAGATGTTCCCAAGGGAACTCATGACGACCAAAATGACCGTAGGCTGCCGAGGGACGATAGATGGCGCGACGAAGGTTGAGGCGCTTTATGATACCTGCCGGAGTGAGATCGATCTCCTTCATGATAAAGGTCTCGAGATCGCGTGAGCTAACCCGTGCATCGCTATTGAGCACGATGTTGATAGAAACAGGCTGCGCAACACCGATCGCGTAGGCGAGCTGAATTGTGCATTCGCGCGAAATGCCGGCTGCAACGATGTTCTTTGCAAGGTGACGCGCGGCGTAGGCTGCTGAGCGGTCCACCTTGGATGGGTCCTTGCCTGAGAACGCGCCTCCGCCGTGTGGGGCACGTCCGCCGTAGGTGTCTACAATGATCTTGCGGCCCGTAAGCCCCGTATCGCCATGCGGTCCGCCGATTTCAAACTTGCCTGTCGGGTTAACGTGATACTTCGTTTCGCTTGTGATGAGGTGCTCTGGTATTACCGCTTTGACAACGTTCTCAATGACGTCCTCGCGGATACGCGCTTGGGCGTTGTCCATTGGGTCGTGCTGCGTGGACACAACGATCGTGTCAAATCGGATCACTTCCCCGTTATCACCATAGACAACAGAGACTTGTGCTTTAGCGTCGGGACGCAGGTAGGGCATAAGGATACTGTCGTTCTTCCGAATGTCTGCTAGCCTCTTCACAAGCTTGTGTGAGTAATGAATTGCAGCGGGCATGTATTCGTCAGTCTCATTTGTGGCATAACCAAACATCATGCCCTGATCACCCGCACCACCGGTGTCCACACCTTGTGCGATGTCAGGAGACTGACGGTTGATGACATTGAGCACCGCGCACGAGTCAGCATCAAAACGATATTCTGCGCGATCATACCCGATATCACGAATCACTCCACGAACGAGGTCGGGAAGATCGATGTACGTTGTTGTTGTGATCTCACCGCCAACAACGATCATTCCCGTCGTTGCGAAACACTCGCACGCGACACGGCCGTTGGGGTCTTTTGAGAGAACGTCATCGAGAACCGCATCCGAAACTTGATCGCAGATCTTGTCGGGATGTCCTTCGGAGACCGACTCTGATGTGAAGATGTATTGCATGTTTGTTAGTGTGTGTTAATGTGCTTGTGTGCTAATGTGCTAATTCATTGAGAGAGACGTACGATGGAAGCGTCGCCAATGTTGATCGATGAAAACCTTCCCGTTACTTCTGCATTCTCGCCAATGATCGATTGATCGAGGGCGATGTCTGCTACTGTTGCGCTATCACAGATGATGCTGTCGCGCACAATGCTGTTGCGAACCACAGCCCCTTTTGAGACTGATGCATAGGGGCCAACCACTGAATGCTCGATGATTGCAGACGGGTCGATGTGAACCGGCGGAACAAAAACACAGCCTTGAGGGGCCGTAGGCATTGCGCTGCGCTTTGTGAGAAGGAATCGATTTGTCTGTAACAACGTCTCCGGCTTGCCACAGTCATACCACCCATCAACGCTAAAGATCGTGAATTTTTCACCAGCATTTACCATGAGTTGGAGCGCGTCTGTAAGCTGATACTCGCCCTTGGATTGCATGTCCTTCTTGATCAGAGTCTCGAGTGCTTCACGCAAGACTGAAGGCCGACGAATAAAATACAGTCCAACGATAGCAAGATTCGAAACAAGCGTTTCAGGTTTTTCAACGAGACGAGTAACAAAACCACCGTCTTCTAACACAACGCCAAAACGGCGAGGGTCCTCGACAAACTTTACACCAAGCGAAGAAAACTGGCTAGTTTTCAGAACATCAAGATCCACATCGAAGACTGTGTCTCCTAGGATGATGAGCACGGGTTCTTCGAGAAGTGACTCGCGTGCAATCCATATTGCGTGTCCGAGGCCAAGCATTTCCTCTTGTTCAACAAATGTCACATCAAGGTCATACGTAGTACGAACGTATTCTTCAACGAGGTCGCCCTTGTAGCCCGTAATGATCGTTGCACTTGTAACGCCCTGGGCCACGAGCGAATCCAGGATATGTCCGAGAATCGGCTTGCCCGCCACATTCACGAGTACCTTTGGTAGGGTGTGCGTGAACGGACGAAGTCTTGTGCCGATGCCGGCTACGGGGATTATGGCGTGCATAGTCGGCAAAGATAAGGCATGCTAGTGTGCTAATGTGCTAGTGTGCTAATGTGCTAGTGTGCTAATGAGCTAATTGCTAATCAGCTAGTGTGTTAATGCCTAATCAGCGGAGTTTGAGGACCTGCCCCTTGCGAACCGCCGTAGACCGGCGTAGGGAAGGGTTCTTTTGCTGCAGAGCGTCCATTGAAGTCCCAAAACGGTCTGCGATCTCAAGTAATGTGTCGCCGGCCTTGACTTTGTAGGTTTTTGGGACCTTAATCGCTGTAGGGGCAACGTTAGGACTTGCCTGTATTTCGCTGATCTTGCTTTTTGGAAGCGACGTTTCAACATCAATCGACGCTCCTGCCTTCAATGAAGCGGAGGGCTTCATGCGGTTCAACGTGCGGATTCTCTCAGAAGACGTTTGATACGCCGCGGCGAGGCCGTCCAATGTCTCGCCCTTACGAACCGTATGCTCAATAGTGCGAGTGATGGCTAGACGTTCAACCGAAGCCCCACTGTTCTGTGGCGCATCTGTGATGCCAACTATCAGCGTTTGACCGACGCGAATATTTTCGTGGTCGTACGGAAGATCGTTCCAGTTACGAATGTCCGCGATGCGAACGTCAAATCTGCGAGAGATCGATGAAAGGTTGTCGCCATTACGAACTGTATACATTGCCTTTTTCCCGGTTGGCGCTGGGCTTTGCACAACAGTCGTGCTTGATTTCGCAAGCGGAAGGATGTCAGAAGACGAAGTGGTCCTGCTCGTTGTACCTAGTTCAGTAGGCTCAGATACACGAGACGTAATCGGCACACGCAGGATGCTGCCACGGCGGAGTTTTGTTTTAAAACCGCTAAGTCCGTTGACCTCTGCGATCTCTGAACCCGATACCCCATACTGTCGCGAGATGGACGCGAGCGTCTCTCCGCGTGACACAGTGTGAACGACCCATGGGCGCTTCTCTTGGTCTGTAAGCATTGCATAGCGCTTTAGAAAAGCATCGGAGGTGCCTGGATAGAGCTTTAATGTGTATGTGCCGTTCGGCGGTGTACAATTCCGGACTAACTCCGGATTGAGTTTCTTTAGTGAATCGAGTGACACGTCTGCACACCTTGCGAGAGTGGACAGTTGACATGCTTCACTAATCTTTGCGGTCTCATACTCGAACACAGCATGGAAATGCAGTGAATCGTCAATAAAGCCATACTGTGATCGGTTACTAGAGATCAACGTGGCCGCGATGAAGCTCGGTACGTAGCTTCTTGTCTCGCGAGGAAGGAACTCTCTGATCTCCCAGAAGTTTGGTTTTTCGAGTCCAGACTTGCGAATCGCCCGGCGCACATTACCTGCGCCGCAGTTATAGGCGGCTAAGGCGAGTTGCCAGTCGCCGAGATCATTGTGCAGATCGCGAAGAAATCGCATGGCAGCTCGCGTAGACTTCTCCGGGTCTCTTCGCTCGTCGATCCAATACGTTACGTCAAGATCATACTCTTCACCTGTAGGCTGCATGAACTGCCACATACCCACCGCCCGCGCTCGTGAGAACGCATTTGGATTCAGTCCGGACTCAACGATGGCGAGATTGATGATCTCCTCCGGCATGTTCTCTTCCTTGGCGATCCGCTTTAGAAGATCGTTCCAGCGTCCAGTGCGTTCGATGGACACCTTCATAAACTTCCGACCTACCGGAGAGGTAAAGAAGTCAATGTTCTTCTGTACAAACTCATTGTACGTAAGGGGAATCGTTGTTTCAGGGATTGAGGAAGGGGGCTCAGGTTTCGGTACGACGATCGTTTCTACCGTTGGGCGAGACGCGTCAACTTCTTCGAAAAGGCGCTCGCGGAGAATAAAGACGGACGAGTTTTCATCGAGGTTGTCGATGTTTTGAACGTATGCCTCATAGTCCTCGATGACAGCTTGCACCAGGTCCGTGAAGTCTACATTCTCTTCGATCCTCGGGTAAGAGGCAAGATCATTGAGCTGGGCAATTGCTGCCTCGAATTGCTCCGCTGCCAGCGCTGTATCCTTTTGCTCCACGAGGGAGAGGGCTTTCAGGTAGCGCTTTCGTGCACGCTCAAGATTGGTTGTGATCTCCGGATCCCATTCACCTGCCGTAGAGGTCTCCTCATCGAGGTCGCTAAACTCATCTGGAAACACGGGCCGTTGGCGGGCTGAGTCCGGAATGGCAAAAAGGGGAGGCGGGTTGCCTGAACGTGGGGCGCTAGACAGGATCGGAGCCAACATCACCAAGCTGGTAAGGAGCGTAGCAACGAGCCACGTCTTTCCGCGGTATGTGCGGGCCGCACCGATCATGTTCTTCCTGGGATAGTTAAGCGTGCTCCATGCACATTTGAGCCACAAATATACGACCGATGCAGGGAGGACGCCAAACGTTCCGGCACATTGTCCGTGAACGGAAGTTCATGATAAATCAGATGTTAGCGCGATTCAGCCTATCGCAGGCCTTGGGAAATCCAGGCCTTGATCGTGTTGATGGCGCAGTCGTTCACTCGCGGTCCGGACGGTGGCATTGCGATGAACCCAGCTGAATGGGACATCGTGCCCAAGAGTTTCCCATTTCTCGCATAGAGCTCCACTTTTGATCGTACGGAGAGATCTATCCCGGCCTGGGGTGAAGAACCACCGTGACACCCTGTACAATGGAGGGCCATGAGGGGCACCACCTGCGCAGTGTAAAGAACATTCGTGGTGTCGCAGGAGGTGGAATCCTTTGAACAGTCGCGGTTGGTAGCCCCCTCCCTGATCCACTTTGCGATCAGGTCTATCTGCGCCTGCGTAAGTGACCTTGGTGGTGGAGGCATGCGCTCTTCTGATTCTGAGGTCACAAGCGACTCGTAGAGTTTAGAGCCACCTGGGTTGCCTGGCTTGACAATTGACTTGCCGCCGTTCATGATCGTTACGTACGACGTGAGGTCGATCCCCTCTTCCGGGCGATAGGAATCATGGCATTCAGCCATGGTGCAATTAGACAACAAAATCGGAAGCACGTCGCGGGTGAAACACACGGAAGTATCTGTAGGCGGGTGGGTTGTAGTGTCTGTGGTGTCCGGTCTATTGTCATCATCGTCATCTCTCGGGTGAAATGGTCCGGAGGCATAGTCTGCACACGAAATGAGCAGTAGTGCAGAGAAGAGAGATGCGAGGACGATTCGTGTCATATGCATTCGGCGATAGATAAAAAGCACGTGTTCGATACAAGATACGTTTTATCGCAATCGTGTTACATCCATTATCCCCGGTGGGGGTCTTTGTCGTAGAGATCTACTCCTAAGAGGAGTTCTATCTCGTTACGAATACAGTGCTCATGTACAAGTCGCATAATGTGAAGACGGTTACGGAGATATAATGCAGATGAGGCACCACCTTCTTCCTGTGCAACTTCTATCATCATCTCCACCTCTAACTCTTCATCAAGCCATGCACGTTCTGCATTCCGCATTGACTCAAAGCGCTCCATGTAGCGCTCCATTTCATCAACATCATTTGTAGTCATCTGGAGCCCCTTATCGCAATTGTGTTGTATGCCACTTCGTTGGGTGAAGGGGGCAAAACGTGACATATGGGGGTCTACAAATTCTACTACTGCGCGAAGTAGGTCCCGGCAGGTGCTTCAAAGACATGCGTTCCAGGGGAGAGCTCTTCGTCCACCACGATGCCTAGCCAACGCCCGGCAAGGTCATACGCGTCGATGCGAACCCTCATGCCTATGAAGACTGAGACATTCACCCTATGGGACAGGATGTCTACCTGTATTGAGGAAGTCGGAATAACATCGTCTTCTACACGTAGCGGGCCATCTTCAAGTTTGCCTTGCTTGGGAAGAGTTCTTCCGGCGAGCGCGGGATGATCCGGGCCGAAGCGGTAGATCTTGAAGATCATTGTGTTGCGAGGAACCTGGCCTTGCTTTACCGGACCCATGTTGCCAACGGGGCTAACGTAACGCCAGACCTCGTCTCCTTGAGACGTCACCTCAATGAAAACTCCCTGTGGTCCGAGACACGTAAGGGTGTTGCCATTTGGCATCCGTGTAGCGCCACTGATATTGGTTGCAAAATATTGGGCGTTTGGAGTTGTTGGGTACTTCCATACCGGCGCTGCCGGACCAAACGCTGTATTCGGATTACGATCATACGTCCCATCGCCCTTGATTGGTGGGATGATCTCTTCTACAGTTGAGTAATTCTTTGGAGTAGAGTTAAATCTGTTGATACCGTTATTGAAAACTGATATGCGAGTGCCATCAGCATCGAGCCAGCGCGCGTCATGTTGCCCAAACAGTTTCTCATCGGCTACTGAGCCTTGCTGATAGTTTACCGGATTACCCCAGCGATACACGATCTCCGCCGATGTACGCGATATCACAAATATCTCATCGAGGTTGTGAGTGCTCACCAAGACTTCATCACGCTTGGCGTTATAACGCACAGAATTAAAATGTAGCCAGTCCGAACGGTTGTCTCCGGTGTTGAGGTTGATTTTTTCCGGGTGATCAGCTACAACACCATAGTTCGGCTTTTCGGGGTATCTGTCCTGAATCAAATGGTCCCATGAAGACCATGACCAGACCACCTCGCCTGATGTCGGCCCAGTTTGTCTGACCTCGATGATTCGCTCCGACCACAGCGTATTGTCAACAAGTCTCGCTGAGTCTCTTCCCTGATTGAATGCCTCGCTACGCGTATGGCTCTCCTAAACCAACAGAAGAACGTTCCCGTTGGGCATAATTTCTACATCATGATGCGATCGGTACGTTGAGCCATAATGTTGGTAGCGCCAAAGAAGTGTGCCGTCCCACGAGATCTTCTCCACTACTCCTCCTGCGCCCCCTCCACCCATGTCTTGCACGGCTGGTGCTCCAGTGCGTAGGAGAGTGCCATCGTCGAGTAACATTACTGCTTGACCTGGTCCGTACTGACTCACCCAGGTCTTTACAACGTCGCCGTCATTGTCTATGAGATACGTTGTTTTAGAAGTAACGGGCGCAAATAGTGTGTAGCCAATGAATGAACGATCACCATCGTGCTTTAATACGCCAACCGTCTGCTGGGCTGATGCGCCTACAGCAAGAAGGACAAAAAGGAGGAAAGTCTTCATCTCGCTAAAATGCATCAAGTGCCGAGAACGGCAATCTCTACCGACGTATACTGCCGTCAAGAAGCAAGAACATCGTGCGTTGATCTCCTGAGACGCTGCAATAGACGCCGTCCGGGAGACTTAATGTTTCGCCCAGCGTCGGAACCAGTCTAACAACTGATCCACGAACGTTCATGATAATCCAAGGTCCAGAATTGGCTTCAATATCGAAGTCCGTTTCAACAGAGACGGTATTCCCGATCATACGTGCACAAAACACGGCGGCGGCGCTGTCCACTGCCTTCTCATTGTGCAGTGCATGTTCCGCGCCTTCAAAGATCCACGTCTCGAATCTATCTGCCGGAACACCGAGAAGTCCAAACTCACTCGTCAACGCGCAACTCCCGTAGAGCTTGGGATAGTTGGCAGACACATCGAGGGGTAGACCCCAAAGCCCCTTAGCAACGGAGCAGGGAACAACCGGATCTCCGCGTTGGTGATAGCTATACGTTGGTACAAACGCAGAGCCGTTTAGTATCTGCAGGTCTGTGAGTGCGCCGAAGATGTTTACCACGGCGCGAATAGTGGGAAGGGGCACTGTTGTCGGATGAAGAGGACCGAGGTCGGGACGCGGAAACTCATCGAA
>JAPLFN010000076.1:0-2578 GCA_026390655.1 Candidatus Kapaibacterium sp.
ATGACGCCTTCTGATTCGGTAGGTTTTTGGCCCCTCTACGAGAAGTACGAAACTGATCGCAAGGACATTGGTAAGAAGCGCATCACGTTGATTCAATCATTCGTGTCTAAGTATCCGGCACTTTCTAATGAAGAACTGAACGATCTCATGGATGATGCTCTCGACATGGAAGAGGATCAGCATGATATGATGTCGAGTTATTACAGCAAGATCAAGAAGGCTACCTCTCCTATGGTTGCCGCACAGTGGTTGCAGATCGAATCATACATCAATCTCTCTGTGAAGCTCGCGATCCAAGAAAAGCTTCCGTTCATTGGAGACATCAAGCTTAAGGCGCCAAAGAAGTAAGCGGCACGTTGTTGACGATACTCAACGGGTCAGTGTGAAAACACTGACCCGTTTTTTATAACTAAAATGCTTAGGCTAGATCGAGATGATCGCCGAACTGACTTGTGGTAGTACCTGCGAGTTCGTCGAACAAGGCTTCTACGCTATCGGACACCCATAACATCGATGCATGCCGGTCCTGAACGAATCCATCCGACCGCATGCGTTCGATCATTGTGAGTAGTGGGTTGTAATACCCGGCAATATTGAGCAGTCCAATTGGACGTGCATGCAGTCGAATCTGCCTCCACGTAAGCGCTTCAAACAATTCGTCGAGAGTTCCAAAGCCCCCTGGCAATGCAACAAGGATGTCGGATCGATCGATCATGAGTTGTTTGCGGATGTGCATGGACTCTACTTCGATGAGCTCCGAGCAGTCCTGCAAGGCGATCTCCTTGGTTGCAAGAAACGTGGGAATAATTCCTGTCACGTGAGCGCCATGTGCAAGTGCGGTACGTGCAACCGAACCCATCAGTCCAATGTTGCCACCTCCGTAGATGAGACCCCACCCGCGTCGCGCAATGGACGCTCCAACGTCAATGGCTGCTTGTTCAAACCGCGGATCATTGCCACTACGCGAGCCGCAGTAAACGCAGACGTTCATTTCTTTGGGATAAACAATGACTGCCTAAGTCCGAAGCGCATCACCACTCTTTTGCGAAGGAATTCCTCGGCCTCTTCTTGATAGTACGACTTGCCCATAAGAACAACAGGGAAGTGCGTGATCTTCTTTGTCTGCATAAGAGTCACAGCTTCAAAGAGCTCGTCCATTGTCCCAAAACCACCCGGCATCACAACGAAACCCATGGAGTATTTTACGAGCATTACCTTGCGCACAAAGAAGTGCTCAAACTCTATCATCACATCGAGCCACGGATTGGCGTGTTGTTCAAACGGAAGCTCAATGTTAAGTCCAACGCTGGTTCCGCCAGCTTCCTTTGCACCCCGATTAGCGGCCTCCATTATTCCCGGTCCACCACCCGTGAGCACCGTAAATCTCATTTCAGCGAGTCTTCCGCCAACCTCACGGGCTTTCTCATAGTACTCGTGGCCTTCCGGGAACCGGGCGGAGCCAAACACGGTGATACAGGGTCCAAGGAAATGCAGAACCCTGAAGCCCCTTATGAATTCACGAAGAACACGGATCACAAAGCCAAACTCACGGAGCCGCGAATGCGGTCCATCAAGAAACTCACGCTCTTTGGTTGCTCCGCCGGCAGGGGGCAGATTCTTGATCGGCTCACTCATAGATCAATCAGGACGGTGAATAGGAAGGGCAATATGGCCAGCGTAATCAAACACGTAACTATGCGCATGATGTACTTCATTTGTTGTTTCTGCCTCTCCTCTTCGCTGAGGTCCGCATCTCCGGCACGTACTCGCCCAAGCAGTTTGAAGTTGAGCCACGCAAACCAGATAACGCTGATGGTGACGAGAGAAAGAAGGATGTGAGGCATCGGGAAAGTTACGGAGATACAACAAACGTTCTCCGAACGTCCTGATTTTCATCCGATGAAACCCGAATAACGTATGCACCTGCCTGAAGCGTTTCGGCATGGATCCGATGGGTTACGGCATCAGTGGATGTTTGGAAGGTCCTTGGCAGTGTAAGTACACGGCGACCAGTTACATCGTAGATCTCCGTGTTGATTACTCTCTCTCTTCCAATTGGCGCAACGGTGATGAGGGCGTATGTAGTCACTGGATGAGGGGCGATCGAGATGTTTTCCTGTGCCACTACATTTTCTGAAACGGAGGTGGTAGGGGGCACATAGTTCATTCCGGCGATCTTCCATATCACACCATCTATGTCGCTCACCCACATCGATTGGTCTCGCTGGTCTATCTCGATACCACGAGCATTTATCAAGCCGCCACGAGACTCGAGCACGAGTTGATCACGAACTACATCAATCTGTGGAAGTGGAAGTTCCACTGCAAGTACAGAACTGAGTTTACCACCGCCCGGCGGGAAGCTGGTATGTATCTGCACGAGGTTGCCGAGTCCATCTGCTGCGATACTACGTGGGCCATATGTTGATCGAAGAGGGTTTGGGGCGGACGATCGCAACGCACCGGTCACTGGATCCATCTTTACAATGCGTTGTTCTCCATCGCGCTCCGTTGCGATGAGATCACCGTTTACCAGTTCTAGACCAGTGCCATAGCGTCGTGCATAAGATGGGAAAGA
>JAPLFN010000076.1:2591-23665 GCA_026390655.1 Candidatus Kapaibacterium sp.
CAAAATCATCGAGACGGTGGACGTAGATGAGGGCGCTATCACGATCGTATGCGATGTCCGTGAACAAGCTATCTCCGGCACCCTTGATCGTCAGCGCATTCACCGGGAAATAGGAGTCTTGCTTCACATGGAAAATGGTAGCGCTGTGGATGTTCGTCATCCACAATCCATCGCTGCCGTCCCACGCAATCCCATATGGCGCCCACGACTGTGCGTCTTGATCGAGTATTACGCCACGCTCGCGGCGTACAATTGCAAAGCTGCGACTCTCAACTACAGCTGATGGAGTAGACTGCGATGACACGCGAATACGTGCACTTGGTGTCGGGGTGTTTGGGACAGTCCACGCTTCGTGCTGTCCAGTCACGCCTTGCGCAACAGATACCCATGATAGACCGTCGTTCGTTGTGAATTCCACGTTGTAGGTTTCTTTGGTCGTGTTCCCAAATCGAGACCACCCAATGCCAATACGGGTGAGAGCAAGAAAACGTTCGCCCCCTAGAGGAGCTGTGATCATTGGCTCCGTGGGTTCCTTCTTGATCAAGGGGGCTTCCCATATCGATCTACCGTGTGTTGCTGCGCGCAGATAGGAAAACGTTGCGTCAGCACGCAGACTCAACACCGGCGACCGTGGTAGTCCTTCTCCAAAGGGCGTCCACGTGTAGCCACCGTCATACGTTGCAAAGACGCCAATGTCGGTTCCTACAAACGCAATGTTGTCATCATCCGGATGAAGCACAATCGCATTTACAGGAACGTTTGGCATGAAATTCCAGACGCTTCTCCAGGTAACTCCGAGATCTGTTGTTTTGATGACCTGGGGAGTGCCATAGGAGGAATATGTCAGCCATGCAACGTTGCCGTCGCGACGTGCACAGGCGATGGAGCTTACATAGAGCAGACTTGGAATATCAAATTGATTTACAGACTTCCAATTCTCACCATAGTCAGTAGACAGTAGCACTTCACCATACGAGCCCCCTGCCCAAACAACTTCTTGGTCGGCGGGGGATATGGCGATGGCTGTAACGGTATTCGAAAGACGTGGCGACACGGCTCGCCACGATTCGCCCGCATCATCGCTTCGGTAGATGCGTTCACGTCCTGTGAATAGCGTAGTGGTTTGTAGAGGATCAATGATGACCGGCGCTACCCACTCGCACTTTTCAGCAAGATCCACACCTGCTAGTATGCGTTTGCTCGACGACGTGTTGAGGGTGAGTTTAAAGAGATCACCTTTAGGACCGCTGCCATAAAGAATGTTCGAATTCGAAGGATCGAGCAACGTGGTCATGCCATCACCGCCATAGAGCGTGTCCCAGTCAGCGCTTCCACTTGTTCCCAACGTACCGTTGTCCTGCGTTCCCCCAAACATGCGGCCGCGCGCTGCACGATCAACATCAAACGCATAGAACTGCGTAACACTAAGATCGTTGTTGATAGGGAGCCACGTCTGTCCCGTGTCCCAGGTCTTCATCATGCCACCATCATTACCAACGTATACTTCTCCCGGCTTTTGCGGATCCCACGCAACACAATGTTGATCTACGTGTGGATGATTGTTTCCGTCGGCATCAGCATAGCCGTTCGTTGCATTGCGCCAGGTATCGCCTCCATCGCGTGAGACCCAAACATCTATACCACAGACAATAACGTCGGCATTTGAATGCGGAGAAACAGAAACAACGTTATTGTAGAACCCTTGACTTTCTTCAAGAACACATGTACCGGAGAAGAAACATCCTTCTTTATCACGGAACACGACATTCCACGTAAGCCCCTTATCAGTAGACTTTGCAATTACCGCAAGAGAGTTAAGCTCGAGCAAGGCAAAGAGAATGTCTGGGTCTCCGATCACATGTTGCACGGACACGCGGCCAACCTCACCCACCAGCCCAGTCATGCGTCTGCGCCATGTAGCTCCACCATCCGTAGTGGCCATGATTCCACTGTCCTTCACCGCCACAAACCACTCGTTTGCATCAACCACGTTCATAGACATATCGTAGATCTGTCCCTCTAGAATCCGCTTCCACGTTGCGCCACGATCTGTGCTCTTCCAAACGCCTGCCTTTTCATTCATGCATGAGGCCATGATCGTTGAAGGCGCAGAAGGATGGATGAGCACACGAGAAAAGGAGCCTACATCCGCAAGGCCGATAACATTCCATGTTACACCCTTGTCAGTTGAGCGTAGGAGACCCGCTCCCAAGAAGATGTTTGCTCCTATCACCTGCTCACCTGTGCCTGCATAGATCGTTGATGGATCATCAGGGGCGATGCACAACGCACCCATCGCAATGGCATTTGCTTGGTCCATCAAAGGCGTCCAGGTATTACCCTCATTGGTGCTCTTCCACACGCCGCCTGCCGCTGCGCCGATATAGACCGTGCCGGGATTCTTCCTGTCGCACACGATGGACTTGATCCGTCCAGCCGTTGAGCGCGGCCCAACCTGCGACCATTTCGGCTGATCTGCTTGTGCCTCCACATTAAATTTTGAGGGGGCTAGACGCATCTGATCGATAGCAACCGAGCGGATGTTGGCATCGAGCGCAACACCGTGGGGTACGCGACGCTTGCGAAACTCTTCAAATCGACGACGAAGATGTTCCTTGCCTTCACGGTCTGTGCCGGCAGAAAAAAAGGGGGTCGCAGATAATAGTGTAATCGCTGTGAGTAGGGCAAAGATGAGGCGTGTGGTGATCATGTGGGAAAATAGGAATCAATGGCTCACGGAACCCTAGCCCCCTACAGGATGTTTACGACGGCGTGACACACTCCACAGATATACTCGTTCTCGGCGCCGGCTATGCGGGGCTAACCACTGCCGCATTGCTTGCGCATGAAGGGCGCGAGGTAACGGTGTTGGAGGGACACGAAACGTTGGGTGGCTGTGCGTCGTTCTTTCGAGAAGGCGAGTATACATTTGATGTTGGAGCTACGACGATGAGTGGCGTGCTACCAACACAGCCAGTGGGCAGGGTGTTCACACACCTTGGACTTCATCCGGAGTTGATCAAGCAGGATCCGGGCATGCTCATTCGCATGAGAGATCGCGATGTTGTTCGTCACGCATCACAGGATCGTTGGATCGAAGAGGTGGAGCGTCACTTTCCACAAGGCGATCAGCGTTCCTATTGGAATGAGCAATACGAACTTGAGCGCAAGGTCTGGTCGATGGTAAGTGACCAACCGACAATGCCCCCTACAACACTTCGCGATTGGCTCGGACTTGTTAACGCGAGGTCGATAAAAGGTACAATGCTGCTGCCCGGTTTGTTTCGGTCCGCTTCGTCATTGATGCGTAAGCATCGTGTCGACTCTGATCGTGCATTTGTTGACTTCATCAATGAACAATTGCTGATCAGTACGCAGAGCACTGCCGAGAAAGCCCCCTCCCTTACAGCGGCTATGGGGCTTACCTATCCGAGTGAAACGTATTATCCAATGGGCGGGATGTATCGTCCGGCATTGATGCTGATGAGACATGCCAAGGCACATGGTGCGCAGATGAAGTTCCGTCGAATGGTCACATCGATTGAACAGCAGAAATCAGGTCGTTGGAGAGTAAGGTGTGCGAATGGGGAAGCATACGATGCGTCTACCATTGTCTCATCGATCCCGATCTGGAACATGCAGAACCTAACAAAGGACAAGGCCTCGAAGTACTTTGCAGGGCTATCTTCACGGAATGCCGATTCATGGTGTGCGTTTTCGATGTATTTCGCACTTGACGGTGTTCCGAGGCTCTCTAGTCAATATGTGCAGCTTCATCTCGACCGGTTCATCCCGGGTGTTCATTCAACGTCGGTCTTCCTAACGTTCTCACATCCTGACGATCACGAGAAGGCGCCTGCCGGGCACACCACGGTTACGGTGAGTACGCACACACGATCAGAGGATTGGAAGGAGCTCTCCGCCGCAGAACACGATGAAAAGAAGAAGCAGATCATGAAGTCAGTTATGGATCTCATCATGCGCAGAATGCCGGAATGTGACGGTCTCACGCCGATGTTGATCAGTGGTGGCACGCCACATACATGGGAGAGGTATACGAATAGACGCAATGGCTTTGTAGGGGGCTTACCACATTCGATCAAGAGACCGATGATATTTATGCCCCCTAATCAGACACCGTTTCGGGGATTGTATATGATGGGGGACAGTGTCTTTCCGGGTCAGGGAACTCCTGCCGTAATGCTCGGCGCATGGAACACCGTCAACCGTATCTTTGCACCATGAGTGAAGCAATACATACGATGTTCTCGGACATCGCACCACGGTACGACAAAGCAAATTCCATCCTCTCACTAGGTGTTCACCATCTTTGGCGATCTATCACCGTTAAAGAGAGTGGCGTAAAGACAGGTGGGCACGTACTCGATTGCGCAACGGGTACTGGAGATCTAGCCTTGGCCTTTAAGCGCGTGGTTGGTCCAACCGGTCGGGTTCTTGGTACAGACTTCAACGCCGATATGCTTTCCTTCGCGCCCGCAAAAGCAAGGGGTAAGGGGCTTGACGTAGAGTTTGAAGTTGCCGATGCTATGAAGCTTCCATATCAGGATGCTACATTCGATGTATCGAGTATCTCCTTCGGCATTCGCAATGTTGATTCGCCCGCAGTTGCCCTTGGTGAGATGGCACGCGTCGTGAAACCCGGCGGACGTGTTGTGGTCCTTGAATTTGGTCAGCCCAAAGGGATCATGGGTTTAACCTACCGTTGGTACAGTAAGAATGTGATCCCGTTGATCGGAGGGATGGTTACAGGGCACCGCAAGGCGTATGAATATCTTCCTACAACAGCGGCTGCATTTCCTTGTCGAGAAGAGTTCCTTGAATTGATGCGGAGCACCGGACGTCTTGTTGATTGCCGATACCGTGAGCTCACAGGTGGCATCGCCTTCTTATACATCGGCACGGTCATCTCCAAGTGAATGCATGGCTTCACGCTGTCCGACCAAAAACGCTTGTCGCAGGCGCGGCACCGGTAATCCTCGGTACTGCCTTAGCCTTTGCAGATGGAGTTGTTCATTGGCCTAGTGTTCCGCTGATTATTGTGTGCTCGGTGCTTATCCAGATCGCGTCGAACTTTATCAATGAGCTAGAAGATTTCAAACGAGGCGCTGATGAAAGACGCGTTGGGCCGGTGCGTGCCGTAAGTGCCGGACTTATCACACCACGTTCTATGCGCAACGCATCGATCGCAGTTGTCCTTCTTGCTTTTGTATTAGGTCTGCCCCTTGCCTACCATTCAGGATGGGAAGTTCTCGTGATGGGCGTTGCATGCCTTACCGCAGCCTGGGCATATACGGGTGGCCCGTTCCCACTAGCCTACCGAGGTCTTGGCGATGTGTTTGCCTTTGTGTTCTTTGGCCTGATTGCGGTTACGGGCACCTATTTCGTTCATGCTCGTGCATGGAGCATGGACGCGCTTGTGCTTTCGGTTGGGCCCGGCTTACTTGCAGCAAACATTCTCGGGGTGAATAACATTCGCGATATCCCAACCGACGCTGCAGTAGGGAAGCGCACGTTTGCTGTGCGCGTAGGTTCCACCACCGCACGATGGGTCTACATCCTTTTTACAGCTACAGCAGTCATCGTGCCATCCGTCATTCTAGGTCAACACAGAGGTCCGTGGTTGCTCCTGCCGCTGGTATCAATTCCTTTCGGAGCGGTTCTCTGCACCATGGTTCTGAAACGTCATGGTGCTGAACTCAACACGGTGCTTGCAAACACCGCGGTGTTCTATTTGGTTTGGACGGTTTTGATGGCGGTGGGGATAGGTGTTAGTTACTAGTTACTAGTTACTAGTTACTAGTTACTAGTTACCATTAATTAGTAACTCGTAACTAGTAACTCGTAACTAGTAACTCGTAACTCGTAACTAGTAACTCGTAACTCTCAAGCTGTATTTCACCATTAGTGCTGCGAGTTCGCGGAACGGCTCTGGTGATCCCATGTTCCATGAGAAGGTTCTGGTACGCCCCATGTCAGTTATCGTCATCGTTGTAACGGGTGCATCCGGTACGTTATCAATGTACGAGGTGTCAAGCGTTAGGAGCTTGTTTTGGCGGACCTGGGTTATGAGTGAACAGAGCTCCTCTTTGGAGACGATGCCCGTATAGCTTCCTTTACGATCAACATTCATTCGTCCCTCGTACTGAATCTTTTGATCTCCGAACACCGTGCCCGTGTAGACCGGACACATGCCGAAACACATTCCCTTGCTGATGCTGACAGAGAAATTCTGTCGAGAAATGTCCTTGAGGCAGGAGTCGGTACTCGAACACGATGTGACGATGATGCACGAGACGAACATTATGATTAGGTAACGCATTAACACTCCAGTAATGTGATTGCATAAACGTGACATGGGCATTACGCTAAGCCAACATCTGACCCCGAGTTTTGCCTCGTTAGAAATTCACGACGTATAACATAACGAGGTCGTTCATGAATCGATGGTTCTTTTTTGGTTTCTGCTTGGTCTGCTTGTTCACGGTACCTGTCTTCTCCGTTGCACAAACGGCACAAGTGATGCAGTTCATTGGACGGCACACTCAGCGTCCGGCTACCTTTGACAAAGGCTCTGCTGAGGTTGTAGCATATGACCCTGGCACCAAGACAGCGGTCATATCAGACCTCAATGGGAATAAGATCTCGTTCATCAATGTTACGAACCCGGCTAGCCCAACGCTTATTCGTGATGTTCTGCTTTCAGCGTATAGTGGGGTAGTGAACAGCGTAGCTGTGAAGAATGGTCTTGTTGCCGTAGCTCTGGAAGACGCCATACTCAAGTCTAATCCGGGCAAGGTTGTCTTTTTCGATATGTCGGGTATCTTCAAGAGCTCCGTGGCCGTTGGATCGCTACCTGATATGGTAGTGTTTACACCCAATGGGCAAAGACTTATCGTCTGTAACGAGGGTGAGCCGGAGGTCAACTATACCAACGATGCAGAGGGCTCGGTTAGTATCGTCAATGTGACAAATTCGTCTGCACCGACTGTTCAGACTGTCGACTTCCGTTCACTCAATGGCAAGCAAGATTCATTGCGCGCATTGGGCGTCCGCATCTATGGTCCGGCGGCAACGGTGGCACAAGACCTTGAACCGGAGTATGCTGCGATCACCGCCGATGGCCTTACGGCATACATTACATTACAAGAGAACAATGCCATTGCCGTGATTGACATCAACAATGCAGCGCTTGTTCGTATAACGGCACTTGGATTCAAAGACTATAGCAAGGGGCTTGCCCGCTCCACAAACTATCCCTGGACAAATCGTCCGTCTATCGGAACGACGCCTGCCGGACAGAACATTCTCCTTGGAGGACTTTCCGGTCTGTGGTTCACAGGATATGGAGCTGACACAAACAAACTTCGATTCCTTACGCACCCAGATCGTGGTCCAAACGGAGAACCAGCAAGCGTTCGTGGCCAACTCCGCCGTCCGTTCGCTCTGCCAAATCTTCAGGCCGAAGTGATCGCCATAGAACTCGACAGAATTACGGGTGCCTACACGATCCTTTCGCGTACAAAGCTCTTTCGTGCGGATGGTGTAACACCGATCACGGGTCTGCCGAATCTTCAGGCAGCAGGGCAAGGCATTGCGTACACCGATGAACTTCCAATTGACTTGAACGGTAATGATCTTGCGAATGATCCGTTTGGTGGCGACATGGAAGGTATTGCTGTTGACGCAGCTGGTACTTGGTGGATGGTTGATGAGTATCGTCCCGCTATCTATAACTTCAACAGCAGCGGAACTCTCATTTCAAGATTCATCCCAGCTGGAACTGCAGCCTCGGTTGGCGCTGCCCCCGGAACCTATGGGACTGAGACTCTTCCAGCGATCTATGCGTCACGTCGCGCGAACCGTGGGTTCGAAGCGGTTGCAATCGAGGGCGACATTCTGTACGCCTTCATTCAATCTCCTATTGACAATCCGGATCTGTCCAACGATAACTCTTCGAAGGCATCTACATGGTGTCGGATCCTTGCGTTCAATGTTGTTACGAAAACTGTAGTTGGTGAGTACCTCTATCCGATGTTCGAAAAGGCATTCTCATGTGACAAGATCGGAGACGCCACATCGCTTGGAAACGGCAAGTTCTATGTTGTTGAACGCGATGATGCAACGGGGCTCCGTGCTCGCAAGTACGTCTTCGAGATCAATCTCAAGGGTGCAACAAACATCTTAACGAGTCCTCCTGCGCTTGCACCGGGTCGTACCGTTGAGTCCCTGAGCTTCGCAGAATGTACTGCTCTAGGAATTCGCCCTGTTATAAAGAAGAAAGCCATCTACCTCCCGGGAGCCGGATATGGTGGAACAGACAAGGTAGAGGGGATAACGCGGATCAACGCTAACACTATCGCTGTCATCAATGACAACGACTTTGGTGTTGGTGGGTCTGTATTGCCGACCCCTCCAAATGGGAGTATTACTGTAAATACAACCAACATTCCGGTTATTGGAGTAATTACGTTTGATCGGCCAAATGGACTCGATCCAAGTGACCGTGACAACGCTGCTGGTACGGGTGCTGCGATAAAGATCGGGAATTGGCCTGTTTATGGAATGTATCAACCCGATGGTATAGCTGCAATCAACGTTGCCGGCGTGGATTACCTCATCACTTCAAATGAGGGAGATGCTCGGGACTATGGAACGTTCGTGGAAGAAGTACGCGGTGGTACTGCTACTTTCATTCTCGACACCTTGCTCAACAATGCATGGCCGCTGCTGAAAACAAATCAGCAACTTGGCAGACTGAATCTGGTGAATAGTCTAGGAGATATTGACGGTGATGGAGACTTCGACGAGCTTTACACCTTGGGTGGAAGGTCATTCTCTATCTGGAACGTCGATGGCAATCTCATCTACGATTCTGGTAGCGAGCTCGAATCCCGCACAGCAGGCTTCTTCCCAGCGAATTTCAATGCGGGACATACGACAAATTCAATGGACGACCGCTCCGATAACAAGGGGCCTGAACCAGAGGGTGTCACTACAGGCGTGATCAATGACTCCACGTACGCCTTTATTTCTTGCGAGCGCATCGGCCACACGTTCATGTTCAACGTTTCCGATGTAACGAATCCGAAGTACATTGACTATATCAACTCCCGAAACTTCGCCGTTACACCCAATGTTACGAACGTTGACAATGGCACGGTCGGTGATCTTGGACCGGAGGTCATAGCCTTCGTTCCTGCAATCGAGAGCCCAAACAACACCGATCTCTTGCTAGCGGGTAATGAGATCAGTGGCACGATGAGTGTCTTTCAAGTTCGCGTTCCGCGTATAGTCTCGTTCCCCGCTGCAGTTATCAATCACTGTATTCCCGACAAGTTGACACTCACCGTTTCTGCAACGGGCCCTACGCTAACATATCAATGGATGAGGAATGGCGTGGACATTGCAGGTGCAACCTCATCCACGTATACCGTGGATGTGCTTAATACCACATTCGCCGGAAGCTACACGTGTCGTGTGAACGCTGCAGGGGGCATGTCTATTACACCTCGTGCGACGCAGGTAAACGTGTTCCAGCGAACAAAGATCATTCTTGAGCCGAAGGTCCTTACGCAAGTTGCCTCGGGCATAACCGTGAACCTCGCGATTGACGCAACAAACACTGCAGGAGAAACCTATCAATGGTTTAAGGCGGGATCGACGATCATTGATGACGCAAAGTACCTCGGGGCCACGGCGAAGTCGCTCACGATACGGAATGTGACATTCGCAGACACATCCGGTAAGTACTACTGTGTGGTCACAGGGGGCTGCAGCACGGTTCGTTCGCGTGACGCGCGTGTGTACATACCCGTCATCACAATCACCCTTCAACCACGCGATACTACTGTTTGCCCCGGCGACACCGTGGTCCTGCGTGCGGCTGGAACAGCCACAGGTGGCGACGCTGGTGTTGGCTATCAATGGAAGTACGTTAGTGGTGGCAACCTCACTGATGGTGGTCGCTTCAGTGGAACGTCCAGCCCAACGCTTCGCATCAATGGTGTACGCGCGGAAGACGCTCGTGAAGTTGTCTGTGTGGTTACTGGATTCCCGTCACGCGACAATCGATTCACCAACCCGGTACTGATCGGTGTGCGTAAAGCCCCTTCAATTTCCAGACAACCAACTGCTCCAAATGGAGAGTCGTCTGACGGTGTGTGCCAGGGAAACATCTTCCAGCTACAAGTGATCGCTGAGGGAGAGAACATTGCCTATCAGTGGTACCGCGATGGGAAGTCGATACCTCTTGCTAACAGTTCGCGTTACGACACGCGCGTACCTGGAGCGTATAAAGTGCGCATCAGTGGCGCCTGTGGACTCTTTACTGAAAGTGCGTCTGTCACTATGCTTAGTATCACGAAGCCGCAACTTGGCAATGGATCACCCGATCTTCTTCGTGTCGAAGAAGGAAAGGGTATGACACTTTTTGTGAAAGTATTGTCAGGCTCATTCCCGGTTTCCTACCAATGGTCGAAGGATGGCCGCAGAATCACCGGAGCAACCGACTCTACCTACAAACTAGATAAGACGTTCGCTGCCGATGCCGGACGGTACGTCTGTGTGGTGACCAACTCCTGTGGCGTAGAAGTCTCGAACGTGACGGAGGTTCGTGTCTATCGCGAAAACCCTACATCGGTGACTGAAGGTGATGAGAACGGTGTCTCGGCTCGTTGTGAGCCAAATCCGTTCACGTCATCCGCAACGTTGCGTGTAGTGACAACAATCGCCGGTGCTATCCATGTTACCGTCTCAGATCTCTCCGGTCGGACCGTCTACACAACAACCGACAGCGATCTCAATGCCGGTGAGCACACCTTTTCTCTTCAGGGGGCTACTCTAGGTGCATCCGGTGTGTACATCGTGCGCATTGAGCATCCTTCAGCAACATTGGTCCGTAGAGTTGTTTTGGCGCCGTAAAAAGCCCCTTCCCAACAACAAACACTTTTCCACACGGCGGCGTTCGATCAGATCGGACGCCGCTGTTGCGTTATGTTTGCGTCTATGACACGTGAACACCTTACTACCGCCATCTACGACGTTGCCCACCTCACGGGAGAGTTTCTTCTTCGCAGTGGGATCACAAGCAACGAGTATTTTGATAAATATCAATTTGAGAGTGACCCGGTTATTCTCAAAGCGATTGCCGAGAAAATGTCGGAGCTGATCCCGGAGGGGACCGAGTATTTGGCAGGACTCGAAATGGGTGGCCTTGCAATTGTCACAGCGTTATCCCTGCACACAGGTATCCCTGCGGTGTTTGTGCGCAAGAAGGCCAAGGACTACGGCACATGCAAACTTGCAGAGGGTCCGGACGTAGCCGGCAAGCGTGTGCTGATCGTTGAGGACGTTATCACAAGTGGTGGTCAGGTAATCATCAGTGGCAACGACCTACGTCAGCTCGGTGCCTTTGCCGACCACGTTGTATGCGTCATTGATCGTGAGCAAGGTGGAAGAGCAAAACTCCGCGACGCGGGTTTTGAACTCCTCGCGCTCTTTTCCATGACAGAACTCAAGGCCGGTCGATGAAGATCATCAGTTGGAATGTGAACGGCATTCGTGCCGTGCAGAAGAAGGGATTCCTTGACTGGGTTGCAGACTCAAAGGCCGATGTGATTTGTTTGCAAGAGACCAAGGCCGACGTTGACAAGATCCCCAACGAAGTAAAGGAACTAGCCGGGTATCATACCTTTTGGCATTCGTGTTCCATCAAGAGTGGATACTCAGGTGTTGGTGTGATGTCGAAGATCAAACCTGAAAACGTTACCGAGAAGATCGGCATCGAAGAATTCGATGGCGAGGGCCGCATTCTCGAAATAGACTACGGCTCTTTCCTTCTCTACAACGTCTACTTCCCAAACGGTTCCAGCGAAAACAAACGCGTCCCCTTCAAGCTTCGATTCTACGATGCATTATTGGAGAGATGTGCAAAAGAGCGGGCAGGGGGCAAGAGCATCGTTGTCTGTGGAGATTATAACATCGCTCATCATCCCATTGACCTTGCGCGGCCTAAGCCGAACGAAACGAATACCGGATTCCTTCCAGAAGAGCGAGCAATCCTTGACCGTATGGTTAATGAAGAATGGCTCGACAGCTTCCGAGAATTTCATCCCGACGAACCCGAGTGGTATTCGTACTGGGATTACTTCACACGTGCGCGCGAGCGCAACATCGGTTGGCGCATTGATTACCATTGGATCACTGCAGACCTGCGTCCGGCACTCAAGAACGCATGGATCTCACGAGACGTAGAGGGCAGTGACCATTGTCCGGTTGGGATCGTGCTGAATCCGTAGGAACGGGACGGAAGACCAGGACTTAGGATGGTACGTGGCCTTTGCGCCAGTGCAGATATAGGGAAGCACCTGCGGCCAGGAACACTAGATTCTTGATGACGTACTGTCCAACCAGTGTGAGGCCATAGGGGACTGCCGTGTATGCCACCACAAAGCCCCCTACAATAGGGATGAACGTTCCGGCCATGTGGATCGCAAAGAGTACGAGCGTGATCTTGGTGAGCTGAGGGATGAGAAACATCACACCAAGGATAACCTCGCACACACCCAACACCGTCACGATCGTTGAAATAGACATCCACGACAGCGTCAGTTCCACCAGATCATGTGCCGGACTCAAATCAACCAGCTTGAGCGCACCAAACCACACATAGACGATGGCAAAGGACCATCGCAAGAACGATTCAACATTGCGCGCGAGAAATGAATCGACAGGATGCGTTTTCATAATGCAAAATACGATTTAGCGTCGGGCATTTGTCCGGCTCACCCCACCCACTACAACGGCACTATCTCATCGGCCAAGGCCAGGAGCTCTGAGAGATCCGGAAGTAGGGGCGAATCAGGATCTACAAGAATTGGAACACCCTTGAGATCTGTTGCCACCTGAGTATTAGAGTGACGAGCAATCTCGCGTACATCCATGCCGACGCGTACACATGCAGCAGCGACACGCTGACGATCAATATCACCAGAGAGGAGTTCTTCCCTCAGGACTGTCAGAGCGTCCTTGTTGTATCGGTCTTGGATTGGGAAGTGATGCGTCATAGACAGTCCATTCATGAGAAATGCCTTTATAAAGTTCGTGAAAATTCTCGTAACAACGGTCATATCTTCTAACGACGTCGATGTCAGGAATGTCGTGACCACCAAGCAGTACACGAAGGCGAACCCGTTTCGTACATTCTTCTACAGTTGGTATCCATAAGAGCAATATCACGATGTGATATCCATCGTTGCGTGCGGTTACTATTCGTGTTGCGAGACTTCTTCCAGATAGAGTGGTCTCGAAGGCGAATGAACGTCTCTGCCTCACCAAGTCTTCCATTGTTTCGATCGCGATTCTCCCTGCGCGAATCTCGCGTTCGCCAGTAGGAATCTCTATCAAAGATGCAGCAATATCATCGGCATTCACGAACGCTTCGCATTCTGGAATCGACACAAGGTACCGTCGCGCAAAGGTCGTTTTGCCCACACCATTGGGTCCAGCGATTACGATGATGAAGGGGGCATGCACATATCATTCGTGCGCTGGAGCACCAAGATCGTGACACGGGAGTCATTCTTGGCTCATCCCCCCTCGACTCCGCTCGGGGTGACGAACGCTGTTCTCTATTCGCTATTCTGAATTCTGAACTTCCCATACCATATCTCTACCACAGCCTTCTGCGGGCCTGCCTTTGGTTTTGTATCGCGTGAGCTTTCATTGAAATCGCCCGACATTGATTTCGGTATCTCAAACGAACCGATCTCCATGATGATCTTGGTGTAGCTTGGCAGACTATACGCGCGCGCCTTTGCATCGGAGTACACGAGTTCTGCGGTGATCGTGCCGGCCTTCTTGGTGGTAGAAACAATCTTGCGTGCAACCATCATTGTGGTGTCTATCCAGAGTGTTGCAACCACTACGTCTTGATCTTCATCAGCCGGCAGAACCTTGATCTTGCGCATCACTACCCCCTGCCATTGCTCTGTGCCCATGTCAACGGCAGTAAAGTCCTTGCTCAGGAGTTTCAGTGCGCTCATATCAGCCCCTTGCTTAGGGATCATGGCAAAACCGGGAGCGTCGATCGTTGTTTTGTCGGGCGCGATGTGTGTGAGTGTTGCTGTGGTAACAGGCACCTTCATGAACGGCACGTCCACCTTGATCGATAGCTCGGCTGTATACTGTTTCACGCGCTGCATTTTTGCCTTGAGCTCGTTCAGAAGCTCTGTTGCTGTACGTGCATAGATCAGGGAAGGGGCTATCAGCACCGTAATGACGAGGAGGAAACGGGTCACGTAAGAATGTCCTTTCGACGCATGATGATCTGCGTAGCCGTGTAACAGCCGGCGATATGCGCAAGCAAGACGCCGGCGGAGATGCTCACCTTGGTCCAGTTGACGGGATCGTCAAAGAGGAACTTCCACCCGTTCATGTGATTTGTGAAGAAGAGTGGACGGAGGTAGTCGAAGATCGGGATGTCGATGGCAGAGATGATGGTCATTACGATGATGATGGCCATGGTGGTCATGATGGGTCCGATGGCATTCTCTACGAGCGACGAAAACAAAAAGGCAACACTTGCAACGGTGGTCATGGCCATTGCTGCAAAGCCATAGGCAAGAACGAAGCGCCACCAGAGATCGTTCTCGGCGATGATGGTGATCTGGGATCGAATCACAACAACTTCACCAGTGCCGAGGAGGGCGATACCAAGGCCGAGCGACATCAAGGCCATGAAGATCACGAGGAGATTTGTGTACGTGAGCGTGGCAAGGAACTTTGCCGACACCATGGTAGCCCGAGAGAGAGGTCGAGTTAGCAGGAGTCTGTACGTCCCTGCCGTTGCCTCTCCGGCAAGGATCTCACCTGCAACGAGCGTAACCAGGAAGGGCACGTGAACATAGAGCGAACCAAAGATGATATACGACACGGTATAGCCGTTCATCAGATTGCCCGTGAAGTCGAACGTTTGCTTCAAGGCTTGCGTGGCAAAACCAAGGTACTGTCCACCCTCAATCCCCATAGCTGCAACCACCACCGGTATCAACACGCCGAGCGCGATGAAGCCGATGAACGTGCGCCATTTTGAGAACACCTTACTCAACTCCACACGATACGCTGTGCCGATCATGATACGTCCTGCGTAAGAGAGATGAAGTATTCTTCCAGCGAGCGAACGGGGGAGACGGCAGAGAGCGGTATTCGTGCGTCGGCAAGATGTGCAACAAGCCCGGCGATCTCTTCACGTTCCATCATCATGATAATCGCACCATCCGTTGATGATTGGATGTGAGAGGCAAGGGGCGTAGCACGGATCAGTTCGAGTGCGCGAGGCACCTCAGATGTTTCGATCGTGACCTTAAGACGTCCGGCATTTAA
Organism: Candidatus Kapaibacterium sp.; assembly: GCA_026390655.1. Taxonomy (GTDB): domain Bacteria; phylum Bacteroidota; class Ignavibacteria; order Kapaibacteriales; family Kapaibacteriaceae; genus UBA10438. The sequence goes on from JAPLFN010000076.1 coordinate 17,994, forward strand.
CAGGTCCTGCACAGCCCCTTCCACAACAGCCTTCCCACGGTTGATGATCACCATGCGAGTTGCTGTGAGTTCTACTTCCGGGAGGATGTGCGAGGAGAGGAAGACGGTTTTCTTGTGATCTGCGGCGAGTTCCAGGATGAGGTCGCGAATGTCCACCATGCCCTGCGGGTCGAGTCCGGTTGTTGGTTCATCGAGCACGATGAGATCTGGCGAATGGAGAAGAGCTTGGGCAATCCCAAGACGTTGCTTCATTCCGTGCGAAAACGTCTTCACCTTGCTCGACGCTCTGCTTGCAAGACCAACGATGCCGAGGACGTGATCAATAGACTTCGTAGAAACATCGGCGCCGCTGAGCCTGCCGACGAGTTCGAGGTTGCGTCGGGCAGTGAGGTAGTTATAGAAGTCGGGGCGTTCTACGATTGCGCCTATGCGACGGAGGATATCGTTCCGATGAGAGGTAAGGTCGAGCCCAAAGATCTTTATCGTGCCCGACGTTGGTCGTACAAGCGAGAGCATCATCCGAATCGTAGTGCTTTTCCCAGCGCCGTTAGGACCGAGGAAGCCATAGACATCGCCCTGCGACACGTGCAGATCGAGTCCGTCCACGGCATGGAAGTGGCCGTAGTGTTTATGGAGATCGTGGATCTCGATCAGGGGAATAGGCATGGAAGATGGTAACGCACGCCGACTCTAAAAAGTGCCAGTACTCCAGCACGAAAGATACCTGGAACGGGCTGATTGATTGAAGATTGTTTCGTGCCGGGATATTGACCAACAAAATGGAAAATATTACTAGGAATTGACGCAAGGGGGGGGGTATTATTACGTACGAAGTGGTCATGAACCTGACTGCTTCATCTCTAACATATTTTCTAGTGAGGTTGATATGATTCAGTTTCTGATAGCAATTTCAATAGTTGCTTCAATTGCTCTGGTCCCCTGCGCCTATGCTGTGGACCCAACCGGGTGTGATTGTCAAGGTGGACAGGTGGTCGTTCAAACCATTTCGCTCTGCATCAACGGGTCAAGAGTTGATGCTACAGTGACTTTGTGTCACAATACTCTTCAGCCGTTAGCGGATCCGTGTGGCACTGCAAATGCGCCCGATGCTGTAACATACTTCAGTAAAATATGCATAGATCCAGCGATCAATCCCTCAATTGATGACGTACTGAAAGCCTTGTTGTGCTATTATGATCCATGTAAAGGGGCTGGAATTGGACTCGCCGTCCCTTCTTGTATCATTGCACCTGGACGCGTTTGCTGGGCATATGGCTTCCCTAAATGCTGGCGAAGAAATGTTGATGGCTGCTTCGTTAGTTGCGACGAATCAAAGTGCTGTTGGAGGCACCGCAGATATTGTGTTAAGCCGAACGGGCAATGTGATCTTATAACGGTTGGAACTCCTGAGTGGAGTTGCTCACATGCAGGAACGTGTAATGGAGAAGGTTGCTTCAGTGCACAAGACTGTACTCCAACTCCAACATGCTCTACTTGCCCGTAACTGCTGAAGATGTTGAATTGCCTATCCGTAGATTCGGATAGGCAGTTCAATGTCCAGTTCTATCGAGATTTGTATTTCTATCATGGTGAGTTATGCCTAGAATAATGAGACGTAGTTGTATTCTCGTTGTGCTATTGCTCGTTTCGTCTTACGGTCATTCTTTTGGACAGTCATGGATACATGAAGAATTCCTGAAGTATGGAAACATGAATCCTATACTCGTCCACTATCCGGGTAAGATTGCGCGCTCTTGGTCTGTGAATCTGAGCAAGTCAAGCATCGCTATCGCCATTGGACAATATGTATTTGTTTCTCGTGACTCAGGAGAGACTTTCAATACGATCCGTTTGCCAATTGAACGGAGCTTCTACGGCAGTTTTTTTGTGACAAATGCCGACGATTCTACTTTCTACATCTCTAGTCAGGATGGCGTTGCCCCACAACACCAATGGGTGATACGGTCTTCAGATCGCGGTACAAATTGGGTGGCATTGGAGAGAGACGGAAGCCCTTACAATGTCTGTGGACTCTCGCTTGCCACCGACGAATTTGTAGCCGCAGGTCGTCCATTAGATTCAGCCGGAAGATATTTCCTAGATTATTCCACGACAAGTGGAGCTTCGTGGCAAGGGAAAAATATTCCGCTGTATGATGAAGACCAGGATTTCACTGCAATGGTATTCAACGCGGCTGTACCCTTGTTCGATATGGCTGGCGATAGATTGATGTATCAATTAGTGCCGGGTGGAGCAGTTGAATCACGTGACGGTGGAAGGACATGGCTAACATCGCGCGTACCGAATAGAACGGTTTGGTTCAGGACACTCTCAGACTCTGTCACACTTGCTATCCGATGGATGGAGACGGATAAACCGATGCTAATGCGGACGAGCAATGCGGGTTCAACATGGGACTCGATTGTGATATTGAACTTCAGAAACAAAGACACCGCCATCGTGCCGAATCTAATGGCGTTGCTACGTCGCGATGGGCCTCTTGCCGCTACTTTTCACATCACTACAGGTCATGTTCTCTCTACAACTGATGGAGGAGAATCTTGGATTTATCGGGGCTCAGTAGATCGCAATGTGGATGTTGCAAATAAGTACTCTACAGACACATCCTATGGCACAATCATTCCCCAAGTTGACAGTAGGGGCTACATTCGAGTTCCATCCGGCAGTTTTGATCTAGTTCAGAATATCTCCGGGCCGCGTGGCGCTCCACTCGTCATTTCTTCAGCGAACATATTTATCGCAACCTCCTCAGCACTGTTTCACAGTCGCGATTCTGGAAGGAGCTGGAAAGCGGTTGATAAGGAGTTGCGCGGATATTCTGGTGTGTACCGACGCGATGATCCCAATATCCAGCCTTTTGAGGGACGGAGATTGTGGTGGGGTAGTGATGGTAGATTAAATGCACTAGCTGTTTATGATTTGGTTACTGACTTAGAAAGCGGACGCCGGATATCTAGAGTCGCACATTCCCTGCAGCGCAGAAACCATATCGGATCTCCAGAGTGGTACTACCAAGACAATGACAATCTTCTTCAGTCGAATTTCCCGATGGCGATTTCCGAGTCGAATTCGGTTCTACCCCTAGGAGAGATGCCTTCACCTCTTCTTGTGAACTTAGTCGACTATGAATTCACGTCAGGAACTGATGGGACATTCCTGATAAAACAAGACTCCTTGGCAACTCCACGCTTGTTGCGACGGCCAGGCCTACATTTCGCACATCAACTTCGCAATGGTAATGTGATTGTTGCCGCAGATTCACTCCTCATTTCTTCGGATTCTGGGCGTAAATGGAGAACAGTGAATGTTGCTGGCCTACCTCTTAGTCAGTCCGGTGCAATCAACCGGATCACAGCCATGTGCGAAGATTCCTCAGGCACGATCTACGCAGGACTTTCGGGTCGAACCATCATGTCCGATACAACATTTGTTGCTCAGGAACTGGGTGGAATATGGAAATCCACGGATGGCGGTATGTCATGGAGTGCATTTGTGAAGCCTTCCGAAAACATGCATGTACTTTACATGGCATGTGATGCAGGCGGAGTATTGTATGCAACATCAACACAAAGGACTCATTGGTTGACTAGTGGGTCTACGCAGAGGGATCAAGACTTCGGTGTTTCAGTGTACGTTGTTCGCGGCGATTCTCTCGTGAATACATTTACCGAGTTCCACTCTGGTCCAATACCAGTGGGTAATCGTGTCTTGCGAAGAGATCAACAAGGGGCGATGTTGTGTGCATCCTTGTACAGTGGACTGTTGCGAAGCACGAATGGCGGGAGAGAGTGGAAAAAGGTTGGAGGTGAGGAATTAGATACAGTTGCGATCAACGACGTAGTCGTTGGCACTAACAACGAGATATTCATTGGGACAACTAAGGGAGTGATGCATTCAGATGCGCTCGCTACTGGTTTGGGAGGACTACAAGATGACGAAGATCAGTCGCGACGCACAACTGTCTGGTGCTATCCTACTCCAGCCACGTCCATACTTCATGTGAGTCTTTACAATCTCGATCTACTTAGTGGTGTATATCCACGTCTTACACTTGTGTCGGTCCTCGGTGAAGAGATTATGAACCTCACAAATCTCATAGTTCAAGGGTTCGGTAGCCAACGCTTTGATTTCGATCTAGACATAGGATCCCTGCCCAGAGGAGTCTATGGTCTCGCATTGCAAGCCAGTAAGCACAGCTGGTTCGTTAAGGTATTAATCGCAAAATAAAAGTGCCATCTCTCCCGGCACCAAAGACACCCGGCGCCATTTTACAACGCGTTCACCGAGGCCTTAAACACCCTGCCCCGCTCTTCGAAGTTCGCAAACATGTCGAAGGACTTGCAGGCAGGGGAGAAGAGGACTACGTCTTCGGCACGAGCGAGGTCTGCAGCGGCGTGGACGGCTTCTTCCATGGTGAGTACCTTAACACAGCGTTTGGTGGTGCACCAATGGTTGAAGATCGCATCAGCGTCTTCCCCCATACAAACGATGGCCTTCACATTCTCGGAAATGAGGTCGTCGAGCGTAGTGTAGTCGTTGTTGTCCCCTCGGCCCCCTGCAATCCATACGATCGGATGATCGTAGCTGGAAAGAGCAAACCACGCGGCGTTGATGTTGGTTGCTTTGGAGTCGTTGACGTAACGAACGTTTTTATACACTCTAACATTTTCGAGTCGGTGCTCTACGCCGTTGAACGACGCTAGAGAATCACGAATGTTCTCGTTCCGCACCTCAAAGGCGCGTGCTGCTAATGCGGATGCCATGGAGTTCGCCACATTGTGCGCTCCGGGCAGTCCAAGACGTCGCAAGGACATGAGGATCTCCTCGTTATGCTGCTGGTCCCGAAGTATGATTTCGCCCCCCCGGACGAATGCTCCATCAACCTCTTTGAGAAGACTGAAGAAGCGCACCATACCCCGAAGTACCGATGGTGCGTTTGCTACGTGTGCATCATCGGCATTCAAAACTACAACGTCATTTGATTGTTGGTACTCTGCAATTTTCCACTTCGCATCCACGTACTGTTGAAAGCTGCCATGATAGGAGAGATGATCCGGAGTGATGTTCAGGAGCATACTCACATGTGGTCTGAATGTAGATGTAGTGTCAAGCTGATATGAACTACACTCTGCAACGATAATCGTTGTCGGATCAACGGTTCCCACCAGACTGCTCAGCGGTGTCCCAATGTTGCCGGCAACCACTGCCGGTTTACCCGCTTCGTTCAAAATATGGGCTGTCAATACAGTGGTTGTGGTCTTGCCATTCGTTCCCGTGATCGCTACGATAGGGTTGATAATTAACCTACTTGCGTACTCTAGCTCGCCAATCACTTCAATGCCTAAACGTGCCGCTTCAAGGCGCACAGGGTTAGTAGGGGGCACACCAGGCGACACCACAATAAGGTCGGCCTTTGTTGCTAGATCTGTATGTGCGCCAAACTCCGCAGGGATATCACGTGCCTCTAAAAAAGCCACGGCATCAGCCGCTTTGTCAAGGGGCTTAGCATCCGACACAAATACTGTTTCGCCATTCCGCCTAGCAAGTTCTGCTGCGGCCAATCCGCTCTTGGCGGCACCAAGGATTGTAACTCTCATCTACGAAGTTACGGGGTTACAGGGTTAGGTAGGGTCACGCCATGGCGTGACCGT
>JAPLFN010000046.1 GCA_026390655.1 Candidatus Kapaibacterium sp.
CTCGTTCTTTGCATACGCCATGCCGAGTGCCCATGTTGGCTGAATGGAATCAGGGAATCGGCGATTTGCATTTATGAGAATGGTGATGGCGGCACTCCCATGTTGCAGCTGCGATTCGCATTCGGCGGCAATAAGCCATGCCTGCATAAGCGAAGAGTCGATTTCTAGTGTTCTGCGTGCGGATGAAAGCGCTTCCTCACTCTTTCCTTGACGGAACTGTGACATTGTGAGTAGAAGAGCCGACGTGCGATCACGAGGGCTTTTCTTGAGTGATGATCGTGCAAGCCGTTCAACTAGCGGCCAGTCGCCGCGGGTGGCCGCAGAGCGAATATCCTCCTGCCCAACGCTGTGCTGAGCCACAAAGGAAGACACCGTAAAAGCCAGTACGAGGCATAAAAGCGAAGGCATGTGCATCACGATCGATCCGAGGTAAACACGAGGTGTACATCCGGACCGACCAACGAGCATGAATGTGCATGAAACCCCTGCGGTGCTACCGATTCAAACCAATGCTCCGCCGGGTTCAAGAATGTTGGTGCAATGTGGAGGGCGATCTCGTTCACACATGAAGCATTCAAGAACGATTGGGAAAGGCGTGGACCTCCCTCAAGAAGGATCGAGGAAATGCCCATCTCACCGCTGGTAGCAACGATGGCCTCTGGGTCTAATCTTTGATCTGTCGAAGGCATTCCAACGACAGAAACGCCGGCCACTTGAAGCTCCCTAGCGATCATTGAGTCAATCGAGTTTTCACTACAGAAGATCACTGTGCGAATCTCCTTGGCCGATTGAACGATTTTTGATGTGAGTGGTGTTCTGCAATTCGCGTCCACGATCAAACGGATCGGGTCTCGCCCATTAGCGTCCCGAACTGTGAGCAGTGGATCGTCCGCCAGCACTGTGCCAACACCAACCATAACCGCATCGTATTCAGAACGCATGGTGTGAACTATTTGTCTGCTTTCAGGAGATGTGATCCATCGTCCCGAACCTGCCGCTGCCGAAACAGCAAGATCTAGTGAAGTCGCGATCTTGGACGTAACATAACTCCTACCAGTTAGCACATGAAACGAGAACCACCGGTTCGTCCATTGGCAGGCATCACGAAGAATGCCTTCTGTGACATTGATCCCGTGGTCGCGCAAGAATGCAATGCCACGCCCCGCCACAAGAGGATTGGGATCCGTCATGCCGACAACCACGTTAGGTATACCTGAGGCCACGATCGCGTCAACACATGGAGGCTGCTTTCCAATGTGGGCACAAGGTTCAAGTGAGACATACATCGTTGCCGTAGATGGTTCTCCCTGGAAGGATTGTAGCGCGTCAACCTCAGCGTGAATTCCTCTATAGTTCTTGTGCCAGCCCCTTGCAATAATCTCGTCGTCGCGGACGATCACACAACCTACACGTGGATTAGGGCTAACATTGCCACTGCCTAACAATGCACATTGAATGGCTTCATGCATCCATTGTTCGTGACTCACCGCGGGGGCCATTTTATAGAGGTCGACGAAATGTAGTTTTTCGGGCGGGACGGAATGATGAAATCAACGCGGTACTCACCATTTGGTACGATTTGGCCGCTCAGGTCACGACCATTCCATGGCATTATGTATCTGTGAACACCATTAGCGTTCTGTGGCTCAACAACCGTCACGATGGAAAGGAATGCAAGGCCTGCATCAGAGCGCCAAACAACACTCCCTTTGCTGTCACTGATGAGAACACGAAACGATTCGGATGTAGGCAGATACTCTCCGGGTGGCACAAAAACACGCCGGACCGTAACTCCGAGTTCGAGAGCTGAATCACCAATGACGTCCACAAATGCAGCAAGATCAACGGGTTCAGCTTTTTGATATTCAACATTCTGATAATACATGAGGTGGTCTGTTGACGTAATAACCGACACGAGAACCACCGCACTTTTCGATGCGCGTGCTGCTTCTGAATCCCATACTCCCTCTCCAATGAATAGGACGGTCCCGCCCTCACTGGCGTTGCCGGCTATACTTGGATTCACCATAATTGAGTCATTCAGATGATCTTTATCAGGGCCAACATAGAATTCAACATACCGTATTGAGCGATCACGGGTCCGAAGCGAAGACGAGGTCATAAAACTCAATTGCACTGTGGAGTCACCTAGTCGCACACCTTTTAACTCAAAAATCGGACGATCGACCACGTATGCTTTGTTGTTCAACATGAACTCAGTGTACTTCGTTGAGTGACATCCAGCGATCATGATGATCATGAGTAGGCACAATAGGAGCCGTTGTATCGAATGGTTCATGGTGGTCATCTGCAAAAATAGTCGGTCACGGGGCACTATGGCTCTCTTGAATGGATTGGAGTATTGATAATAAAGCCTGGGAAACACGTTTGCCCGACGTAGAAGCGGTGTCCATTACTTGAAGATGCGTTACGGATTGTTGATGAGTGTCTGTAAGAGTATTGGTAACGAGAGACAAAACACTTACTCGTGCTCCGGCCCCCGAAGCCCATGCCGATTCTACAACCGTTGACATTCCGATAACGTCTGCCCCGCAACGTCTCATCATACCAATCTCTGCTCGCGTTTCAAATGACGGCCCAAGGACTTGGACTAAAGTGCCGTTACGTGCAGGTATACCGTCCACCCAGCATTGAGAGGTGCTTCGGAGCGCCCATCCACGGTCAACAACCTCAGAATGATTCCTGGCTGGACTCCGTAGGGCGCGAAACGTCATATTCATGACGTCCGTTGGAATCACGACGTCTCCAACATTCAAACGGGGGTGCAGCCCGCCACATGCGTTGGTCATGATCAGATTTTGTACCCCAACCTCCAACGCCAGTGCTGCGTGAGACGCGCACGCCGAGGGTTTATGACCCTCATACGCATGGGAGCGTCCTGTAAAAATAATAGTCAGGCCGTACGGTGTGGAGGCCAGCAATAGTTCGGATCCGTGGCCGGAGATAGTGCTCTGTGGGAGTCCTGGCAACAGTGAGTAGGGAATCCTGTCGATGACTTTGCCGACCTCAATAATCGACGAGAACCCGGACCCGGCGATGATGGCTGCTTTTATCGGTTCATTCCAACGATTGCACAGTAGGACAGCCCCTTGCCGAACGGCAATTCGCGGGTCAGTATGGTCGATCAAGGGCATTACGCAAGATACCAACCCTGTAGGCGCATCGTAGCCGTATCTTTGCCAATTCTCAGAATACGAATAACCAAGGAACGCGATGATCAGGAGTATGACTGGGTATGGGAAAAGTGAAATCGTGATAAATGGGACGGAATGTACGATCGAGGCGAAGTGCGTCAACGGTCGGTACCTAGAACTTTCCACGCGTATTCCAAAGGAATGGTCGGACAAAGAAGGACTCGTCCGCGAGACTGTTCGCGAGCTCGTAACACGAGGTTCACTCAACATCTTTGTGCGCTTAGAGGACAAGGGATCGCAGCAGACCGTCCAAGTGGACACCCAGGTTGCCCGCTCGTATGTCGAAGCACTTCGCGGATTGCAGGCCGAACTTGGACTGTCTGGAGAGGTAACGATAGGAGATCTCGTCAGATTCCCGGCAATTTTCCAAGCACCACCCGACACTGAAGAGAAACCAGACACCTGGCCCGAATTGCGAAAAGGGCTTGTCGAGTCGCTCAATGCGCTCAATACGATGCGAGATAAGGAAGGGGCTGAGCTCTCAAACGATTTCCATGGTCGCCTTGCGGCGATAGAAGCCGGTCTTGTTGACGTTGAACAGCGGAGTGCCCTTCGTGTTCCTCAGGAGCGGGAGCGACTTCGTGAACGTGTACGCCAGGTGATCGACGAAGCGTCGATCGATGATATGCGCATGAGTCTCGAGATAACACTGCTTGCTGAGAAACTGGACATTGTTGAAGAATGTGTTCGACTCAAGAGCCATATCAAGCACTTCCGGCAGTATATGGCGGATGAGTCCCAGGCTGGGCGGAAGCTGAATTTCCTTTTGCAGGAGATGAATCGAGAGGTCAATACCATCGGCTCAAAGTCGAACGACGCAGCGATCGCTCTTGTTGTTATTGGTATGAAGGAGGAACTAGAGAGGATGAGGGAGCAGGTTCAGAATGTCGAGTAAGAAGCACCTCATCGTGTTGAGTGCGCCGAGTGGTGCTGGGAAAACAACAGTTGCTCGGCACCTTTTGAAGTCATTCGCATTTCTTCGGTTCAGCGTCAGCGCCACTACGCGACTAATCAGAGCCGGTGAAGAACATGGAAGAGACTACTTCTTTCTTAGCAGGGATGAATTCAAAAAGGCGATTGAGCACCATGATCTCATCGAGTACGAAGAGATCTTCGGAAACTATTACGGAACAATGAAGAGCGTTGTTTCTGAGGCCATCGCCAGGGGCGAATTCCTTGTATTTGACGTTGATGTAAAGGGTGCTCTGTCGCTCAGGGTGGCGTTCCACGATGATACGCTCCTCATTTTCATTGCGCCCCCTAGCAGAGAAGTACTCGCAGAGCGATTGCGAAGCAGACATACGGAATCTGAGGAACAGATTGACCTCCGGCTTGCGAGAGCAGAAATGGAAATGGGGCATCAGGACCGTTTTGACCAGATTCTTGTTAATGAAGATCTCCAGGAAACCTTGACGCGAGCAGAACATATCGTTCGCGAACACACAGATGGGGCTCCACAGCAGCCATCGCTTTTCGGCGACCGATGAACTCATTGTAACTTTGCATCCTATGAAGAAGAAAACAGCATCACATTCTGAAGAAGTAGGTACCACGGTACGAAGTGCTTGGAAGGTTAACGATGTATTGCGCGATTATCGCTTGGCCGTTGAGAGTCGGCAGGCATCGATCTTAGGCCGCAAAGAAGTGCTGACTGGTAAGGCCAAGTTCGGGATCTTCGGAGACGGAAAGGAACTACCACAGCTAGCAATGGCAAAGGCATTTATGCCAGGCGATTGGCGCAGCGGGTACTATCGCGATCAGACATTCATGTTCGCCATCGAACAGAGTGATGTGCAGAAGTTTTTCGCACAACTTTATGCTCATACAGATGTAGTTGCTGAGCCTGCCTCGGCGGGAAGATCAATGAATGGTCACTTCGGGACGCGATTTCTTAACGATGATGGATCATGGCGGTCACTGGTGGCACAACCAAACGTGTCTGCTGACGTTTCACCAACTGCTTCTCAGATGCCAAGGTTGGTTGGTCTGGCATATGCTTCAAGACTTTATCGGGAAGTTGAAGAACTGAAATCCTATGTCGAATATTCACGTGGCGGTAGCGAAGTAGCATTCGGCACAATTGGCAATGCATCAAGTGCTGAGGGCATGTTCTGGGAGAGTATCAACGCCATTGGCGTCCTTGGCGCTCCTGCCGTGATTTCAATTTGGGATGATGGATATGGGATAAGCGTTCCAAATGAGTATCAGGTCACAAAGTCCGATGTAGGCGAACTTCTGCGTGGCTTTCAACGTATCCCTGGAAAAACAAATGGATTTGACATCCACGTCGTCCATGGTTGGGATTATCCTTCACTTGTAGCAACATATCAACGAGCTGCTTCTGTGGCTCGCATCGAGCATATCCCTCAGATCATTCACGTGATCGAGGTTACCCAACCACAAGGACATTCAACATCAGGTTCACATGAGCGTTATAAGAGTCCTGAGCGTCTAGCGTGGGAAGCAGAGATGGATGGCATCGGCCGTATGAGAGCATGGATAGTGCAAGAAGGCATTAGCACCCTAGCCGAGCTTGATAAGATCGACGAGGCTGCTGTGGCATACGTTCTCACGTCAAAGCAGGCTGCATGGAAAGCCTACAGCGCACCGATAGCAAGTGATGTAGCTGCGGCAGTTTCTACGATGGGCGAACTGGCAGATGCGCTTCGCGAAGTCGGGAATGTTGCGTCAGCAGACCTTGTAACAGCTCAAGCATCCGAGTTGCAAAAGATTCGAGAGCCGTTTCGGCGCGACGTGATGGTGGCGACCCATAAGGCACTTCTTGCGTCGAGGTCAGCCCCTTCATCGACTCGGGAACCATTGGCACTATGGCGTAGAGCCTATGACAAACGCATCGCTGAACTGTACTCATCTCATTTACTTAGCGAGTCAGCCACATCGCCCCTTCGTGTCCCGGTGATTCATCCAACATTTGACAACGATGCGATATCGATCAATGGCTCAGAGATCATTCGTGCATGGTTCGATCAGGCCCTAGCATCTGAACCGAGACTGCTCATCTTCGGTGAGGATAGCGGGAAACTGGGCGACGTCAATCAGGGAACCCTTGGCCTACAAGCAGTCTATGGTGAATTGCGAGTAGGGGATACAGGTATCAGAGAGTGCACCATTCTCGGTCAAGCTATTGGTCTTGCAATGCGCGGCCTTCGTCCTGTTGCGGAGATTCAGTATTTGGATTACCTCCTGTATGCCCTGCAGTTGATCAGTGATGATCTTGCAACGGTACAATGGCGAACCAAGGGTGGTCAAAAGGCCCCAGTAATTATTCGCACACGTGGTCATCGACTTGAAGGCGTCTGGCACTCAGGCTCACCGATGGCTGGAATCATCAATCTCGTGCGCGGAGTTCATCTGTGCGTACCGCGGAACTTTGTTCAAGCTGCCGGTATGTATCAAACCCTGCTTCAGGGCGATGATCCTGCTATCGTTGTTGAGGTGCTTAATGGCTACCGACTCAAAGAAAAACTTCCGGCTAACCTTGGTACGTACACGGTAGAGCTCGGTGTGCCAGAGGTTGTGCGAAGCGGTACAGATCTTACACTAGTTACCTATGGTGCCACTGTGCGAACTGCGCTTGACGCAGCTATCGTCCTAGAGCAGTTGAGCATTTCTGTTGAGGTTGTTGATGTCCAGACGCTGTTACCATTTGATAGGCATTCGTTGATCGTTGAGTCTCTCAAGAAGACAAATAGACTTCTTGTCGTAGACGAGGACGTTCCGGGAGGTGCAGGGGCATACATCTTGCGCGAGATCGTAGAAGTTCAGAATGGTTTTCAATGGCTCGATTCTGCGCCACGGACCTTATCGGCCAAGTCACACAGGCCTGCATATGGCACTGATGGCAATTATTGGTCTAAGCCGGAGGCTGAGCATATCGTAGACACGGCATATGCGATGCTCCATGAGGCTAATCCTCAAGATTATCCAATGTTCTCATAGTTCAACGTGCTATTTTCGTTATAAGAGTCCTAATTCTTATTTACGATCAAACGTGGCTCGATCATGGTTCTGTCCAAATCGTGTATCTACGGTATTCAAGCCGCTATTTTCGTTGCGGCAAATGGGAAAGGCCATTACGTCTCAATCAGTCGCATTGCGGCTGAGCTGAACATATCATTTCACTTCCTTACCAAGGTTCTGCAACAACTCACCCAATCCAAGCTCATGCTGTCCTACCGAGGTCCTAAGGGCGGTGTGGTGCTTGCTCGTGAGTCAGAACTCATTACGTTATACGACGTTATATCGGCGATTGACGGTACTGAGATGTTCACCGAATGTATGCTTGGACTACCCGGTTGTGGAGAGGCATCTCCTTGCCCGGCTCATGAACATTGGATTGAGATTCGCCAAGACTTTACGCGTGTGGCGCGCGAGGTGACATTACTGACACTTGGGGACCGCGCCTCTGAGCTGAACGTTCGCCTAGCGCAAGAGTTCAAACGGCAGACCGTATTGCCCAAAACATGACAAAAGTCATTTGGACTTGAGTACATAAGAGTGACATTTGCGTTCACTGTATTCTGTAATATTTGAACTCTACTGCTCCATCCTCGGTGTCTTCCGTTCCTCGCTGTGCTCACTGCGGGGAGCAATGCACTGACAGCAGTATCGATAATAGAGGACACGTGTTCTGTTGCACCGGATGTAGGAGTGTCTATGACATCCTCCAATCTAATGGCATGTGTGACTATTACGCAGTTGACGCCGGACCGGGTGTTTCACAGAGAGGAACTCGACGAGATCCTTCAGTTTATGAGATGCTTGATATCTCGGCTGTTGCGGCTGAATTCACAGATTACTCGTCTGGTACGAGGACGAGAGTCAGGTTGACGCTACCAGGCATGCATTGCGCAAGCTGTGTGTGGTTGTTGGAGCAGCTGCAGCAGTTCGATAGGGGGATTCTCTCCTCACGTGTTGATCTGATTCGGCGAACGATAGAGGTCGAGTACGACAATTCCATGACCTCCTTGAAGGCTGTGGCTATTCTCCTGAGTTCACTTGGGTATGAGCCCCTTCTCAATCGAGAGGGAACTGAGCGTCAGCGGGACGCTGACCAGCGCGAGGCTACGCGCAGAATCTACTTGCGCCTAGGCGTTGCAGGGTTTGCCGCAGGAAACATTATGATGATCAGTGTTGCCCGGTACCTTGCAAACGGGAATAATATAGATCTGTCTCTTGAAAGACTGTTCGCCACATTAAGTATCGCACTAAGTGTTCCGGTTTACTTTTATAGCGCCGCGCCTTGGTTACGTTCCGCTCTGATAAGCGTACGTCGGGGAGTTGTAAGCCTCGACGTACCTGTTGCCCTTGGAATTTCTACCCTGTTTATCAGAAGCATCATTGACCTCGTTTCTGGACGAAGCGAAGGCTTCCTCGACTCATTTGCAGGGCTCGTCTTTTTTCTCCTGATAGGTAAGCTCTTTCAACAAAAAGCCTTTGAGGCGGTTTCCTTCGATAGAACTGTGCGCTCATTCTTCCCGCTATCCGTTCGCCGGGAGCGTCGTGGCAGAGAAGATGTTGTGCCAATCGACGCGATACACACCGGGGACGTGATGATCGTCCGCAACGGAGAGGTGATCCCTGCGGATTCAGTGTTGATGAGCGACGCCGGATACGTTGACTACGCGTTTGTAACCGGAGAAAGCGTTCCTGTTGAGTGCACGTCCGGCTCAATGATCTTCGCTGGAGGTAAGGTAGTAGGAACTGCATTGCGGCTTACAGCCACACGACCAGTGTCTCAGAGCTACTTAGCGTCGTTGTGGGAACGAACCTCGTCGAGAACACCTCGAACATCGTACGGAAAGCTCAGTGATCGTTTCGGATTATGGTTTACGATTGGCACTCTCATGACTGCGATCGTAGGTGCCGGTCTGTGGCTACCGGATGTTACCCTAGCTATGAATGTGTTTACATCGGTGCTCATCATAGCATGCCCCTGTGCTTTGACGCTAGCTACTCCCATCACATTGGGTACCGCGATGGGCGTACTTGGAAGGTATGGGATCTACGTTAAGAATGTTGGTGTGCTCCTTGAATTGAAACGTGTCAACACAATCGTATTCGATAAGACTGGTACTCTCGCCACGCCATTACCTGACGCTGTATATACCGGCCGGCCGCTTGATGCTTTGGAACAAAAGGCGGTTCGCGCCATTGCGTCGAATAGCGCTCATCCCGTCAGTCAGAGTATCGCATCTACAACAGCGCCATTCGAGTCAATTGAATGCATCTCGGAACGTATCGGAAAAGGGATCCTTGGTAGATATGCTGGATATGAAGTGGCCATTGGGTCATGGCAGTATATGAATGAGGTCTGTTCAAAGGTGGAGGTCGAAGAGACGTGTGATACCTTCGTATCTATCGACGGAACCGTGGTAGGAGCATACAAGATGCGGTCCTGTATCCATCCGGATGTGGCTTCAATGATCTCGTCTCTTCGAGAGGAAAAGATCACTACAAAACTTGTAACTGGTGACACAGATCGCGATGCAGAAATGCTCAGTAGCATTTTCCCGTCAAGTGATATGACCTTTCGCGCCATTCCATCGGAGAAGGTTGGATCAGTCGATCGTTTGCGCAATGCAGGAGCTACGGTACTTATGGTCGGTGATGGTCTTAATGACATTTCCGCAATGGCTGCAGCAGATGTCTCGATTGCGGTCACCAATGGGACCTCCACATTGGCGCCTGCAAGCGATGTAGTTATGCCGGCAGACAGGCTGCGAGACCTACCATGTCTATTGGGGTATTCAAACGATCTTGGGCGAGTGATATCGGCTTCATTGTGGTTTACGATGGCGTACAATATTGCTGGACTAGCGCTAGCTCTTTCAGGACTTTTAACGCCTGTCTTAACCGCGATCATGATGCCTGTGAGTTCATTGCTTGTCATAGGAATCAGCGTATTCGGCGCGAGAATCCTTTCGCAGAGGTTCGCATGAGCGTCATGATACTACTCGTCATTTGCAGCATACTCGTTGCAGGGGGCTTCCTCGTTGCCTTTCTGTTTGCAACGAAGGGTGGACAATACGATGACCTAGGAACACCGCCTGTAAGGATGTTATTCGAAGACGATGTTGCTAAATCAAACGACAATCAATAATCAACGTTACGATCACTATTATGGGTTGGGGGTATGGACACTACAGTACATCAGGACAGTGGACGCAGAGGACGCGTTGAAACTGTTTCTTATGATAACAACATCGTCCGGATGTTTGCCATCGCATCTCTTGTCTTTGGGGTAGTTGGGTTCCTCGTGGGCATCATTATCGCGATCAAGCTATACATCCCAGAGTTCCTTGGCGGTTTCGCCTTTCTTTCCTACGGAAGGCTCCGTCCACTGCACACGAATGCTGTGATTTTTGCATTTGCAGGTAACGCCATATTCTTTGGCGTCTACTACTCATTGCAGCGGCTTTGCAAGGCAAGGATGTTCAGCGATCTCTTGAGTAAGATTCACTTCTGGGGATGGCAACTCATTATTGTAAGTGCTGCGATCACCTTGCCCCTTGGCATCACATCGAGTAAAGAGTACGCTGAGTTGGAGTGGCCGATCGACATTGCCATTGCGCTTGTTTGGGTGGTATTCGGCTGGAATATGATCGGTACCATTCTTCGACGCAAAGAGAAGCACATGTACGTAGCGATCTGGTTCTACTTGGCCACTTTCCTTACAGTTGCCTTGCTCCATATCGTTAACTCAATGGCTATACCAGTTCATTTGCTGAAGAGCTATTCGATGTATGCCGGCGTTCAAGATGCACTCGTACAGTGGTGGTACGGACACAATGCCGTTGCATTCTTCCTGACGACACCGTTCCTCGGAATCATGTACTATTTCATCCCGAAGGCAGCAGGACGACCTGTCTTTTCCTATAGACTGTCGATCATTCACTTCTGGGCCCTCATCTTTCTCTACATCTGGGCCGGTCCGCACCACCTTCTCTATACAGCCTTGCCAGACTGGGCACAATCTCTCGGCGTAGTGTTTAGCTTTATGCTGATCGCGCCA
>JAPLFN010000108.1:0-25239 GCA_026390655.1 Candidatus Kapaibacterium sp.
ACCTTGTAACGCGAGAGCATGCTCTCGCGCTAACCCTGTATCAATGCGAGAGCATGCTCTCGCGCTAACCCTGTATCAACGCGAGAGCATGCTCTCGCGCTAACCCCGTAACCCTGTAATCCTTATGAGCACCATAACAGATGTCTTCGCCCGGGAGATCCTCGACTCACGAGGCAATCCAACCATTGAAGTTGATGTGATCCTTGAAGATGGGTCCTTCGGCCGCGCGGCTGTCCCATCCGGTGCAAGCACGGGTGAACATGAAGCAGTTGAACTTCGTGACGGGGATGCCGCCCGCTACGGCGGCAAGGGTGTTCGTAATGCAGTTGAAAATGTTGATGGAGAGATATCCGAAGCCCTCATAGGTATGGATGCTTCAGATCAACGTCAGATAGATCGAATGTTGGTAGATCTCGATGGGACAGAAAACAAAGCGCGACTCGGTGCAAACGCAATCCTCGGCGCTTCGATGGCCGTCGCAAAAGCAGCAGCTGAGTTTCATGGCTTGCCACTCTTCCGCTACCTTGGTGGCGTCCGCGCAACACTGCTCCCAACCCCAATGATGAACATTTTGAATGGCGGACGTCATGCCGACAACAACGTCGATATTCAAGAGTTCATGATCCTACCGATCGGTGCCGAAAGCTTTTCGGAAGCAGTTCGCATGGGAACAGAAACGTATCACGCACTCAAGGGTGTGTTGAAGGCTAAGGGGCTCAATACAAGCATCGGCGACGAAGGTGGATTTGCCCCCTCCCTCACTTCAAATGAACAAGCTCTTGATGTGATCATGGAGGCTATTCATAAGGCTGGTTATAAGGCCGGTGAAGATCTGGTTCTTGCATTGGATGTAGCTGCAAGCGAAATGGTTAAGGACGGCTCCTATGTGATGTATAAGTCCACACAGGAGAAACGCACAACCGATCAAATGGTAGCATGGTATGCAAACCTCGTTGAGAACTATCCGATCGTCTCAATCGAGGACGGAATGGGCGAGAATGATTGGGAAGGTTGGAAGGCTCTTACTGATGCTATTGGTGACAAGGCACAACTGGTTGGTGACGACCTCTTTGTAACGAACGTTAGTTTCCTTGCACGTGGCATCGCTGAAGGTGTTGCCAATTCGATTCTTGTAAAGGTCAATCAAATCGGTACTCTTACAGAAACATTCGACGCAGTAGCGATGGCGCAACGGTATGGATACTCTGCAATCCTGTCGCATCGCTCCGGTGAAACGGAAGACGCTACGATTGCTGATCTTGCCGTGGCTCTCAACGCCGGACAGATCAAAACAGGAGCCCCATGCCGCACGGATCGTGTAGCGAAATACAATCAACTCTTGCGCATCGAACAAATGCTGGGCGATGATGCAGAATATGCCGGCAACACAACGATTGCGTAACCCCATAACGCGAGAGCATGCTCTCGCGCTAACCCCGTAACCGCGTAACCCCATAACGCGAGAGCATGCTCTCGCGCTAACCCCGTAACCGCGTAACCCCGTAATTCTATGAACGACATCAAATTTGGTACCGACGGCTGGCGAGGACTTATCGCCCGCGACTTCACGTTCGACAACCTGGGTCTTGTGGCTCATGCTACGGCACGCTATGTCAAGAAGCTTAAAGCAAAAGGGGCTTCTGTTGTTGTTGGACATGATACGCGCTTTCTCTCTCGTGAGTTTGCAATCGAGACATCAAGGATCCTTGCATCATACGGCATTACGGTGCATCTCACTGATACGTTTTCAAGCACACCGCAGGTGTCGTTTCACACCAAGAAGAAGGGTGCTCAAATCGGCATCGTGATCACTGCCTCACACAACCCCGCTGAGTACAATGGCTTTAAAGTGAAGGCATCTTTCGGTGGCCCAGCGTTACCAGAACAGATCGACCAGATCGAAAAGGAATTGGCAGCGTTGAATGGCAAGGCACCAAAGGCCAATGTGGAATCATTGGACGCCTATGTAGCAAAGCGTGCGATCAGAATATTCGATGCAAAGGAATCGTTCATTCGCTACCTCAAGAAGAAGATCGATTTTGATCTCATCATCAAGAGCGGACTAAAGATCGTCTACGACCCGATGCATGGTGCCGGCATTGACTTTATGCATCGTATCCTTCCGGGTGCGTTTGAGATTCACGGAGACTATAACCCGTCGTTCGGAGACATCGATCATCCTGAACCGATCGCTGAGTGCTTGACACAGCTGTCTGATACGGTACGCAAGAAGAAGGCTGATATGGGGCTTGCCACGGATGGTGATGCAGACCGTCTTGGTGCAGTTGACCATACGGGTGGCTATGTAGACCCACATCGCATCTTCATACTTCTGATGAAGTATCTCTACGAGAACAAGAAGCGTCGTGGAGCCGTTGTAAAAACGGTTTCACTCTCCTCGATGGTGAATCAGTTCTGCGAAAAGAACAACATCAAACTGTATGAAACACCGGTAGGATTTAAGCACGTTGCCAAACTAATGTCGGAAGAGAAGATCCTGATCGGTGGCGAAGAGTCTGGTGGTTTAGGAACGTCACTGCACATTCCCGAACGTGACGGAGTTTTCAATGGCCTCCTGTTGCTCGAGATGATGGCAACGAAGAAGAAGTCGCTCAAGCAACTCTGCGAAGACCTCGATGAAGAGTTCGGACCACACCGCTATCGTCGCCGTGACGTACGCGTTACGGAACAACAAAAGAAGGCGATTCTCGCTGCATGTGCCAAGAAACCATTGAAGATTGGAAAGCACAATGTGCTTCGAATGGACACGAGAGATGGATACAAGTTCTTCGTGGAAAATGGATGGCTTCTCATTCGCACATCAGGTACCGAACCGCTTGTGCGCTTCTACTCAGAAGCGGATACTATGTCGACTGTGAACGAGCTTATCGATGCCGCACTACGATTGGGATGAGTTACGAGTTACGAGTTACAAGTTACTAGTAGCGGACCGAGGGTGTAACTCGTAACTAGTAACTCGTAACTGGTAACTCATAACTTCTTCGCATTCCTGTCCTTCTCGCTTATGATCGGTGCGTCTATCAACCACCGAATGCCGAGCGCCGGATCTAAGGCGTTGATAGCCCCTTCCCCAGAGGGATTGTAGAGAGCGGTGCATTTGTACGATACATCAGCTACGTCACTCAAGACCGCAAAGCCATTTGCGAATCCCGGAGGGATCCACACAACGCGACCGTTCGTTTCTGACACATCGATGGAGACGTGGTTGCCATAGGTGGATGATCCCTTCCGAATGTCTACGTCAACCAACTGTATTTGACCGCGCACCACGCGCAGCATCTTGCCCATGGGCTGATCGTTCTGAAAGTGCATTCCACGCAACACGCCATACTCCGACCGCGAGTGGTTGTCTTGCACGAAGTCGGTTGGAATTCCATAACGTAGACAAACATCTGCGCGATACGTCTCTTCGAAATATCCGCGATGATCTACGTGTCTCTCCGGACGTAGGATCATGATGGCGTCAAATATTACTTCCTCAAGTATCAATGACATCGAGTTCTTCCCAGGTAGGTGGTGTGCGATGTTCTTCGCGCAACGGCGTTAATCTACGGAGCTCTTTGAACGTGTGCGCCTTGTCTTTCAAGGAATGTAGACTAACCGCACTTGATGGTCCTGTGCTCTTGTCGAGGTGACTGGCAGGAGGAATGAACAACGAAGATCCGGTGAATGCCTCGTACACCATTCGAACTCCATTCTCCTTGGCTTGACGTGTGTACCCTGCAATATGCGGTGTGAGAAACGGAATTCGTTCGGTCACATACTGATCCACGTTGGGTTCATTGTCAAACACATCCAAGACGGCACGGAGTGTGTGTTCGGAGACGAGATCAGCAAGACAGCGCTCGTCAAGAATTCCACCTCGTGCAGCATTTATCAACAGACTTCCGCGCTTGCAGGAATGAAGCTGGTCTGAGGTGATGAATGCGCGCGTCGGATAAGCCCCTTGCTCCGTATACGGAACGTGTAGGGTAACTACATCCGAGTGCTTCATGAGCTCGGAAAGGGGCTCAACAGTGCACCAAGAAGGGAATGGGAAGCCTGCTTCCTGCAGCGGAGGGTCGCTCACAAGCACACTCATGCCGCGCGCGCGTGCATACCGTGCAACAAGTTTCCCGATGTGACCAAATCCCACGATACCGATTGTAGCGCGTGAAGGAATAGACAATTCGTCGATCCAATCCATCACATATTCTGCAACGGCATGAGAGTTGCACCCAGGCGCATGAGCGAATCGAATGTTTCTGGACTGAAGATACTCGATATCAACATGGTCAATACCAGCCGTTGTAGAACCAACAAACTGAATCTCCGTTCCCTCAAGTAGCGCGTGATCTACACGCGTTACAGATCGCACAAATAGTGAGGTGGCTCCGGAGGAACGTAGCTGGAGATTCGTCATGGTATCAGATGAAAACGTCCGCACGCCTTCGAGCAAGCGCAGAGCATCGGCCAGGTAGGGGATCTGATCGTCTACAAAGATCACTTTTGTATCGCACCCGATCCGAAGGTGATGCGCAGGTCCTCCACGGTCCATCGAGCTCGAACGGTAACCGTCGACCGAGAAGGCCACCACTGTTCTCCATATGAAAATGGTGAATGATCACCATAGTCATACAATCCATTGCCATTTCGATCGCTGAATACATCGAGTTTGTAATCTCCCGGTGGAATCTGATCAATGGTAAACGGGGCACCGATTGCGATGGGAATAGAGGTCACTACTGTTCCTGTAGCTGAGAGAAATCGAAGTCGAAGATGAAGAGCACTTGATGAAGGTGTTAGTCCAAATGTATCAATGACAACGCCTTTTATTGTGCCAGGCTCGGATTGTCGCTCCTCTGTCATAACGTTGTGGCTGAGGATCGTATCTATAAGTAACGAGCCTGTTACAGAACGCACATGGTTAAACGTGATGTTGGTTCGGTACCACGTCTTCACACTTCGTGAAACAAGGGGCTTTATGGAGAGAGTTGTTGAGTTGAGCCACGAAACGGAAACGGGACTAGCACCCTTGGGAGATTCATGCCAGATGGTCATACGGACTGCACTCGTATCAACCGCGTCAGAGAATCGAATCACGATCGGTTCATCGAGGCGAACAGACTTCGCACTATCAACAGGAAGGATCTGCAGAATTCTCAGAGAAGTGGTGTCCACTGTACTTGTGCCTCGCAGACTCGAACGGGAGATCGTATCTGCTGATACTACACCATTAAGATCCACAACTGAGCGGGGTGACAACCGAATGGAATACCGAGCAGTGTCCAGAGCGCTTGCAAGACGGAGAAAGAGAACGTCGCCGGGAGTTCTATCCAACCACATCGCAGAAACAGGAACTGAGTCTCCACCTGCAGTAAACACCGAGATAGAGTTATGCCAGTTTGATGAGGGATCGACGTTTTCAGAGAACTGTACACTGACGAGTCGGTTTGTAATGGCGCGGACGCGCGCTATTGCAGGTGGGTCTCGATCAATAGCCTTGCCTAGCAGCAGATAGAGCGCGGGAGTTGCACCATTCGTTATTTGAACATCTTGAGGAGCAACAACAAAGTCCTCTGTGTTCTCCAATAGCCCGTTGCGGTTCTCATCTCGGGCTGCGATCACACGGTAGGCTCCATCTGGGAGCCCCCTTACCGCAAACGCCCCGGAGGATCCAACGGGCAGGCGGAATTTCGGGACAACAGAACGCGGCGTAAACGCAGATGGTAGCGTATCAGCACGCTGATAGCAGAAGATAGAAATGTTCGCCAGAGATGAGCCATAGACTGTACCCGAGATACTCCCGGAATCGATGTGGTCTCCGGTGGAAAAGACCATCGTATAGGCCTGCGTTGGCTTGTTGCCACGGAGATCGGTCCACTCCGTTCCCAATGTGATCGTGTATGTGGTGTTGGTGTCAAGGGGCTCTTCGAACGTAATGCCCATTGCATCGCCACCATACGATGACGAGAACCGTGCGTTGGGGAGCACGGTAATCGCATTGCGAACAGATCTGTCCACGTAATCGTCAAACGTCAGGGTTATGGTTTTAGTCGTAATCGAAGTTGTGCCACTGGGCGGCTCTACAGAAGCAATCTCTGCCGGAGTCGTGTCCCTAGGGCCTCCGCTCGGGGCAACCTTCATAGCACAACTTGACGCTATCACACAGAGAATAAGTGCGATCGCCGAATACATAAATCGTTTGTGGAAAACGTCCATTCCACAAAACTAGGTCGTACCGACGTAGTTTTGACGTAATGACACCATTAACAAAAAGAACATTGACTTCTCTTCGACGCGCTTGGGACGTTGTTTACAACTTCGCAGACATCACGGACCGTCGGCATATCTTCCTTTTGTCGTCCGGTATTGCGTTTAATCTTCTTCTGTGCACTATCCCCCTCGTCATTCTGGTTCTTTCGATCGTGAGTGGCGTAGTTGATGAGACGCAAACGAAGTCAACAGTTCAACAGGCGCTCGTTAGCTTCCTGCCAAAAAACACACAGGCTTCATCACTGATCGGCGACGTTGTGAAGGAACTTGGAGCCGTGTTTAGCTACCGCACTGCAGCTGGGTGGATCGCTGGAGTCGCTTTGTTGTGGCTCGCATCTACGCTCTTCAGTTCTCTACGCACTGGGTTGAACGCGATCTTCCACATCGAAACCCCAAAGTTCTTTGTTTGGTACAGGCTCAAAGACATGTTAATGACGATCATCACCGCCACACTCATTGTGGTGGTTACGCTGCTTAGCCCCTTAATGACGCTCTTCGAAACATCGTGGTCGTCCGCCCTACCAGGACAAACCCAAGGATTGATTTTTGGTCTAACGGTGCGCGTTGCCTCGCTGATCTCAACCACGATTCTCTTCTTGCTCCTCTATAGGCTAGTTCCAAACCGAAAGTTACCTTGGCCCATCATCTTGATGAGCACGGGTATCGCCGTTCTTCTTTGGGAATTAGCGCGGATTCTCTTCTCGTGGTACGTGAGCGGCGCTACAAACTTCAGCAAGTTTTATGGTGGCTACGTTGCCCTCGCATCGTTTGCACTCTGGCTGTATTATTCTTCCTTCGTTTTCTTGATCGCAGCTGAGATGGGACAATACATTCACGAACTGCGCACGAAACACGAGCCCCCTGCCGTTTAGAAGCGTAGTAAACTGTCCCACTTCACAAACAGATCCCAGGTCGCGGTAACGTCTCGCAGACAGTACTCGGCGATTACATCGTGATTTCCGGCCTCAAACAAGACGCCAACCTTGGAGCCGTCTACACCTTCAGACTTTGGTGAGGTGATCCCAAACGACTTGGCGTAAAAATCGAAATTGAATCGTCGAGTAGCGCCACTGGCAGAACCCTGAAAGAACGTGAGTCTGTCAATGAGATCGATGTGACCACTGTAATTGAACTTCGTGCCATCCATCAGGTTCTTTGATGGACGTAATCCCAGAACAGCGCTGCGAAGCAAGAGCCACGGGGCGTCAAAGTTGCGACCATTAAACGATACGAGCGTGATTCCGCGATGATGAGTCATCAACTTCCAGAAATTCTCCAACATGGTACGCTCACTGCTGAGATACCACGTTGCACCTGATGGGAGGACCTCCTGCCTTGCCGGCTGTCCATCATCCATTGTGGGATCAACGGAATACGCAACACGCTTTGCTTTCCACTCATCGCCAACTCGTGTGAGCATCTGCATGCCTATGCAGACGATCCGTCCGGTAAAAGGGCAGAGTGCAAACTCACCGATCTTCTTCTCTCGTTCTTCATCTGTTGTGGTGCCACGCAGTAGATATTCCTTCTGAACATCATCGAACACATCCAGGCCATGCCCAACGGTCTCAAGATCAAAGACGAGGTATGAGGGTTCCATAGCTGTTAGCGGGTTAGGAGGAGAAACTCAGTGCGACGATTCTGTGCCCGTCCATCTTCACTGTCATTTGAGGCAAGGGGCTCAGAGTCACCGTAGCCTTTGACCATAATTCTATCTGTCTTAACTCCACCACGAACGATCGCGTCTCGTACTGCTTCCGCACGCTTCTGAGAGAGCTTTACATTGAAGTCCGGATCCGTGGTGTTGTTTGATTTGTCTGTGTGACCGCGCACTTCAATCGTCATCTTCGGAAACGCCTTCATGAGCGTAACAATGTTCGTGACTGCTGTAGATGACGATGCATCAAGTGTTGCCTTGCCAAAATCGAAGTTCACATTGAGCAATGCGATCGCGCCGATGTCCGGTGTATTGTCATACGTGTACGTAGAGGAAGTGGTGTCCTTACCCCAGCAAAGCTTGAGGCGAACATCGTGCGAACCGTAATCTTGCACTGGATACTCAACAACGTAGCTGTTCTTGAGTCTACGGTACACGTCTTCAAACATGGGGCGAAACTCATTGGTCCCATAGATATGCGTGTATGAACCACCCGTGCCGTGCGCAATATCTGCCATGTAGCCTTCGTTGATGCCATCACCAAAGTCCACCGCACAGACAACAACATTTGATTTCAATGCACGAGAGATCATCTCGTTGCGCGTAATAGTCGACGAATTCTCTTGTCCATCCGTAAAGACGATCACGGCCTTGCGAACATTAGCAGGAGCTACGGCATTGAGATGATCGATCGCAGCCACAACACCGGAGTGGATGGCCGTGCCCCCTCCAAAACCTTCCAGACCATTTGTCTTATGAAGCGCTCGGATTTCGTCAGCCTTCGAAGACAGAGGAGCTTCCACCTCGGTGTGATTGTCATAGCGTACAAGGGCAACAAGATCCTGAGGCTGCTTGATGCGAAGAAAATCCTCAAGAGACGATTGCATGGCTCTGGCACGGGCATCTCCCATCGAGCCCGAGTTGTCCATAACAAGCGCAACAGCGATTGTCTCCTTATCACGCTCGGTCACTTCGCGAACCGTGTAGCTTTTTACATCACGCGTTACACCGTCTATGGTCTCCGTTACCTTACACCATAGCCCCTTACCATTACCCTTTACTCCACCCGTGAAGTACGTTCCGTTGGTGTCGAGGACATGAGCGTAAATGCGAACCATCTTTCCATCACGAGTATCAACACGTGTTGCAACAACGCCGGCATTCACAGGCTTCTTGTCTGGAATTGGGGCGATGTTGTGAAGATAGATCGGAGCGTAACCAGGCGGTGGAGTTGCATCGGCCGTTGCCTCAGGTTCCTGCCATGATGCGCAACCAGACAGTAGAATGCAGACACAGAGAAGATGTAGGGTCACGGCATGCCGTGACCGTTCGGAGGTTGAGGGTAGCGCGAGAGCATGCTCTCGCGTACGTTCGGATTTCGTTCGCGTACGTTCGGATTTCGTTCGCGTACGTTCGGATTTCGTTCGCGTACGTTCGGATTTCGTTCGCGTACGTTCGGATTTCGTTCGCGTACGTTCACGTTCGGATTTCGTTCGCGTACGTTCGGATTTTGCGAAACAGTTCATTCCACGATTCCATCGAGTTGACGAGTGATAGCGTCACGCTTGTCGAGACGGCGTGCAAGATCACGATATCGTCTGAAACCCGCAGTATCGGAAAATGCGTCAAGTCGGTACATCGCCATTGTTCCAAGTCCCGACAGCGTTGTTTGCTTTAGCCCCAGATCAAGGCGCTCATTGCGTCCTGCGAGGCTCGCCACGAGCTCGGATGCGCCGGCAAGCCCCTGACGCTGCCGAAGGCCTACGGTGTCCATCACGAGTCGAACTAGAGGTCCAGCCGGCAGGCGAGTGTATCCCACAGCAAACCCAGCCTCTTCATTGAGAAGCTCAGGCGTTACATACACGGGGTTGTTCGGATTGTTCTTCAACAAGGCGTTTAACAGCTCAACAAAACGTTGTTGGATGAGCTGCACGCTTCTTCTGTTCTTGTTAAATGCTTCTGCGTTTGATTCGAATTCATCAAGATATGGCATGAAGGCATCTACTTCGCCTTGGACATTCTTCATCACCGAAGGATATCTCTGGAGAAGCCACGGAGCATACCACGTGCGTCTCAGCAGTTCTTTGTCGATCACGGTAACATCAGTACGCAATTGATCCACAGTTTGGAGGTACCAGGCAGCAGAACAGAAGAAATCCCATTGACGCGTGATGATGATGGCGTTTGGTTCGGCGTTGTCAAACACCCAGCGAGTATAGTCCGACACGGCCGTCTGCTTCGATTTGTCTTGCACAGGCCATCCGATCCAAAGAAGCACAATCGGGAAAACAAATGCCGCCCACTGCGCTTTAGAGGGGGCCTTCCGCATGAGCCAAACGAGGCCTACGGAAAAGAAGATCGTTGCCACGAGAAACGTCGGAAGAAAGTATGAGTCGAGATCGGGGATCGCATACCCAAGCGAGATGCCAAGGTTTCCGATCACAAGCGCAGTGAGTCCAAGCGCAAGTCTGCGTTTTGCACCGAGTGTTCGCCATGCACCCACAACAATGGGGATGAGGCCGAACCACAAAAACATCGTCGTGAGAAGCTTCCAAAACAACGAGCTGTTTGTTGAGAACGCCTTCTTATCGCTAAAGAGCCACACACCAAACTGTGTTCCTCTAACGTGGTAGAGAAAAGCACTCAGATCTCTATGCACCATTCCCCAATTGATAGGGGGCTCCTGTGCACTGCGGATGGGGAGAACAATGTAGAGCGCAACACCTGCAAGTGCCGGAACCACTACGTACGGCCACGTACGAATTCGGTCTTTAGCATTACCCGTACCGGACAGCCAAATGAGAATGATCCCTGGTGCGAGGAAGGCAGACGAAAGGTGATTGGCAAGCATCAGACCGTAGAAGAGTCCGGCTAGGACCGTCCATCGTTGGGCATTGCCAATGTCCTTAACGCTTCGGACCACAAACAACAGAGTGATGCAGCAAAGAAGGATGTGAAGCGAGTATACTTCGATTGACGTAGCCTGTGCCCACACCGTTGCGCTCCATCCAAACAGCAGCGCTGATGCAGCGGCTATGATGATGTGCAGTTGATTCTGTCCTTCATCGTAGACCCATGCTAAGACTTCACGGATCAACAGGAATGCGATAGCTACGGCAGAGGCAACCCACAGTGCTGCAAGTACATTCAGTGCCGCGATAGGAGAGCCCCATGCCATCATCGTCCAGACATGGCCGAGTACTGTGAACAGTGGGTACCCTGTGGGGTGTGCCACACCTAACGTGACACATGCGGAGGCAAGCTCACCACTGTCCGTATACATCAGGCCGGGGGCACACGTGATGTAGTAGGTTACAAAAACGAGAAGGCCGAAGACGGCCGCCTGAATGTTAGTGCGCGATAACAACTGGGGTGGATACCATTTCACCATTGGTCTGCGTCATAATTAGGCGATAGGCGCCTGTGGCAAGTCCACTTAATGGAAGCGAAGCTACAGAAGAGCCGCTCACCCCGAAAGAGCGAACGAGATTGCCTGAGGTGTCATACAATCCGAGAGTCGAGATCGTATGTAGTGCATCACCACGTACTACTAAGACGTCCGAAGCTGGCAGCGGGCCAGTCGTAAGTCCAATTTCGGCTGCATCACGAATAGACGATGTGTTGCTTACCACAAACGTGGTGGTGAAATTGAGTACTTCTGCCTTGTCCGACTTGTCAAACAAAGAAACCTTGATAACGCTATTGTCAATAGAGCCGTTCGGGGCTATGTCTACGTAGATCGGCAGTGTACCATTTGGTGCAAGTACTTGGCCGATGCGCTCGTAGGGATTATCTCCCGGACCTGGGTACAAAGCCCAACACATAGTCATACAGAGCTGGGCGGTGTGATCCAGCCCTAAGAGACTGATATCATATGAAAAGTAGAGCTCCTTGCCCGTCATGTTAAGGTTGCGTACGCTGCCTTCGCGCTTAAGTTGAAAATCAGTAGGTAAGCCTTTAACAGTATCAGGCTTCGTCCAATCAATAGTGAAGGTCTGAGCACCCACCGAACCGACCAGAAGAAGGCTTAGCGCAAGCGTAAGTACATGAGTTTTCATAATTTGACGTCCCTTTTGTTCGATACTTTCTACAAACGTACGATTCTTGGAGCTCTCTCTCGTACTGGTAGTGTGTTTGACACCATCTCGGCCCATTTGTAACAGGTGATATCGTGAAAATTGTCCTCGTTTCAACACTGCTAGCGTTTACCGTCCTTTCTAGCGGGGTCTTCGCCCAGGATTCTTCGGGCACTCGTCTCCCATCGGTGAAGATCCGCAACGTTACGGGTGACCTCTTCAACACGGCCGAGATCAGCACTGACAACAAGCCGGTGATCGTGAGTTTCTGGGCCACATGGTGCAAGCCGTGCCTCCAAGAGCTTCAGACATATCATGGTTTGTACGAGGAGTGGCAGGAAAAGTATGGGGTTACGCTCTTTGCCGTTTCAATCGACGATTCTCGGAATGCGTCAAAGGTAGCCCCCTTCATTAAATCGCGGAACTGGACGTACAAGGTGCTGCTGGATATCAACCAAGAGTTCAAAAGGGCGATGAATGTGAACAATGTTCCTCATACCTTCGTGATAATGAATGGAAAGGTTGTGTTCTCACACAGTGCGTACTCGCCGGGTGACGAGGACGAACTGGAAGCACTTCTTAAGAAATTGACCGGTAAAGAAGGATAGCGCGTGAAGGGTCTCATACTCTGTTTAACGCTTGGCCTCGTTGCATTGTCACTCCCGGCATTCGGTCAGGGAATTGATATTCAGGACGTTGGCACGATCAGCGGCTCGTTACAATCGGATATTCAGTCCTATAGACAGGACACAGTAATAGGTGCCCCCGATGTTCCTGAACGCATTCTCTCAAACTCGTTCTTCAATCTCCTGTTCTCCCGGGGAAAGTTCAGCGCGGGCATTCGCTTCGAGTCATATCAAGGCCCACTTCTTGGTATCGATCCTCGATATGGCACATCGGGTAATGGAAGCGGGCTTGGCATTCCGTATCGATTTGCAAAGTACACGGACGACATTTTTGAAGTCACAGCCGGCAACTTCTATGAACAGTTCGGAAGCGGAATGATCTTCCGCACCTACGAAGAACGTAATCTCGGTTTTGATAATTCGATCGACGGTGTTCGTTTGAAGTTCATGCCTGTTGACGGCATGAAGATCACGGGATTCATTGGACGTCAACGCGCATTCTGGGAAATGAGTCGAGGCATAATGCGCGGTGCTGATTTTAGTCTCGATCTTAAAGAGTTGAGTGATTCTCTATTGCCAGACCTCATGCATCTTACGCTTGGTGCAAGCGTGGTGAGCAGATATCAGGCGGACGATCAAGACCTGCTTAAGATTCCTGCAAATGTCTTAGCGTGGTCGACGCGCGCAAACTTCATGTACGCGGATTTCTCGCTCGATCTTGAGTATGCCTATAAGATCAATGACCCTTCCGCAACAAACGTGCTGTCCTTTAATCCGGGTGACGCTCTGTACCTCAATGCTTCGTACTCTGGTCCCGGCTATGGTATAAACTTTGCGGCAAAACGTATCGATAACATGGACTTCCGAAGTGACAGAACAGCAACGGGTTTTGCGCAGCAGGTCAACTACCTGCCGGCACTGACCAAGCAGCACACCTGGAGACTCATCACACTCTATCCATACGCAACTCAGCCAACGGGGGAGTTCGGTATGCAGGGTGATGTTTCCATTACCATTCCTAAGGGGGCTGGCCTGGGTAGCGATGAAACGATGATCACGCTGAATGGATCGGTGATTCACGGTATGGATACTACACATACAGGCCCGTTCACCTACGATGCAGCGTTTTGGTGGGGAGACAGGATCTACTATCGTGACATGAATGTGGAGATAGCACGCAAGTTTGGCAAGGACTTCAAAGCAACTCTCGTGTACATCAATATTCTCTACGATCAAGACATCATCGAGCGCCGCGCGTCGCCAAACGAAACAAAGTATGGAGTGATAACGGCCAACTTTGCCTGTTTGGAATTGTGGTTCAAAACTGCCAAGAACCAGAGCCTGCGAACTGAATTGCAGTTTATGTCGGCAGTATCGCAACCCGGTGCTGTACTTGCCCTTCAGAATGGCAACTGGGTGATGGCGCTTGCTGAATACACGATTTCACCTCATTGGTTTTTTACACTCTTTAACGAATACAACTACGGCAACGCGAATCCCGAACTGCGAGTAAACTATCCAAACGCCTCTGTCTCGTATAACGCAGGTGCGCTCCGTGTGCAAGGTGGATATGGTCGCGTTCGTGGTGGTATTCTCTGTGTGGGCGGTATCTGCCGTCCAGTACCTGCGTCTAACGGCATGACATTGAACGTGACCTATTCCTTCTGATGATCTCTATGAAATCACTCCTTTTTGTCCTTGCAGTTACGTCGGCACTCATCGTGATCTCGTGCGATGTTGTTGATGCACCATATCTCAAGAATCCCATCGATCCTAGCGACACGCTCCTGAAGGACACTTCAGACGTTGTTGTTCGAACCGGTGCCGTACAGAATGTGCTTCTCGAAGACTACACCGGACACACGTGCGGCAACTGTCCGGCAGCAGCCGACGTAGCCAAAGAAATCGTGAAGAAGAATCCTGGTCGTGTTCTGGTACTAGCCGTTCATTGTAGCGACCAGTTTGCGGCCCCTCAACTGCCGGACTATCCGTATGATTTCCGCACTATTGTTGGCACCACACTAGATGCCACGTTCCGTAACAGTAGGGCGGGCCTTCCCAACGGCCTTGTGAATCGCACGAAGTACGATAGCAAATTCATTCTAAGTCAGAACAGCTGGGATCCTGCTACCACTGCTCAACTTGCGCTTTCACCGAAGATGGGTCTCGACCTGAGTCACACGTATCATGCAGACAAGCGTACTATCGTTGCAACTGTAAAAGCCGAATACTTCGCTCAAGGAGAACCCGACTACTCCGTTGTTGTGTTTATTATCGAGAACGGTATCGTGCAAGATCAAACGGACTATCGGTTTACGCCATCACACATTGAGGACTATGACTTCGAGCATGTGCTGCGTGCATCTATGAACGGTACGTGGGGAGATTCGCTGAGCAGAGTTTCGGAACCAGCTGGTAAGAAGATCACAAAGACTCTTCGCTATGTGATTCCCGAAGGCGTTGATTGGAAGCTGGAAAACTGTGAGCTCGTTGCCTTCGTGATTCGTCGTAAAGACGATCAAACGAGAGAAGTTTTGCAAGTAGTAAAACAGCAGTTCCGCCCGTAGCACTAGTACCCAATACGGATCTCAAAGGATCCAAAGAAGAAACTCTCAGGCGTGTTTCCACCGTTGCGATTTGTATAGCCAACGCGTAGGTCGGAGAAGACATTCGGAAACCACTCAGCGGAAAACCAAAGTCGGATGCGGCGTTGATAACTGACGTTGCCACGAAGAAACGCGTTGCCGCTTATGAAGTCGCCATCGCCGCGTAGGATGTCGCCCCCTACATTGCCAACCGGTACCAATATGCCCGATCCCGGGTAGTTGGGATCTTCGGCAAGGATGATCTTGCCTGTGCTGTCGAGGAAGTTTTCGCCATGGCGGGTGTAGTCAATATCGAGTCGCACAAAGGTGCGCGGAGAAAACCAATGTCGAGCCTGCAACGCAATGCGGTCTGCATTGGACTGCATCGCATAGCCAATAGGCGCACCAAACGACGTATAGGATGCATTGATGCTTCGATGCGAGAATGTAAACGGATCGATACGTGCATACTCAAGAGTGAGAAGGGATCGTTGACCTGCTCCGGGGGTGCCAATCACTTGAGACGCACCGAGTTGAAATGCAAACTTGTTGTTATTGCCTGCATTCGAAGAGTCGGAGATGGATCCGTAATTGAGATCATCAATGATCATCGAACCATAGAACATCGTGCCTTTGAAGGGTCGCACGGCAACATCAAAACCCAGCATAGAATTATCGTTGGCACTTCGTTCTTGCGTTGTCAATCCGGCCGACACGAAGAATGCAAGTGGATTGAGGTAGGTAAAGTCTAGCCCCCTCCCCCAATACACGATCATATCGCTGACCGCGACGCTAAGCCAATCAACCGGATCAAAGGCCAACCTATGCGTGGCAATGTACTTGCCCGGAACGGCAGTGCCTGAAGTATCGGTCCCATTCGCTGCAGAGTGTGTCATCGTGAAGCGAACACTTTTGTACGGTACGTCAATAAGAAGTCCATCGAGCAAGGGGGCGTCAATTGAGTGCACGTAGTTATCAATTGGACTGAATCCGAATTGCATTGCCTCTCTACCAAAACGAATGCGAAGCCAATCACCCTGGTACTGCACGTAGCCAATGTAGCGATCAAAGAATGAACTGTCTTCGATGTTGAACTTCAACGTTCGTGCAAGCGTTGGATCAGTAAGCGCTATCAACGAAGGGTCGCCTGCTAGACGAATGCCGTTCGAGAGATCGAGAAAGTACCCGAAGTTCCCACCGAGAGAACCCATGAAGCGAACAGCAGGCCGGGCGAGCAGGAAAACATCTGATGTTGTCGAGTTGCTGTAGTAGCCAGGACGCATCATCAATGAGATGTCCCCCTGTATGCGTGCTATGCTATCCGCAAATGAAAGCCCCCGGAACCTCCCATCAATGGTCTCGGCAAATGCCAGGTTGTGCGTGAGCGGGGCGTTAAGCAGCACGGCCCCGTAGTATGCATTAACGTAACGTCCAAAGGCGTCGCCACTGTCTTGCGCTTGCTTCGTGAGCGTGTACACTGATTGTGGCCATACCGCCATCGACCCAAGAATCGTTGTCCCATCCATTGCACGAAGCAGTTGCATATCCATGGAAACGCGCTCAGCATTAACATCAGCGTCCTGCGCTTCTGCGTACGAGGTCACGAGCAATAGCAGAATCGATGCAATGATTACACGCATCAACGCTTCGTCACAGTTGGTTTGCACTTACAAACTGCATGGACTGCATCCACATCCTTTTCGGCATCAGACTCTGTGTCATACTCACCAACACTCACGATATAACGTGGCTTTGGCTTTGAAGATTCAGTCGTCATTCGGGCGCGCATATGTTTCTTTTTGAACTGTTCCATGAGGCCGTCGGCCTCGTCCTTGCTGAACGTGGTTCGTGTAACGAGGGTGTATGCTTTCGTGGACGTTTTTGTTGCCGGCTCGGCAACAGGTTCGGTCTTCTTTGCTACGGGAGTAGAGATCGGTGTTCTATCCGCCGGGGGAGGAGCACCCACGGTTGAACGCATCACATCGTATACGATCGGAAGAAGATCGCTCAGCGAATACTGTTCTCGCATTTTTGCAAAGGTCTTCTTGGCCTTTTCTGCGTCATTCTTTGTTGCGGCAAAGACCACGAGACGGGCCATGGCATCATCAGCCCACTCGCTTTTTGGAAAGGCATCAACAACACGTTCTAGGAGTGGTGTTGCCTTTTTCGGATCTTCAACCAATGACGCATGGAGAAACAGAACACCGGGGTCATCCGGAGAATCCACTAAGAGATCCGGTAGTGCCTTCTTTGCGTCTGATGTCCAACCCGACGCTACCTGTTGTATATACGCCTTCACATTAGCGTTCTGCGCGCCTGCTTGGAAGGAGAGAATGAGGAGCGAGAAAACGAAAATGATGCTTCGCTGCATGATGCTGGGGCCGGAAGATTGGGGAAGTACGGTTGAAATTACGGAAGAGGGCCTATTTTGGTAGCGCTTAACCATCTGAGTGCCTAAACGTGACCGTAACAGCAGCCCCTTCTAACATATTCCGTGTGGTTGTTGCCGCCGGAGGGACAGGTGGACACATCTTTCCTGCGGTGGCGGTGGTAGAGCAGATTGAGCATTTGACGAATGGGAATTGCTCTGCGGTATTTATGGGGAGCTCCGATCGCATGGAGACGGTTCTGATCCCCCGGCTTGGGTATCCGTTTGTGCCAATGCCTATCCAAGGGTTCAGGGGGCTCGCTCTTTCAACGCTAACGTTGCCTCTGAAAGTGTTCAAGTCTATACGGATTGCCAGGGATACGATTAGAGCACACCGCCCACACGCTGTTATCTGCACAGGCGCCTACGTGAGTTACCCTGTTGGCATAGCAGCTGTTCGTGAGAAGGTGCCCCTTATCGTATTGGAGAGCAATCTTAACCCCGGCAAGTCGAATTCACGTCTGGCGTCAAAAGCGAGTGCAATGGTGCTTGCGTTTGAGGAGAGCGTGAACTTCTATCCTGCGAATTTGACTAGCCGACTTCACGTCCTGGGAAATCCTGTTCGCTCGCAGATCGATACGCAACGTGAAGCAACCAATGCAAGGCTTGAGTTCGGTTTACAACCCGAGAAACCGACGGTGCTCATCTTTGGCGGAAGCCTTGGAGCACACACGATCAACATGGCCGTTGAACGCTCCCTGCCAGAGATCGCTTCGCGTCCATGGCAGGTGATTTGGCAAACCGGGAAAGGATTTTCAACAGCGACCCAGGTTCCCGACAACGTGAAAATGGTTCCGTTCTTGGAAGACATGGGTCGCGCCTACGCCGCAGCGGATCTTGTGTTCTCTCGTAGTGGAGCTACTACTGTTGCAGAGCTTGGCATTGTAGGTAAACCTGCGATATTGTGTCCATTGCCATCGGCTTCAACGAATGAACAACAGCATAACGCGTCAGTCGTCGCACAAAATGGTGGGGCGCTCGTCATCGAAGATGCCACGTTACGTGAGTCACTACTACCAGCGATCGATAACCTCATGAACGACAGTTCCAAACGCAGTTCGATGTCTCTCTCAATGAAAAAAATGGGCAAGCCCAATGCTGCCAGAGATGCAGCACGTCTCGTACTCCAAGTAGGTGGATGGTTAGGGGGCTTGCAATGACTGACAAACTTCCAAAAGTTCAGTTGCCAGCTGAATACCACGTCAAGCTCGACTTCTATTGGCAATCGATCGCCATGTATGCCATTACGTTGATATCCTATGTGATGATCAAGGCGATCTGGGATAGCACGTTGCAGCAGGGGCTTGTGAACGTTGTGCTCACAGATCCAGTTGTTGTGCTGCTTGGTTCCTTTGTCCTGATCTCCACCGTGTCGCTCATCGTGAATAGTGTCAGTCGACGTTCTGTACTCATTAGCGATGACGCAATTACATACATCAGCCGCTTTCACGAGAGGTCTTTTAACTTAAGCGAGATTGAAAAGATCGTAGTAGGACGTGAGCGCCGAACGAATGTTCGTGGCGTCCTTGCAGTTGTCCGGATATATGTGCGTGGCCGCAGACGGCCTTTGCGCTTGCGGCCCGGACTTTACGAAAACGAGAACCAACTCGTGAGCGCGCTGCTCTCGCTGCGCCATCCGTCCCTGCAGAGCTGAGTGTCACGAGTATTGATCATCTCCCTATTGTGTATCATTAGCACTGCCGCTAATGGGCAACCCGTTGCGAACACCGTTGATGCCGTTGATGGAATGATTCGGTCGCTAACGGACTCACTCCTTGCTCGACATGAGGGACCTTCTTTCTCGTTTTCCGTTCAGCCACATCCTGATGCTGAGTGGATAGGAGGGATCATTGGTAGGCGCTGCCAGGAACGTGGCCGAGTGACGCGCCAGTTAGGGGTAGACTCGATAGCGGATGTTATCATATCTATCTCTGATGTATCCACACGATACCAATTGCTCGAGAGCAGTGACAGCGTGCGCCGGGTGATTGTTGTAAACCTCAATGCTCGCAACGGCTCATCTGAATCTGCAGGTCTCGTACTTGCACTCCCATCCATGAAGCAGGAGGATATGATGCTTCGCGAGGTAGCTATATCGAGCGAGTCCATGCAGCATCGCGGAACCCACGGCGATATTCCACCGATGCCATCATCGTTCTGGGATGATGTAGCGCAGCCGGCAATCTTCATTGCAGCTGCCGCAACCACGGTGATCCTCCTTTTTACTGTCAGATCTCAATAACGAGCTTCATGAAAACACTGTTTGTTGTTCGACATGCAAAGTCTGATTGGAGCACTCTTAACCAGAGTGATAAGGAGCGGGTGCTCAATCCAAGAGGGATTCGCGACGCACCGATCGTTGCAGCTCATGTTGCCGAATTGCAAACAACGCCTCAACTGTTGATCTCAAGCACGGCAACAAGGGCAGCATCCACAGCAGCCTACTTCATCGACGCCCTACACCTATCTCCGATACGTGTGGTTCGCTCTGATGCCGTGTATGAGGCATCGGTCAAGGGGCTAATGGAAATCGTCAACTCGATCGACAAAGAGGTAACGTGCGCGATGCTGGTGGGACATAATCCTGGTGTGACAGACCTCGTGCGGTACCTCGCCGAGGAATCCTTTGCTCACATGCCTACATGCGGCGTTGCCGTCATCACCTTCAAACATGCGTCTTCGTGGCAAGAAATAGGAAGGGGCACAGGACAGCTAGAAGCGTTCCTATACCCCAAGAAGATATCGAGTTAAGTTACGAGTTACCAGTTACGAGTTACCAGTTACTAGTTACTAGTTACTAGTTACTAGTTACGAGTGACGGATTGGTAACTAGTATCTCGTAACTAGTAACTGGTAACTCGTAACTGTCTTTCTCTTACCAAAGATGCTTTACTGCTTCGCGTTCTTCCACAAGTTCAGCGAGAGTTGCGGACATGCGTTCGCGTGAAAAGTCGCTGATCTCAAGCCCTTGCACAATGCTGTATTCGCCATTGGTGCATGTAACAGGGAAGCCATACACGGCGTCCTCTGTGATTCCGTACGAGCCATCGGTTGGGATGCCCATCGTAGTCCAATCACCAGCAGGTGTGCCTAGAGCCCAGTCACGCATATGTTCGATCGCAGCGTTTGCTGCAGAAGCTGCCGACGAAAATCCACGCGCTTCGATAATCGCCGCTCCACGCTTAGCTACGGTTGGAATGAAGTTCTCTACAAGCCACGCATTGTCGGCGATCGTAGGCCACACTAGACTTCCATTCGCTTCTAGGCACGTGATATCCGGATACTGCGTCACGGAGTGATTGCCCCAGACGATCATTTTTGAAAGATCGGAAGTATGCTTGCCCGTCTTCGCTGCAACTTGTGCGAGGGCTCGATTATGATCGAGACGCATGAGGGCAGTGATGTTTTTCGGATTGAGATCCGGAGCACTCATGCGCGTGATAAGCGCATTTGTATTCGCAGGGTTTCCAACGATCACAACCTTCACATTTCGGTCGGCCACTGCATTAAGGGCCTTACCTTGCACGGTAAAGATCTGCGCATTTGCTTCTAGAAGATCCTTGCGCTCCATGCCTTTTGAGCGAGGGCGTGCACCTACAAGTAGTGCGTAGTTCACGTCCTTAAATGCAACCATTGGATCGTCGGATTGAACGATGCCATGGAGAAGCGGGAAAGCGCAATCATCAAGTTCCATCGCAACACCGCGAAGTGCCTGGAGGGCTGGCGTCAGTTCGAGGAGCTGAAGGATAACGGGTTGGTCTTTGCCCAGCATTTCGCCACTGGCAATACGGAAAAGAAGACTGTAGCCTATCTGACCTGCGGCGCCGGTTACAGCTACGCGAACTGGTTGTTTCATCGATATACTCATGATTTAGAGTTTTGAAATAACGGAGAAGTTGGCAGGTATAAAAAACGCCCCACAAGGAGGCGTCTACATGATTACTGGCGAGTCATTCTCAGTTGGTTGCAACTGGATAGACAGAGACCTTGAGGCGAACCTTGGACTTGCGTTCAAACTTCACGACGCCTTCTACTAGCGAGAACAGCGTGTAGTCTTTTCCAAGACCAACGTTATTGCCCGGATGAACGTTCGTGCCGTTCTGGCGGATGATAATGTTGCCGGCCAAAACATGCTGGCCGCCGAACTTCTTCACGCCGAGGCGCTGTGCATTTGAATCGCGACCGTTCTTGGTAGAACCGCCACCTTTTTTGTGTGCCATTGCGAGACCTTGTTAGATTTTAATGTCAGTAATGGTGATGCTCGTGAAAAGCTGGCGGTGACCGTTCAGCTTTTGATAGCCCTTGCGGCGCTTCTTGTGGAACACGAGAACCTTCTCACCCTTGCCATGCTCAACGACCGTAGCCTTAACAGTTCCCTTGATATAGGGAGTGCCTACGGATACGTTGCCGTTGTCACTAGAAAGAAGGATGTTGGTAAATTCAACCTTGTCGCCAACGTTTTTGTCCATCAATGGCACCTTCACGGTTTGATCCGGAGCCACGGCGTACTGTTGACCTGATATTTCTACTACTGCGTACATGTATTTTCTGTTGGCGTTGTACGAAAAAATGGACTCGCAATATACCGGTTAGGGCTAAGACATACAAGTGAGTTAGTGAGATTTCCACAGCAACCTTTCCAATTTTGGTCCGTATGAGCCCCCTTATGCGAAGCATATTGGCACATATTCCGAGAGAAGCTTGGCTCTGGACCGTTGGTTTGGTAGGATTGGCGGTCCTGGCGCCAACTCTCGACGGCACCGTAACCCTATGTATTCCAACGTTATTGGGCTTTGACGGGTGTTGGGGCTGTGGACTAGGGCGCTCAATTGGGCACCTAGCTCGAGGCCATCTGGGCGAATCACTGGCCGCGCATCCTTTAGGCATTCCAGCCGTATTGATCATTTCAGCACGAATCATTCACCTAGTCCGGCAGAGTCGGACTCTATCCTGAGGTTTCCATGGCAAACGTTCTACAATACATCCCTGATGCAGACGGCGAGGAGATCTCCTATCTGAACATGATCATCTCCCCTATGAGCGATGAGCAGGCGATGCAATTCGCAATGATGTATCGCTCGCGCAGAAAAGAGCCCCAAATGATTCTCATTCTCGCAATCGTAGGATTTATCGGCATCGCCGGAATTCACAGATTCGTGATCGGCAACATTGGCCTGGGCATTCTCTACGTGCTTACCGGTGGACTGTGTTGGATTGGTACGATCGTGGACATCGTCAACTACCGCAAGCTTGCCGCCGAATACAACCAACAGCAGGCGTATGAGGTAGCCAACATCATGCGCTCTATGGGCCAATTGTAATACGCCAAACAACGTTTCTTTGAAGGTCATGAAGTATGTTGCTTCATGACCTTCATTCGTTTTACCCTAACCCTGAGTATGGTGGTGGTTGTTAGCACTGTAATGGTGGTAGCACAAAAACCACCGAGACTCGTTGTTGTTGTCTCATTTGATCAATACAGGGGTGACTATCCGGACCTCTTTGCAAGATTTACTGGGTCAAGGGGCTTTGCTCGGCTCCAAAAAGAAGGCGCCTGGTTTTCACAATGCTTTTACGCACAGGCCAATAACATCACGGGTCCGGGACATGCAACGTTGCTAACGGGATGCTATCCCTCTCGAAGTGGTATTGTTGGAAATGACTTCTGCGATCTTCGTACCGGAGAGTGCGTCTATTGCGCCGATGATGCCGAAGGGATGAAGAGCGCCTCGCAACTCGAAACAGAAACGATAGGCGACCTGTTGCGGAACAGGGATCGACGATCAAAAGTTGTGGGCGTTTCGCTGAAAGACCGAGCTGGTATACTGATGGCCGGTAGGCTGGCAACATCATGTGTGTGGTATGATGCGAAAGCAGCTCTATGGAAGACAAGTGGAGCATACACAACGCCGCGTTGGCTTACTGCTCTCAATAGCACAGTGACCACTGCTTCATATAGCGGGCGTGTTTGGAAAACTGAGATCTCCGAAGCTCTCAAACCAGCTATTGACACTGTGTCTGCCGAAGGAAGTTTCCCGGGCGGCAACTCAACCTTTCCTCACGACGTTCTAACACCCAAAGATCCAAAGTTTGAAGCAAGTGTAATGCTAAGCCCCTTTAGCATTACAATGGTCTTCGATGCCGCATCGATCGCTTTGCGCAAAGAACGACTGGGCAAGGACTCGTCACCCGATGTATTGTGCATCGGTGTTTCAACTCCTGACTATGTAGGGCATGTATTTGGACCGGATAGCCGAGAAGTCCAAGAGCTCTACGTACATGCGGACAGGAGACTCGGAGCATTTATTGATGAACTTGATTCATTTGTAGGCCGAAACAACTACATCCTCGTTATCACCTCCGATCATGGAGTAGCTCCCATACCTGAGATCGTCAAAGAGCTGCCTCGTCAGCAAGGAGCTCGCATAGACGCCGGCCGAATTCGTGAAGCTGAAATTCAGGCACTTGTGGATTCCGTCCTAACTAATCGCTTTGGGAAGCCAAAGGTGAGATCATTTGTTCGGAAGATCGCCGAGCCGTCGATCTACCTGAACGACACTGCCATAGCAGGCCTTGACCGTGCGGAAGTTCTCAACGTTGTCGTGAATACTTTGCGGAAGCATCCGGGACTAGGAATTGTTACAACACGTGATACCATGGCTCTTGGCGACTGTCCGGACGGGGTGGACGAAGCAACATGCAGATATATCCGGAACAGCTTTCACGCTTCTCGCACAGGAGACATCGTGATCTATCCAAAGCGGTATTGGATTATCGGAGCAAACACGGCCACTCATGGCACGCCATACGACTATGATCGGTATGTGCCACTCATGATGCTTGGCAAGGGCATTGTGCCGCAGCGTTACACGGACTCCGTAGCGCCCGTGGACATAGCACCCACCTTGGCAAAGATTTTTGGACTGGCTCTTGGTCCGATCGACGGAAGCCCCTTACCGCTTAAGTAAGCTCGGCGAGAAGATTTCGAGTGATCACGATCTTTTGAACCTCGCTTGTGCCTTCACCGATGGTAAGAAGTTTGGAGTCGCGCCAATACTTCTCAACCGGATAGTCTTTCACGTATCCGTAACCACCATGAATCTGAATTGCTTCTTCGGAGGTACGAACGGCCACTTCTGAAGAGTACAACTTCGCGATGGAGGCGGCAACACCAAACTGCATACCGTTGTCGCGCATCCATGCGGCTTTGTACGTGAGCATTCTTGCGGCGTCAATTTCCATGGACATGCGGGCTAGTTTGAATTGTATAGCCTGCATGTCCGCAAGGCGTTTTCCAAACTGCACACGCTCAACACTGTACTTCAGAGCAGCCTCGAAGGCTCCTTGCGCCAGACCCACGCTCAGAGCAGCAATGGAGATACGTCCGCCATCGAGTATTTGCAGCGCTTGAATGAATCCTTCGCCTTCCTTACCAATGAGGTGCGACGCAGGTACGCGAACATTGTCCAGTGTAAGACAGGCCGTGTCCGAACAGCGCATACCCAGTTTGTTTTCTTTCTTGCTTCCGTAAAAGCCCGCCATTGACTTATCGATTGCGAATGCGGAAATCCCGCGCTTGCCGGCCGACGCA